>NZ_JBBOOE010000001.1:3767233-4099467 GCF_038002965.1 Robertmurraya sp. FSL R5-0851 | reverse complement strand
CAAAAGATGGGTGTTATCAACTAGAGCTATTTCATAATGCCACCATCCTTGTGGAACATTTGCCACTTGTCCAGGTGTAATAGTGTAATTTAGGATTTGTTTTGTAAAAGGATTTAGTATCGATACTGTAGCAGAACCAGAAATACAATATACAAGTTCGGCTGCATTTTGGTGATAATGCGGTTCTACTATATTATTCGTACTAAGGAAAATATCTAAGAGAGACACATTTTCAAGTGTATTCAACTGTTTAATACCTAAAACATTAATATAGTTTTTGTTATCTTTAATGAACAAGGGACTTGTATTAACATCAAAAGTGAATTGAGTGGATGGAGATGTATAATCCATATATGAAACCATAAATATTTCTCACCTCTGTATTTTAAACATAAATCTCTAGGCATGCTATGCACGAGAGGGTTGTTCGGTGTAACACTTTTGTAGTGTATATTCAAAGTGTGAAATTATAAATAAAAATTTTTCCTATTAATTAGTAAAAAAATTTACTTGTTAGGGTGGTGGTTGAATCGTATAATATGGGTATGGATAATTGGAGGTAATTGACAATGGCAACGATTAAAGATATAGCAGAACAGGCGGGTTTTTCGATTTCCACCGTTTCCCGAGTGTTGAATAATGATGAGAGCCTTTCTGTACCAGATGAAACACGTGAGAAAATATATGAGGTAGCTGAGAAGCTTAACTATAGAAGAAAAACCGTTCGGCAGTTAGTAAATAATATCGTATTTTTGTATTGGCTAACAGATCAAGAGGAGCTTGAAGACGTTTACTTTAAAACGATGAGGCTTGAAATTGAAAAGTGGGCAAAAAAGTTTAATGTGGAGCTTACCACGTACAAAATCGCAGATGGAATAGCGAAAATTCCTGATAATATCAAGGGATTTATAGCGGTGGGGTCTTTTACAGACAAAGAATTACACCGCCTCAGAAGCATTACCCCAAATGGAGTATTTATTGATACAACTCCGGACTCTGTTCATTACGATTCCGTTCGGCCGGACCTGTCTGAAATGACGAAAAGAGCAGTGGATTTCTTTGTTGACAAGGGGCATAGCAGAATCGGCTTCATTGGAGGCACATTTCATAATCCGAATACAGGGCTTGAGGAAATGGATATAAGAGAGAAAACATTTCGTGCCTATATGACAGAGAAGGGTCAGTTGAATGATCGATATGTATTTTGTCGGAGAGGCTTTTCCGTGGATAACGGGTACTCTCTTATGAAGAATGCCATAGATACATTGGGAGAGGAATTGCCCACTGCATTTTATATAGCTGCTGATCCGATTGCGGTTGGTTGTTTACAGGCTTTAAATGAATATGGTATTGCGATACCAGGGCGAGTTAATCTTATTAGTGTAAATAATATTAGTATCGCAAAGTATGTATCTCCACCACTTACGACTTTTCACATTGATTTAATGGAATTATGTAAGAATGCAGTACAGTTATTGCTTGAAAGAGTGGTAGAGAAGCGGAAAATTGTTAAAACACTCTACCTTGGTTCTGAACTAGTGGTTAGGAAAAGCACGGAATAAGAATGGATTATTAGTAAAATATGAGTATTTTTTCTAGTAAAAGCGCTTCTGCCTTACACTTATTTTAGTTTGATTGGGATTCTCAATCCCTGTCCGAATTCCCTATGGATTCGGACAACCAAAGTTAAAGTCAGTCAAGTCCTGTCCGAATACCCCGTGGATTCGGACAACCAAAGGCAAAGTCAGTTAAGTCCTGTCCGAATACCCCGTGGATTCGGACAACCAAAGGCAAATTCAGTCAAATCCTGTCCGAATTCCCTATGGATTCGGACAACCAGAGTCAAAGTCAGTCAAGTCCTGTCTGAATACCCTATGGATTCGGACAACCAAAGGCAAATTCAGTCAAATTCAGTCTGAATACCCCGTGGATTCGGACAACCAGAGTCAAAGTCAGTCAAGTCCTGTCTAAATACCCCATAAATTCGGACTCCCAAGTGCAAATGACATCAAGTTCTGTCCGAATCCCCCTTGCAATCAGCTAAACAACAGCCAATCAACATAATGACAAGGTGGCTTTTTCACCAATTTTTTTCTTATTCCAAAGCTTTTGGAGAGTACCTGTCAAAGGGGGCCGAAGTTTGATGAGCCCGCCAAAATTAATTAGGTACTAGATTTTCTGGATAAACACTTATCATAGAATCACCCCATATGCTATTGAAAAAATGTTCATATGGAGTGATAGATACATGGAAAATCACCGTGTCGTGAATGAGTTATTTCCAGCTTCAATTAGAACTATAGAGGGGATTCAATGGGGATATATCAATAATATAGGACAATTTGTTATCCCTCCTCAATATGAGGAAGTAAATGTATTCCAACCGAACGGGCTGGCAATCGTATGGCTAAACGGTCGTGCAGGTATAATTGACCAAAACGGCAAGTTTGTAGTCCGCCCCATTTATCATTCCATTTATTCCTTTTTTGAAGGCCTTGCATTTGTATTTGAGGATGAAAAGGGGTATAGCGTGATTAATGAGAAAGGAGAAATTCTAAATGACAAGCCCTACCCGTTTTCGTATATTGGTGATTTTCGGGAACAACGAGCTGTTATTCAGGAATTTGTAAATAGAACAGAATTTCTTTATGGCTATTTAGATTCTAGTGGGAACATAATCATTCCTCCTCAATATATCTATGCACATGATTTTCGTGACGGTAAAGCAATAGTAGGACTGAAGGACGGTACATCTGCAATTATTGGGTTGGATGGTGAGATCCTTACTATCTATCCTTTTGAACAAATGGGTCCGTTAAGTGAAGCATTGATTTCCTTTAGGAAAACTGTTCGGGATAAAGCTGGGTATGTAAATGAAGCAGGGAAGGTCGTCATCCCTCCTCGCTTTTCGTATGCTGGTCCCTTTGAGAAGGGAAGAGCCATTGTTAATGTCTCAGAGGATTATAAAAACGAATATGGATTTATTGATAAAACAGGAGCTTATATTCTTGAACCAAAATACCATGATATTCAACTGTTAGGGGGAGAGCGGGCTTCTGTTGCCAAAGCGATTGACCCAGAGTATCCTCAGGCTGGGACGATTTTTGCACTTGCCGATACGACTACTGGTGTATTTTTGACGGATTTTAGTTATGACAGTATGAATGAATTTGAAGGAAAATATAGCAGCGTAACAAAAGGGATAAGCTCTTTTTTTATCAATAAAAACGGCAGACGAGCTTTGAATCTACCCGTAATTCATGGAGTAGGAACACTTAGTTTAAAAGACCATTTGATTCAAGCCTTTGTTGATGAACGATATTCATACTTTAATAGATATGGCCATCTCATTTGGGCACAAAACTCCATTCTTCCCTTAAATAGCTCTCTTTTTATTCATGAAGGAAAGTATAGACCGACTAAAGATTATCTAGTGTATTATCCACAAATTGTTGGAATGACGGATAAAGAAGCTCAGTCTAAAGTAAACCAAGTGTTAAGGGAAACATCAAGAGTGAAGGAATTACCTAAGAATGAACCGTTATATTATAGTTATTCTGGCGATTTTAATGTCCAATTTTATAAGAAACATTTACTCGTTTTGGAATTGACAGGATATGAGTATACCTTTGGTGCAGCCCATGGTATGCCATCAAAAATCAATATTCCCATTGATCTAAATACGAGCCGTATTTATGCATTAAAGGATTTATTTAAGCCTGACAGTAATTATGTAAACGTACTAAGTGAGGTCATAAGGAAGCAGATTCAACAACAAGAGGATTCCTATATTAACGAAGAAGATTATAAAGGGATAGTAGAAAACCAACCTTTTTATGTAACGAAAGAGGAGCTAGTCATCTATTTTAAGCCCTATGAGATCGCAGCCTATGCTCTAGGATTCCCAGAGTTTAAAATCTCTTATCAAGACATAAAGAGTGTAATCAATGAAACGGGAGCCTTTTGGCGATCTTTTCAATAATGTAAAAAAGAAGGGCTTGTGTGTATATACACAAAGCCCATTTTTAATGAGATTTTTCTCTTGTTTTATCTAAATAATATGCAGTGATCCATGAGGTAATCGGAATAATCAAGGCTACGCCTATTCCAGCACAAAGAATGTTAATCATTTCAGAACTGAATATTTTTGAATTGACAATGTCTCCAAGTGAGTAAGAAAGGTCTTTAAACCAAATAAGCATAGCTAAGTATCCGCCAAAGAAGGCGAAAAATAATGTATTTGTATTGGTTCCAAGTATATCTCTGCCAATGCTGATTCCAAATGAAAATAAATCCTTCCTACTAACCTGCTGATTATGATTGTAGAGCTCGCGCATAGGAGAAGCAATGGAAATGGCCACATCAATAATGGCTCCTATCGTACTCATAATAATCATGGCCGCCCCAATCTTTACAAAGTCGACTCCTAAATACAAAGAGAACATGCTGAGTTCTTCCGTTTCTTCTTCTCCAAATCCTTGAATCATTGATTCCTCTGTGACAACCACAATGAAAAATAGCAATATAGCCAAGGTGATGATGGTAGAAACAAAGGCAGTGATGGTTTTATTGTTTATTTCATTGATAAAAAAGAGATTAATACAACTAATGATTGTACAGGCAATTATGGTTAGAATAATTGGGTTTGCATTTGGATCCGTCATGATAAGGATGGTTAAAAGGAGGACAGCAAAATTCAAAAATAAGGCAATAAAAGACTTTGCTCCTTTTTTCCCACCTATCACTACCATTAGAATAAATAAAATCACTGCTAGACAGAATAATGCATTCATGATTTTGCCCTCTTTCGGTTAACAAAAAAGATAGATATATATAGACCGATCGGGATCGTTAATACAATTCCGATTCCACCAGCAAGGGCCCTAGCTAATTCCAGGGAAAGATTCATGGAAAGAGTGTATCCAAGAGGAGAACCATTCTTCATATATAAAATGAGCATTGGGATAGAACCACTTATATAGGCAAAGAACAATATATTGGTCATCGTTCCCATCACATCTTTTCCAATTTCCATACCAGAAGCTTTAAGCACTTTTATTGATATATGATTGTTTTTTTCGTACAACCCAAAGATAGAAGAAGACATAGTAATGGCTACATCCATCACAGCACCTAGAGATCCGACTAATATTCCCGCCATAAATACCGTTTGAGGGGGACGAGTGAGAAACTGCATTTCTTCGTAACGAAGGCCTTCTTCAGAAGTTAGCCACAGTACTAGATAAGCTATGAATAGAGAAACAAAGGTTGTTACAAGGGTGGCTATTACTGCTGAATAGGTTTTTTCATTAAAACCGTTAACAAGTAGCAAGGAGATGGCAGTAAATAGGATCGCACTGATACTGCAAGCGACTAACAAGCTGATGGCTGATGTTTTTACATACATATCTAAGGCATACGAGAGGAGAACGGCGTTGACTGCTAAGCTGACAATTGAAAACAACCCTTGCTTTTTTCCAACAAAAAGCAAAGTGAAGATAAAAATCCATGCTACGATTAGCACGTATTTATCTCGTTTTACGTTTTTGATGCTTCCGGTTAATACTCCATCTTCATGAGTATTCGTATCCATCCATACAAACAGTTCATTTCCAACCTGATATTCTTGGTCATAAGCTCCTGAAGCGGAATATTGGTTGGTTAAATGGATCAGCTCTCCCTTTTTATCTCCATTTTTTAATTCGGCTACTATTTGTTGTGTGAATAGTTGATCTTCATTATTATGCATGTCCGTTACTTTGGTGGAATCTTCTAGTTTGGTCTCGATGACCTTCGCTATGGGGCGTTCATAGAATGAGTAATTGTTATTCACAAAAATAACAGAGCTTACAAAACAAAGAGCTAGTAGTACATACATTACGATTTGTTTGTAAGTTAATTTGTTCAACTGGTTAAGTATTAGATTCAAGAATAAACCTCCATCGATTGGAATGGACTCAGTGTAAAACAATGTGCTAAAAATAACAAGAAATTAAGCGAACCGTCAAGGGAGACTTCTATAGGCGTTGGTTGTAAAAACATGACAAACTGATAAAATAGAACAATAATCTACATGGAAAGTTGGAGAGTGAATGACAAATCGTAGTGTGATTTTTTTTGATATCGACGGAACCTTACTTACCCATAACAAAGAGTTACCTGCCTCAACAAAAGAAGCGATTTTCACATTGAAAGAGCTGGGTCATGAGGTAGCGATTGCTACAGGAAGAGCTCCTTTTATGTTTGAAGAGTTGAGACAAGAGTTAGACATTCATACATACGTAAGCTATAACGGCCAGTATGTTGTATTAAATGGAAATGTCTTACATACAAATCCATTACATATTGAGTCACTTGAAAAATTAACTGCTGCTGCTCTTGAGAATGATCATCCCGTTGTGTTTATGGATCATGAAGATATGAGAGCCAACGTACCGGAGCATGACTATATTAAACAGAGCATCGATACGTTAAAAATTGATCGATTTCCTACACATGATCCTCACTATTACAAAGGTCGTGACTTGTATCAAACCCTACTTTTCTGTACTGAAGGGGAGGAAAAGCAATACGCAGAGCAATATGATGCGTTTGATTTTGTCCGATGGCATCCTGTTTCCTTAGACATCGTGCCAAAGGGTGGATCAAAAGCAAAGGGGATCCAAAAGATCGTAGATGCGCTTGGATTTCCAGCTGAAAGTCAATATGCTTTTGGTGATGGACTTAATGATTTGGAAATGCTCTCCACAGTGAAAAACAGCGTAGCTATGGGAAATGGAGAGGAACAAGTAAAAGAAGTGGCTAGGTTCGTTACCAAGTCAGTTGAAGAAGATGGTATTCTTCACGGACTGAAAATGGTGGGGCTTTTATAGGAGTAAAAGGGATGGGATCTGTGATTCTATCTCTTTTTTTTATGAATTTCATACTTATATCACAAATGAACGGTAAACTTGGTTACGGTAATGAAAATGACATTGTTCAAGAAGGAGATCTATAAGTGGAAACGGTTATCAACACAACAACGAAATCAGACGCACAACAAAAATCATCTCTTTATCGGGCTGTATGGAGATGGCATTTTTATGCTGGGATTATTGTTGCACCTTTCTTAATCATCCTTGCCGTTACGGGTTCTATCTATTTATTTAAGCCACAGATCGAACAGGTGATATATCAAGATTTATTCGAGGTTACGCCACAGGGTGATAAAATTCCGGCATCGCAACAAATAGAAGAAGTAAAGAGGCTATATCCTGACGCAGTGATATCTAAATATCGGCCGGGAGAAAATGCTACACGTTCGAGCGAGGTAGGTCTCACTGTAAATGATCAATCATTAACCGTCTTTGTTGATCCGTATACGGGAAAATTCATAGGTGAATTAAATAGTGAAGATCGCATCATGGATAAAATTGAGGAATTTCACGGCGAGTTAATGATAGGAACAATTGGAGATAGAATCGTAGAATTAGCTGCATGCTGGACCATCGTTTTGATGGTTACAGGTCTTTATTTATGGCTGCCTAGAAAGAAGCCGAATATGTCAGGTGTCCTTTATATGAGATGGAATAAAGGAAGAAGTATTTTAGCTAGAGATCTACATGTTGTTCCTGCTTTTTGGATAACAGCAGGAATGTTATTTTTGGTTATGACAGGGTTACCGTGGTCAGGGTTTTGGGGAACCCAGTTTCAAACGATCGCTACCAACTCTGGGGCAGGATATCCCCCTTCCGTTTGGGTAGGAAATGCACCTGTCTCGACCGTTACGAAAGATATTGCGGAGGTTCCATGGGCAGCTGAAACATTAGATGTCCCGGTTTCAGAAGTACAAGGCTTTATCCCAGTCTCGATCGATGATGTGGTTCAGATTGCTAACCGTGAAGGGGTACATCCAAGTTATACAGTCTTTCTTCCAAAAGAAGCAACGGGAGTGTACACGTTATCCGCTTTCCCGCCAAAAGCTGAGGACGAGATCACGATGCATATTGACCAATACTCGGGCGCGGTGTTAACGGACTATCGATTTGATCATTATGGATTCATCGGACAAGTTGTTGCGTTAGGGATTACCTTGCATAAAGGAACACAATTTGGGTTAATCAATCAGTTGGCAAGTCTTCTTATTTGCTTAGGAATCATCCTTGTGGCCATTAGTGGATTTTATTTATGGCTAAAGCGGAAGCCGAGAAAGAGTATGGGTGCACCAAAATCGACTAGCATTAAAAATATGAAGCTATTTTTATTCGTTTTAATAGGTTTGGGTATTCTGTTTCCTTTGGTTGGTTTGTCCCTGATCGTCATTTTTCTGATGGATGTGTTATTGATTAAAAGAATCCCATTCTTGAAGAGGTTTTTACATGTGTAGCAACAAGGGGGATGGAACGTTGAAAAAGGTATTTTTAATCACAATCTTTGGTTTGTTATTTGGTGGATGTTCTCTTAAAGAGGATGCGGCTGAGTTATATTTGCAAGAACAACCCCTTCATGCAGAAGTGGTTCTACCTGAAAGGATAACGAGTGAGGAACCAGTGCCAATCAAGGTCATTCTTACTCAAGATGGAAAAAAAGTAGAAGAAGTAGATTCTGTAGAATTTGAAATGTGGAAACATGATGACACCAATCATGCTACGGTTGAACAACCGAGTGAACTTGAAGAAGGAACTTATGGAATAAATAAAACGTTTGAACGTGACGGGCTTTATTATATAAAGATTCATGCAAGTAAGGGTAATGCAATCATTATGCCAAAGGTTCAAATCGTTGTTGGTGAGCTTTCGAAGAGTGAGTTAGAATACTTACAAAAAGATCTTCCAGAAAAAGAGGAAGGCCATGATCACCATCATTAATATAAGATTCCCGCATCAAGAATGACAAGGGTGCGCCTTTATCTGTTGGGGAATCGGGTTATGCAACCGAGCGGATAAATAGACGGAAAAATTCCGCTTAATTGGCAAATACGACTAAAAATGGCTTAAATAGACGGAGAAATTCCGCCTATTGACTCAAAAAACGTGAAAAAGGGGAGATTTTCTTTGCGTAAGCGGAAAATCTCCCCTTATTTTACCCCTAAACGAGCTCCGTTCTGCATCTAACCGGAAAACCTCCGCTTATTTTACTTTTGCTGTTTACTCGATTAAGGACAAGACATCCTATTTAACTCAAAAATCCAAGAAATCCCCATTGGATGCATGACGGTAATTTTATGTAAATTTGGTTTTTATATTTCCTGTTCCTATGTTCCAAAATACCGTGATATGCTAAATTGGGTATAAGAACTATCTGTAAGGGTTTTCTTGCATGAGGAGGTGGGAAATGTTCTTTTCATTACGTAATCGTTTATTTTTGGTTTTTACCTGTTTGTTAACCATTCCATTTGTCGTCTTCTCCTTCTTAGTTCCAAGTTGGTTTTCTTCTGTTATCGAAGAACAGACCCAGGATTTAACTGTGGAGATGATGGATCAATATTCGTTGTATATCCAATCAATCACCACTCAGGCGGAGGATTTAGGTAAACAAATTCTTGTTAATCCAACGACATTGCAGTGGATGAAGACAGATAACGTATCATCGGATGTGACAAAAAATCAAAGATTATTAATCAGGAATCAAATGAAGAGTCTTCTTGCTTCAATGACGGTTAATAACTCAAATGGAATGTCCGTCGGGGTCATGCTCAATGATGGCACGGGTGCATGGGGAAACAACCCCCTTTTAAAGCAGGAAAACTGGTATAAGGAATATATGAGGGATGGAACCTCGTTTGTCGCGTCCCATACGGATCCCTATCAACCCACTCCAGGGAATATTAATAGTTATATATCACCATTGATAGATATGAATACACTCGCGTCCTATGGCATCATCAAGGTGAATTTTCCAACTGAATTGCTTGAGACGGCTTTAAATAAAAACAAGATTGGACAAAGTGGACATGCCTATTTGTTAAATAGAAGAGGAGAGAATGTATTAACAGGGGAGATTTCTACACCGAAACGGGTGCTTTCGACTAGCTTAACAAAAATCAATAATAGTAAAGAAAATAATGGATTAATAGAAGTAAAGTTGAACAATGAAACATACTTCGTGTTTTATCAAAAATTATCTGTTGGTGGTTGGATTTTACTTAGTGAAGTAACGAAGTCGGACTTATTTTCAAAGGCGAACGATCTGCGCCATCGCATGCTTACGATCTCTGGATTTGTTTTCTTACTTACTATTTTGGCCTCGTACATGCTTTCATCCAATATTGTCAGTCCGTTAGGGAAGTTGGCAAAAGCAATGGGCTTTATCGAAAGAGGAGATTTTGCCGGTGCTAAGCGGTTTATGCCAACGATTAAATCTCAAAACAATGAAGTTGGTTATCTAGTAAATGTATTTGGACATACAGTCGATCAACTAAAAACAAGAATTGAGACCGAATATGAGGCAAATATTCGGAGGAAAGATGCAGAATACAAAGCCTTGTTGCTACAGATTAACCCTCATTTTATGAATAATACGCTTGAAATCATCGGTGGCTTGGCAGCTCAAGGGAAAAATAGAGAAGTGATGAATGTTAGCGTTTATTTAGGACGAATGATGAGGTATTCTCTAAATACTCATAATGACGAGGTCACTTTAGGGGAAGAAATGAGCTATATTCGCAGTTATACCAATATTTTAAAGATGAGATATATGGACACCATTTCTATTACAATTGAGGAAGATAGCTTTGCCAAGCACCATCCAATGATTAAATTTATCCTCCAGCCACTAGTGGAAAATGCAGTAAAATATAGCTTTAGCGAGAAAAGTTATGCTGATATCTTTATTCAAACAAAAATGCTTGATGACCAATTACTATTGATAGTGGAAGATAAAGGTGAGGGAATGTCGGATGATCTATTAGTTGATCTTCTTCATCAGGAAGATACAAAAGAATCAACAAGTGTTCTCCAAAGTAAGGGGACGAGTATTGGTCTCAGAAATGTTCTCGGTCGATTAAAGCTTTACTACGGGGAGAACTTTTCTTATCAAATTGATTCTACCAAAGGGATAGGGACAAAAATCCAGCTGTGTATTAAGGATAGTGGAGGTGACCCGAGATGCTGAAGGTACTCATCACAGATGACGAAAAGCAAGTGCGAATGGGGCTTCGGATGAAGATTGATTGGGAAGAAGAGGGATTTGAAATCATTGGAGAAGCATCTAATGGAAAAGAAGCCTTAGAATGGTTGCGAACGATGAAAACAGACGTTGTCATCACTGATATGAGAATGCCAATTATGGATGGTCTTGAATTGGCAAAATGCTGCTTTGAAGAATTTCCACAGGTGAAAGTGATCGTGCTGTCTGGATACTCTGATTTTGAATACGTCAGAGGTTCCATGCAAAAGGGAGTAAAGGATTATTTATTAAAACCTGTTGCTCCCGATGAACTAGAAGAAGCTTTAAGAAAAATTCGCAAAGAAACAGAAGAAGAGAAGAAAAAGCAGGCAGAAGCTGCCCAAATGAGACATCTCGCCATGAGCCACCTCCAAGAAGTACAAGAACAATATTTGCTTTACCTAGTAAAGGAAGAGTGGACGAAGTCATCAATGGTTAAAGAAAGACTTCGCCAACTTCATTTAGAAGATATGGCAAGTGATAGCAGAGAATTCCGTTTTATAACAGTTGAAATCAGAGATAAAAACGAGCAAGCCCTTCGTTTAAAAGAATTATGGCTCCCTTTTCAAATGATGTGCAAAGAAATCGCACAGAATGAGAAGGGATTGTATCCGTTTTATGATCCTAGTTATGCGAATATGATTCATTTTTTAAAGGTTATAGACAAGGAACAGGATACGCTTCCAAGCCTGGTCCGAGATATTCAGAAAAATGTACAAAATCTACTTCAATTAGAGACCGTGATTGGCTTGGGCAGTGTGGTTGAGGGGGTAGCTAACCTGAAAAATGGGTATATTTCTAGTTTACTAGCTTGGAGCAAGAGCCAATTAGGTCCTCGTTCTCAGATTATAGATGCGTCTCATCTACAGGAAGACGATTTTGAATTTTCGTCAGATATGGAAAGAAAACTGATGAATGCGGTAGAAACGGCCAATTTAGGATTATTTAAGGCAAATCTAGAGACTCTTTTAGGAAGAAACGAAGCTCAGTCCATTATGGCCTTCTCCTTCCTCTCGAACCGGGTACTATTTTTATTAGGATCAGCTGCCCGTAAATATGATATGGAAACAAGCGACGTTCAGAGCATGATGTGGGGTTGTCAGCAAAGTATTTGGGAATTGAATTCTTTCCCTAAAGTGATTGAACAGCTGACAGAGTTAGGTCAACTGATTATTGAAAAAGTAAGAACGGCTCGATTTTCGAATGGAAAATTGATTATTGAGGGTGTTCGTCAGTACTTGGATCAGCATTATGCCAATGAAATCTCTCTTACCTTTTTATCAGAAATGTTTCATATTAATAGCGCTCATTTGTCAGAAACCTTTAAACATCAAGTGGGACAAAATTTTAGCGATTATCTTCTGAATGTAAGAATGGAAAAAGCAAAGGAATTTTTGAAGGACAAGCAGCTTAAGATCATTGATGTGGCCAATTTGGTTGGTTATTCGAACTCTGGTTACTTTAGTACGGTTTTTAAAAAGCATTTTCAGCAAACACCTGCAGATTTTCGTCAGTCATACGAAGAAAAAATAGGAAGGATATGAACAGATGGAAAAACGGATGGTTTACCTTCTATCTTTCGTTATTTTTCTTGCCCTGTTGTTCATTATTCTTTTCCTCCTCCAACCGGATGGAAAAGAAGAGAAAGAGGCACAACCAAAGGCTGGGCAAAAGACCTTGCTAACGTTTTGGAGAAACAGAGGAAATGATGCAGAAAATAAAGCTTATGAAGAATTAGTTTCTTCCTTTGAAAAGGCGAATCCGGATATCGATATTCAGATGAAAACCATTCCTTACAGCGACTATGAAGTGAGACTCCGGACAGAAATTGCAACAGGAACTCCTCCCGATATAATGGCAATAGATAGCCCAACACTTGCCCTTTATGCTAATGCAGGATCGCTCTTATCTATTGATACGTACATGAAAAGTGAGGGAAATATTGAGGACTTCCCAAAGTCTACTTTAAGAGGGTTAAGCTATAATGACCAAATCTATTTAGCCCCCATTGCTGAATCGAGCATTGCTCTCTTTTATAATAAGCATGTTCTGAAAGAAGCAGGGGTTCCTTTCCCATCACCCAATCCGGATGAACCATTAACTTGGGACGAAGTGATTGAGATAGCCAAAAAAGTAACCAATCCGGAAAAAGGGATCATGGGCATTGATCCTGGCCAAGGATTTGGAGAAGGAGAAGCACCTGCCTACTTTAAAATGCCCTTCTTGTGGCAGTTTGGAGCTGATGTGTTGAGTCCAGATGCAACAACAGCAAGTGGATATTTGGATTCAGAGAAGGCAATTGAGGCACTGCAATTATACCAGGATTTCTATCATGAGCAAGGAGTTGCTTCAGTAGAAATGGGAACAGATGACTTTATTAAAGGAAAGCTCGCGATGAGTGTATTAGGATCGTGGACACTTAAGGACTTTGAAAGAAATGCAGATTTTACTCTTGGGGAGGATTTTGGAGTTGCACCATTACCGAAGGGTCCGTATCAGGTGTCTCCTAATGGAGGGTGGGCACTTGGAATCTCGTCGCAGTCCAAATATCCGAACGAAGCATGGAAGTTTATTAAGTACGTAACTGGATACGAGGGAATGAAGAAATATGTCACGATTACAAGTGATCTACCGGCCAGATACTCCGTAGTAAAAGATATCCCGGAACTGAATCAGTATCCATTAAATATTTTTATTGAGCAAACGCTTAGGCACTCACAAAATCGTCCAGTCACTCCAGCCTATCCAGTCGTAAGCAATGCGATTCGAGTTTTATTTGAAGACATTGGTATCGGAGGGAAGGATGTTCATACCTCCGCCAAAGAGGCTGTCGAAAAGATTAATGCAGGGATACAGGAATTTCAGAAACCATAACAGAGGGATCCTCTAGCTATATAAGCTAGGGGATTTTTTCATCTTTGAAAACGATTCCATGTGCCGAAAATTTTAAACATGGAATTCCGAAGAACTCAAAATATCGTCTTTCCTCCTCCTGTTATAGTTAAACCAAGAAAGAAAGCTTGGGCTTGGTGAATGTCATCATAAACAGAAAATGTAACCCCTTACTTTCTTAGGTCTTTAGTAGAAAACTAGATGGGAGGTTATGAAAATGCAGGAATTAATAAAAGCGGAAGCAGGCAAAGAGGCTGTGATGCCCAATCAGGCGGAGAAAAGGGTAACGAAACTAAGCAAGAAATTACATTATATCCGAGAAAACTATTTTCTCTATTTGTTAATTGCGCCCGCTATTATTCTCACGATCATTTTTAAATATATTCCTATGTACGGTGCGATCATTGCTTTTAAAGATTTTAGTACGATCAAAGGAATACTGGGTAGCGAATGGGTTGGCATTGAAAACTTTACAAAGTTTTTGTCCTCACCAAACTTTGGAACGATTTTTATGAGCACACTGAAACTCAGCTTTTATGGGCTAATCCTTGGATTTCCCATACCCATCATCCTCGCGCTTATGTTGAATCAAGTACGACGTGCGGCTATTAAAAAGAATGTTCAGCTTGTCCTGTACGCACCTAATTTTATCTCTGTCGTTGTTATTGTGGGGATGCTTTTTATCTTTTTATCACCAACAGGTCCTATCAATCAGGTGGTCACGATGTTGACAGGGGAGCCGATTGGGTTCTTGTCTGACCCGGATTATTTTAGAAGTATCTATATCCTATCTGGAATCTGGCAAGCGGCCGGCTGGTCATCCATTATTTATGTAGCGGCGCTAGCAAATGTGGATCCTGAATTGCATAATGCTGCTACCCTAGATGGAGCCAATATTATACAAAGAATGATTCATATCGATTTGCCAACCTTAAAGCCATTGATGGCTGTAACGTTCATCTTAGGTGCAGGGGGAATCATGGCGATTGGATTTGAAAAAGCGTATTTGATGCAAACATCGATGAACCTACCAACTTCTGAAATTCTTCCAACCTATGTTTACAAAGTGGGTTTACAAGCAGGCGATTATGCTTACTCAGCAGCAGTTGGGTTATTTAACTCAATCATAAACGTTATCCTTCTAGTTGTTGTGAACTATATCGTAAAGAAACTGAATGAAGGCGAAGGATTATATTAATCAGAAAGGAGTTAGACCAATGAATATCAAGTATACGCGGATGGACCGGATGATATTAACCTTAAATAATATCTTTCTCTTTCTAGCAGTGTTAGTCGTATTGGTTCCTTTAGTGTATGTGGTATTAGCCTCATTTATGGATCCAACTGTTCTATTAAATAAAGGAATCTCTTTTAATCTCTCGGATTGGAGTTTGAAAGGCTATAAGCTCATTCTTGGAAATGATGCCATGCTAAAAGGCTTTATCAATTCGGTTCTGTATTCGGTTGGCTTTGCGGTTGTTACCGTTGTGGTGTCACTGTTTGCAGCCTATCCACTTTCAGTTAACGGATTTGTCGGAAAAAACTTCTTTATGACGATGTTTATCATCACGATGTTTTTTAGCGGTGGATTGATACCAACCTACCTGCTTGTAAAAGACTTAGGGATGTTAAATACGATTTGGGCGATCATTCTTCCAGGTGCCATCAATGTGTGGAATATCATCCTTGCAAGAACGTATTTCAAGGGAATTCCATACGAGCTGCATGAAGCAGCGAAGGTAGATGGGGCTTCTGATTTTCTTATCTTCTTTAAAATTGTACTGCCACTATCCAAACCGATTATTTTCGTTTTAGCCATGTACGCATTCGTAGGACAGTGGAATTCGTACTTTGATGCGATGATTTACTTGGATGACCCCAATCTTCATCCATTGCAGCTTGTATTACGTTCCATATTGATCCAAAACTCAACAGATCCTGGAATGATTAGCGATCAGTTGGCGATGGCTGAACTGAAAAAGCTGTCAGAAATGATTAAATACTCATCAATTGTCATTTCGAGTCTACCGCTTATTGTGATGTATCCATTCTTCCAAAAGTACTTTGAAAAAGGTGTTATGGTCGGTTCATTAAAATAATGAGCCACTAACTATAAAGAATAATGAAAATGCTTACAAATATTCTTAGGAGGTCAATTTTATGAAAAAAGGAAAAAAGATTGCAGCTGCTACCTTAGCTACCCTATTAATAGCTTCTGGATGTAGCAATAAAGGTAGTGAAACCGCATCGAAAGAGTATAACTTAGAGGATGTGAGCTTTCCACTTAAAGAAAAAGTCACACTAAGCTTTATGACCCAAAGCTCACCACTTGCTCCAAAGGATCCGAATGAAAAAGTAATTTATCAACGCCTAGAAGAAGAAACAGGTGTGAATATTAAGTGGAAAAACTACACGTCCGATGTGTTTGTTGAAAAAAGAAATCTTGCGATGGCGAGTGGAGATTTACCAGATGCCATCATTGACGCAGGATATGGAGACTATGATCTTTTAAAACTAGCAAAAGACGGTGCTATTGTACCGGTTGAAGATTTAATTGAGAAGTATATGCCGAATTTGCAAAAGGTTCTTGAAGCAGCACCTGAGTATAAAGCAATGATGACGGCACCAGATGGTCATATATATTCTTTCCCTTGGATCGAAGAGCTTGGTTCTGGAAAAGAAAGCATTCACTCTGTAGATGACCTCCCATGGATTAACGTTGAATGGCTAAACAAATTAGGCCTACAAATGCCAACCACAACAGAAGAGTTAAAAGAAGTATTAATTGCTTTTAAAACACAGGACCCAAATGGAAATGGAAAAGCCGATGAAATTCCGATGTCATTTATTAATAAGCCAGGTGGGGAAGACTTAGCTTTCTTGTTTGGATCTTTCGGCCTTGGTGAGAACTGGGATCATACGGTTGTAACAAACGATGGGGAAGTGGCCTTTACTGCTTCCGATGAAGGGTATAAGGAAGGAATCAAATTTTTAAATGAGTTATACGCAGAAGGGTTAATTGATATTGAAGCGTTTGAGCAAGATTGGAATACGTACATCGCCAAAGGAAAAGACAATCGCTATGGACTTTACTTCACATGGGATAAAGCAAATATTACAGGTATGAACGATAAATACGATGTGATGAAACCACTTGCTGGTCCAGATGGGAATGTGAACGTGGCAAGAACAAATGGTATGGGCTTTGACCGCGGAAGAATGGTGATTACGAGTGCCAATAAAAATCTTGAATTAACAGCGAAGTGGATTGATGAGCTTTATGATCCGATTCAGTCTGTACAAAATAACTGGGGAACATACGGAGATGATAAGCAACAGAACATCTTTGAGTACGACGAAGCAGCGAATATGCTGAAGCATTTACCTTTAGAGGGTACGGCACCAGTAGAGTTAAGACAAAAGACAAATATCGGTGGACCGTTAGCTATTCTTGATGAGTACTACGGTACGGTAACAACAAAGCCAGATGATGCTGCATGGAGATTAGGTTTGTTGAAGGACGTTATGGTTCCACATATGCAAGCCGAAAATATTTATCCAAGAGTGTTCTTCTCAATCGAAGACCTGGATCGTCTAACGGCAATTGAAACAGATCTGTTCGCTTTCGTCATGAGAAAACGGGCAGAGTGGATTCAAAACGGAAAAGTGGAAAAAGAATGGGATAGCTACTTAAAAGAGCTTGACCGACTAGGCTTACAAGATTGGCTAGAAATTAAGCAAGCAGGTTATGACAGAAATCAGTAATGTGCTGAAAATAGGAGCGAGGCTGTAACCTTTTACAGCCTTCTTCTACTTATATTTATAAAAAAAGGAGCGGAAAAAGCATGATTAAAACACGATATAAAGAAAAGCACAGACCTCAATATCATTATTCCCCTGAAGAAAAGTGGATGAATGACCCAAATGGAATGGTGTTCTTTGAAGGAGAATACCATTTGTTCTATCAACATCATCCGTTTGGTACAACATGGGGACCGATGCACTGGGGGCATGCAGTGAGTAAAGATTTGGTTCATTGGGAGCAGCTTCCCATTGCGCTGCATCCGGATGAGCATGGAACGATTTTTTCTGGAAGTGCCGTGGTCGACTGGAATGATACGACGGGCTTCTTTGATGGAAAAGCAGGATTAGTAGCTATTTATACGAGCCATGACACGTATCCGGATTCTGAGAGACCAAGACAACGCCAAAGCCTGGCATACAGCAAGGATAACGGACGAACATGGATAAAATACGAAGGAAATCCCGTGCTTTCAGACGAGGAGATTACTGATTACCGAGATCCAAAGGTATTTTGGCATCCGGAGTCCAACAAATGGGTGATGATTTTAGCAACTGGTCAAACAGTCACCCTGTATACCTCTTGTAATTTAATAGAGTGGGAGTTTGCTAGTGAGTTTGGACATCAAGCAGGGTCACATGATGGAGTGTGGGAATGCCCGGACTTATTCGAACTGCCTGTAGATGGTGACCAAAGCAATACGCGATGGGTCATGCTTGTTAGCATTGGCGATGATCCAGCTTTTCTAGAAGGTTCCCGAACACAATACTTCATTGGACAATTCGATGGAAAGACATTCGTGAATGAACATGGTGATAATACGACTCTTTGGCTTGATTTTGGCAGAGATAACTATGCAGGAGTGAGCTGGTCGGATGTACCTGAGGATGATGGTAGAAGAATTTATATCGGCTGGATGAGCAACTGGCGGTATGCAAACTTACTCCCAACCGAGGGGTGGCGTAGTGCGATGACATTGCCAAGAGAACTTTTCCTCACCACTACTGAATCGGGAGTGCGTGTGGTGCAGAAAGTTGTATCAGAGATTCAAGTATTACGAAATGAGAGTGAAGTTATTGAGGAAGTATTACTTGAACCGAACAACCCCTTTCATTGTGATTTGCTTAGTAGCTTAATGGAAGTGAAGATCTCCTTTGAAAAAAGAGATTCTACTTCGTTTGGAGTGATCTTTGAAAATTCGATTCAGGAAAAAGTCATCATTCAGTATGATGCGGTAGTCGAAAAGCTAACGGTGGACCGGGTGAATGCAGGAATCAAGCATTTCTCTGAATCATTTGCTGCGATACAGGAGGCAATTGTAAAAACAGAGAACAACCAACTACACTTGCAAATTTGGCTAGACACATCTTCCGTAGAGGTATTTGCCAATGATGGAAAGGCTGTTTGCACAAGTCTAGTCTATCCGAATCAACCATATAACAAGATGGTCATTTTTTCAAAGGATGGAATCACCAAAATCTCTTCAGTAGAACTTGCTGAGCTTTCCTCCATTTGGGAGAAATGATGTAAATCGAAAATTAGAGAATGTTGAAAAGGTAGGTTGATGATGTATGACAACCAATTTATCGGTGTTTTGTATCGGGGAATTATTGATTGATTTTTTCTGTACAGATGTGGACGTGGACTTAATAGACGGAAAACATTTCGAAAAGCAGGCTGGTGGTGCACCGGCTAATGTTTGTGCAGCGATCGTGAAGTTAGGGGGAAAAGCTCAGTTTTCTGGCAAGGTAGGAAATGACCCATTTGGATATTTTTTAAAGCAAACGTTAGAGAATGTTCATATAGATACTTCCTTACTTTTATTCGATCAAGCTCATCCAACAACACAGGCGTTTGTTTCCTTAAAGGCAGATGGCGAAAGAGATTTTATTTTTAACCGAGGAGCAGATGCGTTTGTAACAGAGGACGAATTGGATAAAGAGAGCATCATGAAAAATCAAATTCTTCACTTCGGTTCCGCCACTGCCCTGTTAAATGAACCATTCCGATCTACGTATATAGGTCTGATGAGGGACGCAAAGGAAAGAGGAAAGTTTCTATCGTTCGATCCAAACTATAGGTCCTCTTTATGGAGAGGAAGAGTGGCCGATTTTAAGGAGTGGTCAAAGCAAGGAATGTCTATTGCTGACTTTGTAAAAGTGAGTGAGGAAGAATTAAGAATTCTCTCAGAGCTAGACGATGTAAAGGAAGGGATTACGGGTTTGCATCAAATGGGAGTGAAAGTTTTGGCAGTCACCTTAGGGACAGAGGGAACAATGATCTCCAATGGACAAAAGTGTGAGATGGTTCCTAGCATAAAAGTCACTTCCGTTGATTCAACGGGAGCAGGAGATGCTTTTGTAGGAGCAACTCTCTGTCAGTTGTCTAGTTTTGAGAATCCTAAACAGGTTTTAGAAGACTTTGAGCAATTTAAACATGTGATTTCTTTCAGCAATATGGTTGGTGCATTGGTTTGTACCAAGGTCGGAGCTATATCAGCCTTGCCGACCGAGGACGAAGTGAAGGGTTTGATGAGTGAGAAGCAGAAAAAATTCATTTATTTGTAAGAGAGGGGAAAGGATGAAACCAACTTTCATAAAAAAGGCTTCTGTATTTTTTGTAACTGTACTTCTTGCTTCCTTAGTAGGAACTTTTACTATTCACCCTACGGCAGGATGGGCAACCGAATCGAAGGAGGATGCAACCATTTTAGAAAGTGGATTACAAGCCAATACGAATCTAACAGGCTGGCAAGTGAAAGGAAAAGGGACATTAGAAGACACACAACAGGGATTATTGCTGACCTCAGAACCCAATGAGAATGTAATGGCTATCTCAAGTGTTACTTCTCAAGATTTTATTTATGAAGCAGATATAAAAGTTATGGATATGAACGCAGACGCGACGTTAGTTTTTCGTTCCAATGAAGATGGTTGGGACTCCTATATGCTCCAAATTGTGCCGAATGCGGGAATGATTCGACTCCGGGATGCACGTGACGAAACAAGATTAAAAGAAGAATATCCAGTCACACTGCAAGAGGGGGGAATCTATCATCTGAAGGTGAAGGTGGTAGAAGACAATATCAAAGTATATTGGGGTAATAAATATGAGCCCGTTATTGATGTGAACAATGCCTCCTATGAGAAGGGGTTTCTTGGACTGAATGTCTGGGATGGTTCAGCATTGTTTCAAAATGTAAAGGTGAGTGAGCTTTCTACTAATCTAGGTTCTTCTCTTGTTAAGGAAGGGCCCTGGGAACCATCTATTTATGGCTTAAAAGGAAGTGCTGTTGATGGTATAAAAGCGAAAAATGTTTTTCATACAAGTGAAAGTGACTTTGTTCTTGAAGGAAATATTTCCTTTGCTGAGCAACAATCAGAAGCAGCACTCACCTTTCGAACAAATGAACAAGGAACAGAGGGATATGAGGCTGTACTATTTAAGGCAGGAAACACGGTTAAAGCACAATTGAAGAAGATGGATGGTACGATTCTGAAAACCTCTGAAATGGCGTATCCTTCCCAAGAAGGGAGCAAACATCATCTAGAGGTTATTGCGAACGGTGATCAAATCGAGCTGTATGTGGATGGATATTCAGAGTCAGCTGTAACTATTTCAGATAAAACCTATTCAACGGGAATGGTAGGGTTCACGGTAACCTCTGGATCTGCTGCCTTCCAAGATGTGTATGTGGTTCCAACAACAAACTATTATAAAGAAAAATATCGTCCAGATTATCATTATACTCCAGCTCGTGGTTCGGTTAGTGACCCGAATGGGCTTGTTTATTACGAAGGTGAATATCATTTATTTCACCAAGATGGAGGGACTTGGGCTCATGCCGTAAGTACAGATTTGGTGAACTGGAAACGCCTTCCTATTGCGTTACCGTGGAATGATCACGGTCATGTTTGGTCAGGTTCAGCTATTGCGGATACGAGTAATGCTTCCGGTCTTTTCACTCATACGGGTGGAAAAGGGCTAATTGCTTACTACACTTCATTTAATCCGGATGGATGGAATGGAAACCAACGAATTGGTCTAGCGTATAGCACGGATCAGGGGCGAACTTGGAAGTATTCAACGGAACACCCGATTGTCATTGAAAATCCAGGTAAGAATGGGGACGACCCAGGTGGCTGGGACTTCCGTGATCCGAAGGTGGTACGTGATGAAGCCAATAATCGGTGGGTGATGGTTGTATCAGGAGGAGATCATATTCGCTTCTTTACGTCCACCAATTTAATAGATTGGACACTTACGGATAATTTCGGATATGGAGATTATGTTCGTGGTGGTGTGTGGGAATGCCCTGATCTGTTTGAGCTTCAGGTAGAAGGAACAGGAGAGAAAAAGTGGGTTCTTATGATCAGCACGGGAGCAAATCCAAAGACGCAAGGGTCTGATGCAGAATATTTTATCGGACATTTAACGACTGATGGAAAATTCGTCAATGACAATACGGCAGGAAAGGTGCTCAAAACAGATTACGGGAAAGAGTTTTACGCATCCATGTCCTTTGCCAATATGCCAGATAACCGTCGTGTGATGATGGCGTGGATGACAAACTGGGATTATCCATTTGCTTTCCCAACGACCGGTTGGAAGGGGGAGCTGTCGATTCCGAGGGAAGTCAGACTAGTGAATACGGAGGAAGGAATCAGACTTGCACAAGCTCCAATTAAGGAACTGCAGTCCATTCGAAACACTATCTTTGAGACGCAGAACAAAGTTATCCATCCAACCAATGCATCGAACCTGTTAAAAGGACTTTCTTCAGGATCATTTGAGATTGAAGCGGAAATTGAAATACCAACTAATAGCCCTACAACCGAATTTGGTTTTCAAGTTCGTGAAGGTGTGGAAGAAAAAACAGTTGTGGGATACAAAACAGGGGAAAACCTAATGTTTGTTAATCGTGCAGAGTCAGGAGAGACGGATTTCTCTAGCTCATTTTCTACTTTACACGAAGCACCTTTAAAGCCTGAAAAAAAGCGCATCAAACTAAATATTTTTGTAGATGATTCATCCATTGAAGTATTTGCAAATGATGGAAAAGTTGTTTTTTCTGATGTTATTTTTCCTGATCCATCCAGTCGTAGCATGAGCTTTTACACGAAGGGTGGAGAAGTGAATGTACTCTCCTTAAAAGTCCATTCTTTAACTAACACTTGGACGGAAGACAATCCGGGGACTGCAAAAATTTTCATGGATACGAAACAAAGAGAGATGAGCAAGGGGGATGAACTTATCTTATTCGCATCCATGGAGTCTGGAAAAGGAAAAGGTGCGCAGCCAATTAAATGGAAATCTAGCAACCCGAACGTAGTAAAGATTGCCTCCTCAACTAACTCGAAGGTAGTACTTAAAGCCGGTGGGAAAGGAGAAGCGTTTATTACCGCCTTTACCCCAAATGGAAAAACTTCTGAAAGTGTTATTGTGAGGGTATTTGAAGGGGAGTTTTATACGAATCTATCAGGATGGAAGACAGATATCTCTGCTTCCAAATGGACCGTCACAGAAAACGGTATTCGTGGAACGTATACAAGTGATGCCAATTATGTCGCTAGTGAATCGGCTGGAGACTTTACGTATGAAGCTGATATGATGCTGGGTGAATCAGGTGGAGCGGGGTCCATTTTGTTCAGGGCTAGTGAAGACGGAAGAAGCGGATACTACTTCAATCTTGATCCGAATATGAAAGCTTTTCGTCTTTTTTACAAAATAGATGGTCGCTTTGAAGATCGTATGGTCATAGGGAGAGTTCCTGCCTTTATTCAATCTGGAAAAACGTATAAGGTAAAAATTGAAGCAAAAGGCCCTCACATTCTGATCACAGTAGATGGACAAAAAATCATAGATATAAAGGATGGCACCTTTGCAGAAGGACATTTTGGTGTCAATGTATTTGGAGGTCAAGCTTCTTATCAGAATGTGAAAGTTAGCCAAATATCAGAGGCAAACTTAATGAAAACAAGCTTTACAAATAAAGCAACAAATCAAGCCATATATACAGCTTCGTCTCAAAATGGAGAGCCAGTGACTGTATCCGACTCAGATAATGCAACAAATTGGGAGTTGGTTCCAACTGGTGATGAGTATGATTCGTACTCGATCCGAACCGAGGGAGGCAAAGCACTTGATTATGATACCGGCCAAAATAAAATACAGCTATATCATTATCTCGGCTATAATAATCAGCGTTGGATCATTTCAAAAAATGATAACGGTACATGGAGAATTACTTCTGTTCATAACGCAAAGGCACTTGAAGTATCAAAAGAGGGACAGTTGATCCTCAATGATTGGAACCCTGAAGAAGAGGCTCAGCAGTGGATCAGTTCTACTGGGATAAAGTAATAAATCAATAGTATGAATGAAACCGACCTCTTTTCGTAAAGTAGGTCGGTTTTTGTTGGTACATATTTGTTTAGTTTTGATGTCTAAAAGAATTTATAAAAAAAACATTGAAAACGGTTGCGTAATTTAGTATTCTACATGTACAGATATTTCCGAAACGTTTTGGAGGATTGTATGACTACAACAATTAAAGATATAGCAAAAGCAGCTGGAGTATCTGTCACTACAGTTTCCAGAGCATTAAATGGTTATTCGGATGTTAGTGAGAAGACAAGGAAAAAAATTATGACTCTAGCAAAGGAGCTAAATTACAGTCCTAATACTCTCGCTAGGGGACTTGTAATGAATGTCTCCAAAACAATTGGTTTATTAGTATCCGGTTTGAATCGGGAAAGCGAAAAGGACCAGATTATTTTTTCTATCCTATCAGGAATCAACTCTTCTGCGTCAGAAAGTGACTATGATTTAGTGGTTTTTAACACGAATTCTTCCAAGCAACGTGAAAAGACATACACCCAACTTTGTAGAGAAAGAAGGGTAGATGGAGTCATCATTCAAGGAATTAAAACAGACGATCCGTATCTGTTGGAAGTTGTTGAAAGTGATATTCCTTGTGTTTTGGTTGATATTCCTGTTCACTCAGAAAATGTTGGTTATGTTACAACTGATAATGTGGCAGGTGCTAAAAAGGCTGTTGAGCATCTGATCGAGCTTGGCCATCGAAATATCGCTATGGTTAATGGGCACAGTAAAGCTTTTGTTAGCAAAAAACGCTTAGAAGGCTATAAATTGGCATTAGAGGAGTCCAATATCCCAGTTAAGGAAGAGTGGATTTATGATGGGAAGTTTGAAGAACATTCGGCCTCAGTCGTAGCGAAGGAACTTCTAACGAAACATCCAGATATTAGTGCTATATTTTGTGCAAGTGATTTGATGGCATTAGGCGTCATTACGTCAGCGAAAGAATTGGGATTGCGAGTACCAGAGGATGTTTCAATTATGGGATACGATGATATCTTACTTGCTTCTTATGCGACACCGCCTTTAACAACGATTTCTCAAAATTTCTATCAGTTAGGCTTTCAAGCAGGGCAGCTATTAATTAGTATGCTTGATGGAAAATCAGACCCACAGGTTATAACGCTAGGAACGAAACTCATTGTAAGAGAATCAACGATAACAAAAAGCTTCTAGGGGTGGAGTTTTTTGTCCCTATTATCCGAAACGTTTCGGATGAATTATTATTACACAAAATCCGAAACGTTTTGGAAAAATGATGAACATCATAAAGGAGGTCACCATGGATTACCGAGTGATTAAAGAGGACGATTTATTTTTACTAACAGATGAAAAAGGTGATATTCCAGTCGATCACATGTATGGGCTAGGACTGTATACGAAGGACACTCGTTTTCTTAGTAAGCTAAAGTTATTTATTAATGGAGAAGAGCCCATCCTTCTAGCATCAGAGGCTGAGGAAAATTATTTGGCTAAAATCATGTTAACCAACCCACATATAGAAAAAGATGGGGAACTCATACTGTGGCGAGAATCTGTAGAAATTGAAAGAACTCGCTTCATTTCTAAAGGTATTCTTTATGAGACGATTCGTTTGAAAAATTATTTTCCTAAATCTATAGAATTCGATTTATCAGTCGAACTTGATGTCGATTTTAAAGACATGTTTATTGTGAGAGGCTTTCAAACAGGTAAGGTGGGAAAGAGGATTGGCCAGAAAGTGGAAGATCATTCAATGACTTTTTCTTATATGGGAGCAGATGATATTGAACGCCACACAAAAGTCTCCTGGGACAAAACAGCAAAGGAAGTTGATCAAGTTGGGCGTGTAACCTTCCACTTTAACCTAGAGCATGAACAAGAGGAAACGTTACAGTTAATCATTCTTCCAGAAGTGGGGTCACCGTCTAATACACAATTTCTTACAAAGGAAGAAGCCTTGCTACAGTTAAAAGATTCCTATCGTAAGTGGGAAGAGGCTACGACTAAAGTTGAGACAGATTATGTTCCCCTTCAAAAGTTAATTGATCGTGGTATCGGAGATCTTCGGGTTTTGCTTACAGACTTAGGGTACGGCTTATTTCCTGTTGCGGGTCTTCCTTGGTTCGGTGTTCCGTTTGGACGTGATAGTTTAATTGCTGCCCTACAAATGCTTTCTTTTAACCCTGAGATAGCGAAAGGAACACTTCGGACCCTGGCACAATATCAAGGTGCAAAATTAGACCCTTGGAGAGATGAGCAGCCAGGAAAAATCATGCATGAAATCCGATTTGGGGAATTAGCCAACACCAACCAAATTCCATTTACTCCATATTACGGTACCATTGATGCAACACCATTATTCCTTATTCTATTAACGGAATATGTAAACTGGACAGGTGATTTTGAGTTTGTAGAGGAAATGCAGAAAGTGATTGAAAACGCTTTAATTTGGATTGATGAGTATGGAGACCGAGATGGTGATCTATTCGTGGAATATCATCAAGAATCAAGTAAGGGAATTGCGAATCAAGGTTGGAAAGATTCTGGGGACTCCATCGTCCACCGGGATGGAGAGTATGCAAAGACGCCCATTGCTCTTGCTGAAGTACAGGGCTATGTTTACCAAGCAAAGATGGGAATTGCAAATCTTTATGAATCTACCGGTAAAGTGGATATTGCTGCCACTCTTCGAGAACAGGCTCACCAGCTAAAAACAAAGTTTGATCAAGAGTTTTGGATGGAAGATGTAGGTTTCTATGCGATTGCACTAGATGAGAATAAAAAGCAGGTTGGTACGATTACCTCCAACCCAGGACATGTGTTACAAGCAGGGATGATGGATGAAGATCGATCAAAAGCTGTTGTAGATACACTCGTTTCCGAGAAGATGTTTTCAGGATATGGAATCCGTACAATGGGTGAGGGGGAAGCAGGGTATAACCCGATTAGCTATCATGATGGAAGTGTGTGGCCACACGATAACAGCATGATTCTCCTTGGTATGAGTAAAACAGGTTATCAAGAACAAGCCAATAAGGTAATCGATGGGTTAATTTCAGCATCCAACTACTTTGAATATGAACGCCTGCCAGAGCTGTTCTGTGGTTATTCTGACTCATTAGGGAAACCAGTGAAATATCCAGTGGCTTGCTCACCACAAGCATGGGCAGCAGGTACACCACTTGTATTTGTACAAACGCTATTAGGTTTGTTTCCAGATGGTATTAAAAAGGAGATTACTATTTCTCCTAAACTATTAAGCGGGATGAATACTCTAACGGCGAAAAACATTCGTGTTGGAGGAGGAATTCTATCTCTACAGGTTACGAGAAGACAGGACGAAGAATACGAGATTGTTATATTGGAAAATTCATCAGGGTACCAAGCTGTCTGTAAATAGACGTTGATTTTTATTTATTGTCCCTTCAAGGGATTCCTTTTTATTAATAAAAACCTAGATTGAAAGGAGATTTTAAAATGAAATCAAAAAAATGGCTTTCAGCAATTGGTGTTACTTCTTTATTATTGGCAGGGGTATTATCTGGATGTAGTAGCGATGATGCTTCTAGTAAGGAAGGGAATGGGTCTACAGAGGATGGAGAAAAAATCGAGGTTAGCCTTGCTGGTTGGGGTGGAAATCCAACAGAGGAAAAACTATTAAAGCAGACTCTTGAGGATTTTGAAAAGAAACATCCAGATATTGATGTGAAGTACGAAGTGATTTCAGAGCAGTACATGGATGTGATGAAAACACGTTTGGTAGGTGGAGAGGCAGCGGATGTGTTCTATTTAGATGCCTTTGAAGCACCGGCCCTTATTGAAACAGGTGTCATTCAACCGCTTGATGAGTTTATTACAGAAGATTTTGATGTAGAAGATTTTGAGAAACCATTGGCAGAAGCATTCGTGGTTGATGGAAAAACGTATGGTTTCCCAAAAGATTACTCTACTTTGGCCTTATTTTACAACAAAAAGATGTTAGCAGATGCAGGTGTGGAAGTTCCTAAAACGATGGAAGAATTCCGTGAAGCTGCAAAGAAGTTAACTAAAGATGGTGTCTATGGATTCGGAGTTGCTCCTGAATTAGCTCGTATGTATTGGTTAGCAGAGTCCAAAGGGGGAGAAGTGGTAAAGGATAACAAAGCGAACTTTGCTTCCTCTGAGGTGGTTGAAGGCCTTCAGCCAATTATTGAAATGCATAATGTGGATAAAACAGCTGTGGAGCCAAAAGAAGTGGGAGTAAACTGGGGGGGAGAAATATTCGGACAAGAAAAAGCAGCTATGGTTATTGAAGGAAACTGGGCCATTCCATTCCTTGCAGATACTTTCCCTGATGTAGAGTATGGAACAGCTGAACTTCCAGCGGTGGATGGTAAGAAATCGACGATGGCGTACTCTGTTGCTTACGTTATGAATGCTCAATCTGAGAAAAAAGAGGCTGCTTGGAAGCTTATTTCTTACCTCACTGGTAAGGAAGGAATGAAGACTTGGACGAGTAAAGGATATGCTCTTCCAACACGTAAGTCTGTGGCAGCTGAGCTAGGCTATGATAAGGATGAACTTCGTACAGCTCTAGTTGAAGGTGCTTCTTATGCTACTGTTTGGTCAAAAGGTACCAATTTGCCAATTATTATGAACAACTTCAATAATCAGTTCTTAAGTGCGTTCCTAGGTCAGGCTGATCTTGCTGATGCATTGAAGGAAGCAGAAAAACAAGCAAATAGTGAAATTGATGCTAAGTAAGTAAAACAAGTTTCATAGAGGAAGGAGAGTCTTCCTTCCTCTACATTTATAAGTCTGTAGAATTCGTTCTGTTTATGTGCACAAACATAGGTGGAACGAGTTCTGACAGCCAGAACATTCATTTTAAGAAGAAGAAAAGGAGTGGAGTGGGAATGACCAAGATGTTTTCCAGAAAAGCTCTCCGCGAAACAGGACAGGGTTATACCTTTATGTTTCCTGCTTTAATTGTGTTAGGACTTTTTATCATCGGACCAATCTTTTATACTATTTTTCTATCATTTCATAAGGTTCAATTATTAGGAAATGCCACGTTTGATTTTGTTGCATTTGATAATTTTATACGAATCCTGGAGGATACACGGGCAAAAATTGCACTTTGGAACACATTTAAGTACGTTGTCATTGTTGTTCCGTGCCAGACATTTTTAGCGCTAGTATTAGCTGCAACATTAAATGCAGGATTAAAAGGTCAAACATTCTTTCGAATTGTCTACTTTTTACCTACCCTAACATCATCTGCTGTACTTACTTTAATCTTCATGTGGATGTATAACAAAGATGGGTTAATTAATAATATCTTGGATTTCATTGGTCTTCCAACCTATAATTTCTTAGGAGACCCAGCTATTGC
The DNA here is from genome assembly GCF_038002965.1 of Robertmurraya sp. FSL R5-0851. NCBI lineage: Bacteria > Bacillati > Bacillota > Bacilli > Caryophanales > Bacillaceae > Robertmurraya > Robertmurraya sp. FSL R5-0851. Next base: position 4,069,891 of record NZ_JBBOOE010000001.1, on the reverse strand, counting down.
CTTGAATGCAATCATGTTTATGAATATATGGTCTACTGCGCCATTTTTTATGGTGATATACTTAGCAGCTCTTCAAGATATTCCAGAATCACTATATGAAGCAGCTAAACTAGATGGAGCCAATGTGCTCCAAAGGTTTTGGAAAATTACCGTTCCTAACTTAAGACCTGTAACATCCTTTGTTGTTATTATGGGCATCATCGGAACGTTTCAGTTATTTGATCAATCGTATATTTTCTCCGCCGGCTCTGGTGGACCGGACAATTCAACTTTAACCGTGGTACTTCTAGTGTACCAATATGCCTTTAAGACGCTCGGAACGATGGGGTACGCAGCAGCGTTAGCATTCCTGTTGGCATTTGTTATTCTAATAGCTACTTTGCTACAACGTAAATTTTCAAAAGAGCGGATTAACCCCCGAATTTTGGACAATAACTCTCTTATTCTTTCATTTCCTCAGTTTTTTATTTTATAGATTTCTTTCATTATTCTTCAAAAAGGCCATGTTGCTTGACATGGAGCCTCTGCGGGCATGATTCTCCTGCCAAGAAGCCAGCTGTTTTACAACATTGGCATCGCCGAACGAGGCTATCATGCCCGCCACTCCAAATCAAGCTGATGCTTTGAATGAATACATCCATTACACCCGAACCTCCTTGATCACCAATGAATCTTGTTTTTGATAGAATTCCTTTGGTGACAAATCTAGTATACTAGAATGCATACGTCTCTCGTTGTAGAACTCCATAAAATTCATGACTTCTTGATATGCTTCTGTGTAGGTTTCAAACTGCCATCTGGATAGGCAATCGTCCTCAAAAATGCGATGGAAAGACTCAATATGAGCATTCATATTTGGTGTTCTTGGTGGAATTCTTTCGTGCTCAATTTTGGAATCTTCACAAAACTTTTCAAAAGTATGGGAAATAAACTGCGGTCCATTGTCTGTTCGGATTACAGGTTTTTCCAATTCATCATATTGTTGGCGTTTTAATAATGCCCTTTTCAGTGTCTGTTTGACATCATCTCCAGTGCAGCTTAATCCCATATGATAGGTAATGATGCCCCTGTCATAAACATCGATGATGGACATGACAAAGAAAAAGCGATCCTCACCTTCGATAAAGCCATATTTAATGTCAGCTTCCCATAGCTGATTAGATCTTGTAATAATGCGATTTCTTGCTAGTTTCCTAGGGTATGAGACTTTCTTTTGGCGCTGTGGGCGTAAGATGCCCAATTCTTTACAAATCCGGTATACTTTTTTCTTGTTAATTTTAAGTTTGTATTTTCGCCTTAAGACCTTAGTGAGTTTGCGATAACCATAGTTATAGCAATCACCGGCAATCTCTTCTAGTAGAAATTCTTTAATCTGTTCGTCTGATATCTTTTGACCGTCCTCTTGGATCGAATAACCTGGTGCTGGACGTCCCTCACTTACTTTTTTCTCCTCAACACGATAATTCTTTTGATAGTAGTATGTGGATCGAGGAATACCTATGATTTTAAGCACCTTTGAAATCGAGTAGCCTTTTTGAATCCATTTGTTAGCTACTTCATGCTTTTCAGCAAGTGAGGGTTTTTCTTTTTTATAAGATCCCTCAGGATCGCTATTTCAAGGTCTTTTTCACCTAATAACATTTTAAGTTTTTCATTTTCTTTGGATAATTCTTTGGAGTCTATATCTGGCAGCACAGCCACATCTACTTCACCAAATTTACCATCTTTGTATTCACGAACCCAGCGACTAACCATATTGGGATTCAGATCATACCGGCGAGCTACAAGGGTATTCTTCCCTGTGTCTTGGGCTTCCTTGATGACTTGTAATTTAAATTCTTTAGAATGTTTTATTCGTTTCATGATGTCAGCCTCCTTGGTACATTAAGCAGTATAATAAATATTACTCTTATTGTCCAAGTTCATTTTGGGGCTTATGAGATGAGCTGTCTGAACGTTTACATCCATTTGGATTCTTTCGCTGTCATCGATCCTATATCGTCAATTTACAAAAAGTACGTGAAGTGATTACTTGGACCAGAAATAGCTACAGTCTCATTCTTGAGGATTCTGAGAAAAGCTCTGTTCCACTATCTAAAGGAAAGTTAAATGAGTTGAAAAATATTATCGGATTTTAACCTTCTATTCCTGTTTAAAAACGGTTTATTGAACTAAAAATATGATCAATTCACCCGAAATTTGATTCCATTCATCCATACTTACACTCCTTTCACCTTGATATTACTGCATTGGTTTAATATTGTAGCTAAACTTGAATCAAGAAAGCGAAAACGTGAGAAGGAGTAATGGAAATGGAAAATGTTATTGTAGTGAAAGAACTTGTTAAATCATTTGAAAACAAGATGGCTTTAAAAAATGTAAATTTTGAAGTAAAAAAAGGAGAAACAATTGGTTTCTTAGGACCAAGTGGTTCTGGTAAAACGACAACGATTAAAATTTTAACAGCCCAACTTCATCCAACAGCTGGAGAGGTTATGGTGTTCGGTCAACCAATCGATAAATTAAAAGATCCAGCTTACATGAAGAGAATCGGAATCTTAACGGATAATAGTGGTCTTTATGATCGACTTAGTATCTACGATAACCTTGCATTATATTGTGATTTATATGAGGTGGACAAAAGCAGAATCAGCGAGGTTCTTGAATCAGTTAATCTAATACAAGATATGAAGAAACGAGTTCAAAACCTATCAAAAGGGATGAAACAACGGGTTACATTGGCAAGAGCTATCTTACATAAACCAGATCTTCTCTTTTTAGACGAACCAACTTCTGCCTTAGATCCAGTTAATACAAAGCATATTCATGCGGGCTTAAAAAAATTAAATAAAGAAGGGACCACCATTTTTCTAACAACCCATGATATGCAGGAGGCAGAAGACCTTTGTGATCGAGTCGCGTTCTTGAATAACGGAGAGATCATGCTACTTGATACACCTCGAAATGTAAGAGCGCAACAAGAAAATTCAACAATTTCCCTTTTATTAAAAGGAAATCGTACAGTGGTTGTTGAGAAAGACGAAGAAGGAGCAAAGGAAATCTACCAATATATGAAAGATGGGCAGATTTTGACGATTCATTCCAATGAGCCGACACTTGGAGATATTTTCGTACAATTAACAGGGAGGAACCTATAATGACATTTTCATTTAAACGAGTAAATGCAATTTTTATAAAGGACTGGAAAGACCTACAAAGGAATTCCTATGTAATTTTCACATTAGCAATCCCTTTAGTTTTTGCGGCATGGTTAGGGAGAATGGGTGAAGAAAATACAGTTTTTAGTACATATCCAATCAATCTTTCTCTTATTATAGCAGGTGCTTTTATTCAAGCTGCAATGGTTGCAGAGGAAAAAGAGAAAAATACATTAAGGGGATTGTTGTTATCGCCTGCCAGTACAGCTGAAATTTTTGTAGGAAAAAGTACATTATCTGCTGTCATGTCCATTGTTGTCATTATTGGATCGATCTTTTTATCAGACTACAAGGTTCCATCCCCACCGTTATTTATAGTAAGTGTTCTATTAGGTTTGGTTTTTTATCTTGCAACTGGAACCATTCTTGGCTTGCTTTCCAGAACAGTGATGGAAACGAGTATTATTGGAATGCCCGTATTGGTGATATTTGGAATGGGTTCTATGTTTAAATCAATGGTGGAAAATAAAACTCTTTTAACGATCATTGATTATTTACCAAATGAGCAACTAAACGCTATTTGGTTTGGTCTAAGCAGCGGAGAAGGATTTAACGGAATTATTGAAAATTTACTTGTGCTGTTGGTGTGGGTAACTATATCAATAGTTATTACAATAGTTATTTATAGAAAACGTAGGATTGATTAAACACAAACTTAGAGTAAGCAATTTCTCAGCAACAAAACAAAAACAGGTAGGAGGAAAAAGAGATAATGAAATTAAGAAGCGTTTTAATGACTGTCGTAGGAGTCCTAATTGGAGTTGCTCTCATTATGGTTTTCAAAAGCTTATAAGGGATGAACGGGTATGGTATTTGAAATATCATAGCTCTAATAAAGCGAAGAAAAAGCCTAAGTTCTCAGGTACTGGGAAATTAGGCTTCTAAAAATTGAAGCCACCTTAACGTTGTAAATCCGCATTTTCCTGACGCTACCCCTAAATGAGATGAAACTAAGATTATTTTCTCGTCACCTCATTAGCTACCTCTTCTAAAACGTAAACATTTACTAGAGAAAGGACTTCCGAAGGCCTACCTGCCAAAAGTATTTCAGTAATAAATTACTATTAAGAGAGAACATAAGCGTGATAGAATAGAAGACGGTAGGTGCCCATCTTCATCTTTCCAAGAAAGGAGGATGGGCTAAGTGAAAAAATCAATATCCAAAAAGAAAAAAACTTCCTTACAGGAAGCCACTGTTTACAACACACGTGCCCAAGGCACAGCTGCCATTTTGACAGCCATAATGCCTTGGGTAATGCTAATTACTTTTTTAGCATTTATCGTGTTTGCACCACAACTTGGAGTTGACCTTAAATCTCTCCAACCTGAATTTATAGCACCAATCATTGCTTCTTTTTTGAAGCAATAACCTAAAACATATTATAAGGATTTATTACCCGAAATATACGAGCCGTAAAGCCATGAAGTACGTTTTGCGTGGACTAGTCACCCACAAAAGGCTGGAAAAGTGGTATGCCCCTGCCAACGAATACACCACTCAAAAAGATGGGAGTATATGAGGCGAACGATCCTCCCTAATATGTTATGGAAAAACGAAAAAAGCCCTCTAGTCAGGAGGACTTTTTTCTTTATTGGTATCTTAGACAATGATACCAACAAGAACACTAGGTAAAACGTGTTCTTCCTAAGTAGGGCTCCGGCAAGAGCTTCTACTTTACTTGTTGGTGGGAATCGAACCCATTTGCCGCCCAACATTCTTGATAATTTGAGCTTTGATTTTCGATGGGGTTCCGGCCCATACGAAATTCGTAACGATGTAATTGCTATACGCGAAGACGACACCACTCGGCTTCGTGAGAAAATCTATATCCACTTTTAGTATAGCACTCGAACGTAAATTGTAAACCATAAAACATATGACATTTGATACCAATAACTTTCGACAAAACGGAACCGTAAAAATATCACCAAGAAAAGCTATGCATTTCAGCATAGCTTTTCTTGGTGATATTGGACTGATTTGTACAAAAAATTAACGAGAGGAGAAGCTACATTTTATTTTTGGTTCCATTCCAACTTAAATTGCCATTAAAATTTTATAATGAATGAGCAAAAGACTTCAGCCTACATGTACTAAAATAGTATTGTGCTGGTAGATTTCATAAGGAGTTTTCAATTAAATCTAAAAGTAAAAGAAGGCAGGGCTTAATTTTGACCTTGCCCTTAATTATAAGATATGAAAAACAATAGTCCTATAAAACGAACCCCGCTATTTTTATACCTTTCAGTCTAATTCATCTAAAACAAACTCAGGAATTTCACTTTTTACAATGCTTTTTATAAAATTTTTATATGGTTTTGATACCAATTTAACGTGTATATCTGTTTTTATAATTTTAAAGTTTTCCCTATCGGAAAGTTTTTCAGATAAAGACATTTGTGCGATAAATTTTTTTGTATATTTAATTACATTATCATATTTTCTATTATCTTTATCAATTAAATATATAAAGTTTTTTTGTTCATTTGTTTCAAAATCAATGTAAATTACAGCGTATCCTATTACTTCTATAGTTCTTCCGTCCCAATATTCATCGAAATTATCCGAATCATTTACTCCTTGAATAAAAAAGAATTCAATATTGCTATTTAAAAATAAACGACTAAATGAATAACATTCGTGTTCTAACATAGTAATTCCTCCTTATATTCAATTAATACTAAAAATAGTAATTTATACCTTTTTTTACCAATATTTGTTGGTTATTCCAATTAATTCTGCTAGAATCATATTATACCAAAAAATGGGAGGTTTAGTAATGAAGAAATTTTTAAGCTTTTTTCTTGCACTAACACTAGTTTTTTCTTTCTCTGTAGTATTATCACCCCAGACAACACATGCTGCTACTGATTATTGTAACACTGGTAATTATCTCGGAGCCTCATATGGATACGGTAATGTTAAAGTAATAAATGGAAATAAAAGTAATGGGGCCTGTCATATTCAGTACTACCATTTGGCTGCTCCAGGTAAAGGATCAGCATCGTTGATGGTCAAAGTAAAAGCCAATTTAGTCGGGATTTAAGCCGTTCAGAAATGGCAACGATTGCTGGAGCAGTTGTTTCTGGTGGAACAAATACTAAATTATCTAATGGTAATTACAAGGCAGAAGCTTTCAATATAAGTGTAAACCAGTATGTTAGAGTAATATATTACAATAAGGTAGAAAATGGTACAACATATAAAATGGTTGTGACTATGTATCCATATAAATAAACAAAAGGATCTTCACTTGAAGATCCTTTTTTCAAACCATTCTTTTAAACTCCGTCCACCTGTTCAATAAAATCATGCCGATGATTCCTAACGTATGTTTTTATTAATTTTGCCTTTGACTCATCTTGTTCCTTAATTTATCCAATAGATTATTTTCTCTCAAATGATGGTATAGTAGTTTATTTACTATTTCATTTAACCTATCATAGCCTTCATTCTCTATAAATAGTTTTAAAAACTCCGAATTTTCTTCACTTAACCTTAATTGGAAATGTCCTAACATTTGATTTGTCTCGAAAATTTCTTCTATCTTCTCATGCCAGATTGTCAAACAATCTGGACAAAATTCCAAATCTCTAAATTCTTCTATATTAGCACAAATATAATCAGTTTCATTTGTCTTTAAAAAAACTTCTCCACACAAGGATTTATCGTGTCTTTCTGTAACTTTACCATCATATCTATGCCAATGATTATTATATTTTAACATCTCATATATTCGACCTTCTACCGGAGTAATTTTAACCATTCTATCTAAAATAACTTGCTGAAACACTTAATCACTTCCCCTTATTGAACTTCCCTCTGATTTTTCAGAACTATTTTCCTTTAATTGTTTTACTAGTCTATAAAAAGTTGTTTTTGATACGTTAGCTTTTTTCATTGCCTCTACAGCAGTAATTTCATTATTGTTCCATTGTTTATAAGCTAATTCAAATTCCGGAGTAATAACGGCTTTTGGACGGCCTAAATGTTTCCCTTTCGCTTTTGCTGCTTCTATACCTTCAGCTTGTCTAATTTTAATATCCAACCGTTCCTTTTCCGCAAAAGCAGCTAATACGGTCAAGATTACACGCTGAATGGCCTGTTTAATAATATCATCCTGTTCATTGGAAGTATTGATCATTGGCTCCTTAATAAACTTTAACTCTACCCCATTTTCTACAAACCACTCATATTCTTTTAAAGTTTCATTCATAGATCTTCCCATTCGTGTAATGGAATCAAAAACTATTTCATCGCCTTCACGAACCAACTGTTTCAATAGTTGGTATTTTGGCCGTTCAAAATTTTTACCACTCATTTTTTCTATAAATACATCTCTTTCTTCAATGCCTTCTTTTTTCATCGTTTCAACTTGTCGTGCCTCGTTTTGATCCTTATCAGAAACACGTATATATGCAAATCGTTTTTTGGCCAAATTTGATCCCTACCTTTACCGTTATATTGTAATTATACACAATTTCGTTTCTAAAGGTATGTCGTATATTAGATACGTTCCAAAAGTAAAAATACCACCTTTAGAAAATATGAAAAACTATATTTTTAATAGGGTTAAAAAGGTACACCTTTTGAAACGATAACTGTTAAAGAAATTAATTGAAAAAAATTGATTCCAAAAAAAAAGAGTTTATACCTGTATAACTCCGCGACTTCAAAAACACATTCGTAGTATCTAGTGATGAAAAAATTTTTTTTAGCCGAAAACCTGTATTTTAACTCGTTCAAACACTTTATCAGGGATAAGTATGTCCCAAGATGAAAAATCAATTGTATTATCAAGTGACCAAATGTCCGAATTGAAAATTGGATGCGTCATAATTATTAGATCACTACTTAAAAATTCTTCCGATTTTCTTCTTATGTAGGTAGAAAGGTGAAATCCAATGATCGTTCTCGCCATCGTAATTGGTAGTTAGAACAGGTTACTACCTCTCTACCAGAATTTTTTTAAATAATTGCCTTATAAGGTACAAGGAGTTTTATAAAATCTCCAAAAAGAATAAACAGAAAGGGTGGTAATATGAGTTATATGATGTTGAATATTGAGTTAAAGAAAACAAAGAAAGGCTTTAGTTTGAAGGTTTCAACCAATATATTTTTATTGGCTCCAATGATTATGTTAATAGGGAATGTAAGTTTAGCTCCTATCATTCAAATTCTGCTTCAAGCATACGAAATATGGGGAAAATGATTTCCCCGTATTTCCGGGGTGGTTGACCATTACAACCATGAATGTTCCTTACAATACTTCCACTCTATTACCATGTTAAGGCTTTTTGTCGAAAATATAGGAGGATCTTTTCATACTACGATCTTTTTCCTCTTTGTGTAAATGAGTCAGGTAAATTGAAGACGGTATTTTTTTAAAAGTCACTTTTCCCATTAAGATATTGGAATAGGTATATTATTCAAATTAATGGATAACCATAATCCTAAACGGAGGTAATAAGATGAAAACACTAAAAAAGATTTCAATTTGTTTATCGTTACTATTTTTTACTTTATGTAACACTGGTTATGCTAATGGAAGTGATAAAGTCCATTCAAAAAAACCTATGACAGTAGAGGAAATATATGAAGTAGAGGGATATACCACCTTTAAAGAGGCAACCAAGGAATTTGAAGAAAGATTTAAATCAAAAATAGAACTTCCTAAAAGTATCCCTTTTAAAGTTAAATATAAGTACGGAAAGTTCGAAGAAAAAAATTCAAAAGTAACGTATGAGTATTCAGGTGAGGATTTTTCAGGTGATTTTCTCAGTGTTGTAGTTACTTTAAAGACATTAGGTAAGTTTAAAGGAGGATACACTTTTCATACAAAAAATGGTACAGAAGTATACATTAATGAAAATCCTCATCCGGACCTACATACAATGCTGTCCTTTAAAAAGGGGAACCTTTATTATTATATAGTTTTGCACTTCCATAACAAAGACCTTGAAAAAGAGAAAATACTTGAAATAGCTAATTCATTAAGTATATAAAAAATATGTTAAAGAAATGTTAGCATTTATCAACCACCGTAAAAATACAATTTTTTCATTACAAATAAAGGACAGTGTTTACCTGTCCTTTATACTATATTTTATTCTTTTAACCAACCAAAAGCGTACGATCTTCCTTGTGATGAGTCTCCACTTTGAAGTACAACAGCATAGTTACCAGATTCACTTACTGGGAAGTAGAAAGTTTTATCCCCACCAAAGGGTACAATTTGACTTGCAACTTTTGTCAATGGGCTAGTTCTCCAGAGGTTAACCGATACTTGAAATTGACCTAGGGTAGAATAATTATTTTTTGCCCCATAGGTAATTACACTGCCCTTAGAAAAATATAAACTAGTAGTACTTGCAGCCTGGTCTCCCCGTTCCAAATATACACCACGGCATTGTAATACCCCAGTAGTACAATCAGTTGTACGTGCAGCATGTGAATTAATTGGAGCTATACACAGAGTTAAACCTAATAAAACTGAAGAAATTAGTAACTTAATTGAAAACTTTTTTCCGAAAACCATCATAACTCCCGACCTCCAACTTATCAGTTTATACAAATTATAGATTATTATTACATTTTATTCCATGTGCATATTTTCTAGCATACAAAATGATCATAAAGACTTAGAGGTGTGACGATAAATATCATTCTATTATCCTAGTTATTATTTGGAGAGATAGTAAAGATATTCTCTTAAAGAAAAGTGGGCCTGAGCTAAGAATACCATCATTCGTATAGTTCGCTTAATATAAAAAAGCCTTGTTATATAAAAGAATGTAGCGAGGCTTAATAATTTTATTTAGTTTTGAAACGAATATTGAACAAAACAAAAGCCGAGTATTCCTTAGCTTAGGAAAACTCGGCTTTTTTATGTCGAAATTTACTTAGAGTATGTTTTACGCTTTTTGTTGGTAGGACCCCTACAAGGAGTTAAGAACAATTTTTAATAAAAACATAATATTTCTTCGTTTAACCTATTGTAATTATATTAAAATAATTCAGAATATTATATACAATATAATCTAAATATAGTAATATTATCAACATCATCAAAGATTTAACATAAAATCCATTTGATGGGAGGTGATTTAAATGTCGGTAGATATGCAAAAAGTTGTATCTCGCTTGCAAACAGATTTAAACTTTGCAGCAGAATTCCTTGATAATTCTGTTGAGGCACTTAAAAGTTACAATCTTCTGTCGCATGAGTATAGTGCATTAGTAAGCCGAAACTCAATTGATCTCCAAAAATTAGGATTTGAACAGAGTGTGGTTTCTGCAGCACTTTCAGGTGCTCATAGTTCTACTTGTCCTAAATAGTAAGGTGGATTAGGGATGCTGAAATATTGGGCATCTCTAATTTTAATAAAAGGAGACTAAAAATGGATATAAGTGAATTTATTAAACCATCAATGCTACTCCCTTCTATTAGTCCTAATAAAGATTTGATAGCTTTTTATTATGACGAAAGTGGAGTCTTTGAACTCTATATATATAATTTGAAAAATAAAGTAATAAAAAAAATATCCTCAGGACATGTACCTACAAACCCAGAATATCCTCCTTGTTGGTGTACTTCAAATAATGTAATCTACCTTTTCAATGATGAAACTTCAGTATTGTACTCTTTTGACATACTTCAATTGACAGTTCAAGAAGAATTAAGTAGTCCATATAATTTTTTTCCGATTGATGTAAATGATAGTGGAACAATTCTAATGCTTATGGGGTATGTAACAAATCGGGTGAATTTATGGACCTTCAACTTAATTGAAAAAAAATTAAGACAAATAACAAATTCAGTGTTACCTATATCAAATGGGAAATTTATGAAGGGTATGGATGGTTGGATTATATACACAGCTAGTCTAAATAATAATCACGGACAAGGTATATTGATCTATAGCCTAACTGAGGAACGAGATTATCTTTTATATTCTTCTGAAAAAAATTCCAGTGAATTGTTTATAGACTTTTCTCAGGATAATAAAAGTATAATTTTTAATAGTTCAGGTGGAGAATATGTATTCCCAGGCATTCTAGATTTAGAAAGTGGGAACGTTAAATTATTTAATAATTTAGAATTAGATTTAAGTGGTGTTTGCATGAGCAGAAATTTTTTAATATCTGTTTCTACAAATAAAGCAACATCAGAGATTGTTTTAATAAATATTGAAAATGGCGAACTAAGACGACCTAACATCCCAGTAGGTGTTATTCATTGGATAGCTCTCACTAATGAAGAACATGATTTATTAATAAGTATGTCAACTGTCGACAATCCTCCTAAACTATTCAATTATAACCTAATTGAAAACTCAATTGTTGAATTGGTAGAAAACAAAAACTTAGTAATACACAATAATAGGGTAAATAAGGAGCATATCTATTATGAATCCCTTGATGGGCTTAAAATACCAGCAATAGTAAACTACAATTCAAACGAAGTGGCAAATGCACCAGCAGTTCTAATGTTACATGGTGGTCCACATTCACAATGGCTTATGAACTATAATCCTTTGGTTAACTATTTAGTTAATTTAAACATTATTGTTTTACAGTTAAATGTTAGAGGAAGTACAGGATATGGTTCAAGTTTTAAACACGCTCTTATGAAGTGGGGTTCAGATGATGTCTTTGATGTATTTCATGGTTATGATTACTTATTAAAAAATTGGAAAGTTAACAAGAATAGTATCTTTGTTTTAGGGTACAGCTACGGGGCATATTTGGCTATGAAAACTGCACTCCAATACCCTAGCTTATGGAAAGGTGTCATAAATTGGGCTGGATTCATAGATCTAGAAAGAATGTATAGAACATCTGGCGCTAGAATATTATTAGAAAAAATATCTGATACAGATAAATTAGAAGAGTTGAGTGCAATTAAAGATATTAAGCATTTAGAAACTCCTCTTCTTATAATACACGGTGCAAAAGATAACCATTGTCCTATAGAGCAAGCATATATTCTTAAGGAAGAACTAGAAAAATACAATAAAATTTTCTACTATGAAGAATTTAGGACTCTAGGTCACTATTTTTATTCTGAATTTAATGGATTAGAAATTTATAAAAAAATTGGAGAATTCATAAAGGAGAGGTTAAATGAGGAATGAGAGCTGTCTACATGAAGTAGAAATGAAACAGAAACTAAATAATTTTACAAAGAACTATAATCAAAATTCTTCTTTAACCCCTAGTGATTGGTTAAGATATTACGACTTCATAGTTTCTTCATTTCAGGTGCCCCAAGGTATACGACCAACTGTTTCAGAATTAGCATCTCTGTTTAGGAATTTAGGGATTGAAAAACCTGGTTCCTTAGCAATGATTTATGCACACGGTTTATATATACTTGCACGTTCAAATAACCTTGAAATTTTTAAAGGGGGATTTAACTATTAAATGGTTATGAATGAATATAGTTTACTTGAACTAGAGACAATATTTAATAATTTTATTAATGATTTTAATTTAGAACGAAGTACCGACACTATTTGGTTATATCCAAAAGATATAAGATTTGATTATTTACCTAGCCAAGGATTTAAACTACATATATCCGCAACAATTATAAACTGCATAGATATAGCTCAAATTGTACTTCCCTACTTTCATGAATACAATATCCCTTACAAGATAATTTCAAGTATAGAAGAACTTCTTATGTTGAACAGAGGATTATATGGTTATTCACAAATTGGGAAGTTTATAACAGTTTACCCCGAAGACCCAGGAATGGCTATAAACCTTTCTACTATTCTTGATCAAAGGACTAAAGTTTTTAGTGGGCCAAAAATTCCATCAGACAAACCATGTTTTCCTCAAAGCCTTATATTCTATCGATATGGTGAAATAAGAGGAAATGAAGAAAACAGAAAGATACCGAAGAATCACTTAGTAATGCCAAATGGAAGCCTTGTCGAAGACACAAGGAGTAGTGGCCTTGCTGTTCCTGATTGGGTAATAAATCCATTTGAGAAATATGAAGAAAATAGTATTGACCAATTACCCAAAAATTATGTTGTTATAGAAGTTTTGAGAAAGCGTGGTAAAGGTGGCGTTTATAGAGTTATTGATTTGTCTACAGATGATAAAAAGGTAAAAATTTTAAAAGAGGGACTCTTCCAAGGAGAAGTCGAAGTTACTGGGACAGATGCTAGAACTCGATTACAATGGGAAGTGAAATTATTGGATAAACTCTCCAAATCAAACAATATATTTCCACATGTCTACGAAACTTTTTATATGAATGATAATTTTTATGTTGTAATGGAAGATAAAGGTCATAAGTCTTTAAAACAATTAGTTAAAGAAAATAAAAATTTTGAAATAAAAGATATTTTAAATTTAATGATTACCATAACGGAACAACTTGTTAAACTTCATGCTGATGGAATAATTCTAAGGGACTTGTCATTGGACAATATAGTTCTAAATGATAAAGGAGAATGTTTTGTAATAGACCTTGAATTCGCCTATAAAAAAACAGAAGGTCCCCCTTTGATAGCAGTGGGAACACCAGGTTTCTGTCCTAAAAGGATCTACAGTTTAAAACAAACAGTTGTCCCACCAGATTTAAGTCACGATATTTATGCTATTGGTTCTATGATTCATATCCTTATAATGCCGTCTAAATATATGGAATTCTTAGAATTGAGTTTAGATTCAGTAATAGATAAGAAGATTATATTAGAAGCATGGAATAGAGGAGTTCTTCCTCCTTTCATCCCTAGTAAATTAAAAAACCTAATATCTAAAAGTACCTCTGAGGATCATGAGTATAGGTATCATAACACCGAAACTTTTCTTAGTGATTTAATTGATATCAGAAAGGAGTTGGTATAGTTGAATAAAAATCAGTGGGTTATTCAAACTAATAATTTAGGTAAACAATATAATAGTGAGAATTGGGCAATTAGGGGAATAAATATTACTTTAAAAAAAGGTGAATTTGTTGCTCTTATCGGTTCTAACGGAGCAGGTAAATCAACCTTTATTCACAGTATATGCGGTTTATTGGAGCCTACTGTAGGGGAAGTTTACTATAACTCTGAACAAATAGACAACAAGAATCCTTTTTACAATATTGGTTGGAGCAGTCAAAGACAAGTTATAGATTGGTATCTTTCAGTCTATGATAATGTCTTTTTAGGAGCAAGATTAGCTGGATATTCAAAAGCAGCTGCCCATGAAAAGACATTAGAGAGCCTAGAACTAGTTGGCCTAAAAGAGTATACTTATCGGCAACCTGATGCTTTATCGGGTGGTCAACAACAAAGGGTTCAGATAGCCCGTTCTCTTGTTCATAATCCCTTTGTAATAATATTAGATGAGCCTACAACTGGGTTAGATGCAGAATCCTCTGAAAAATTATTGAGTTATCTTCATCTAAGGTCTCGCGAGGGTGCTCTTGTTGTAGTTTCTTCTCACGACTTAGCTCTTTTGGAAACATATTGTGATAGAGTACTCCTACTATCAGATGGAACGATACTAGCTTCAGAAAATAAAGAGGAATTTCTGACCCGCTTTGCTGGTGAAGAAATCATTTGTATAGATTATGAGGGAGAAATAAATAAAATTTTATTGGATACCATTAAGGCAAATTGCATTAGTATTATAGCTAATTATCCATTAGAAATTAAAGTTAGGAGAGGATTTTCGATAGGCGATATTATTTCTATCTTAGAAGGTCATGTCCGGGTTATTGATGTTAAAAGAAACCTTCCTGGTTTAAGAGAAGCATATTTGTCCTTTACTAAAAAGAAGGGAGTTGTGTAAAAATGAAAACCGAAAAAAATATGAATACCACTTTAAACTTGATACCAGATAGAGTCAGAAAGTCTAATAGTTTTATGTTTTCAAAATTACTAGTAATAGCTGAAATTGAATTTAAAGCTTATATTAATAACATTAAATCAAGTTATGGACAACTCTTAGAACCAATTATTTACATGGTTTTTCTTATGGCAGGTTTAAGAGGTATTAATCAATATGTTACTATTGAAGATGGATCACAAGTTGATTTTATGCAGTTTGCCCTTCCTGGAATACTAGCTATGATGATAATTAAATTTATGGCACATACAATTTATCGCTCTACAATTGATAAGAGATGGGGGTTGCTTGCCCTCAAATTTATAAATGGTGTTTCTCCTCTAACATATATTCTGGGTATGACAATTTATCCAGCAATTATGTTTCTAGTTCAAGGAACAGTAGTAAGCTTATTACTATTACTATATGGTATTACATTCTCAGTTTGGAATTATATTCTTATGATGGTAATAGGTTTATTCTGTATTAGTTTTTGGTGTTCCTTAGGAATTGTAATAACAACACGAATTGATAATTATCAACAAAGAGACATGCTTGTTGGATTATTAATACTTCCTTTAATTATGACTGCACCTAATTTTTATTCTTTGTATACAGCACCAACATATAGTCAGGTTGTAGCTTATTTTAATCCAGTTACATATCAAGTGTCTGCTATGAGAAGTATTTTTTTAGAATCTCCATCATTATTAATGATAAGTATTTCTATTATAATTTCTTTGATTATGGTTTTTGTTGCATCTTTCTTAATTAGAAATGCCGAATTAATTAGTAACGAAAGATGAATTCATACCATAATATATTCGTCAAATTGATTGTACTTATTAATTAGTAAGATGAAAATATATTAATAAGATTGATGCTCATTAATTAGTAGGGTGATACTATGAAAAAAATAGATATAGCAAAGAATTTATTAATAAGTAATAAAGACATGTTAAGCTGCCCAAAATGTCATAGTAACATGTTTATTAAGAATCCTTATAGCTTAATATGTCAAAATAACCATTGTTTCGATTTATCTAAACGTGGTTATGTGAATTTTCTACTAGGTTCAGTTAAAGTAAACTATAATAAAGAGATGCTGAATTCCAGATATATAGTGTCTCAATATGGGTTCTTTAACCCAATTATAGATAAAATAACTCAACTCATAAGGAAAAAAATAAATACTAGCAAAAATTCACAGGTTAGAATCTTAGATGCAGGATGCGGAGAAGGATACCACTTATCAAGCATTATAAAAAATTTAAAAAGTGGTGGTAATTATAACTTACAAGGAATTGGAATTGATATCTCCAAAGATGGTATTTCCATTGCTTCTTCACACAGCAAGGAAATTATATGGTGTGTTGGAGATCTAGCAAATACTCCATATAAAAATGGTCAATTCGACATTATTACTAATATCTTTTCACCATCTAATTATTTTGAATTTAACAGGATTCTCAGAGACGATGGACTGGTAATTAAAGTAGTACCAGGGTCCAATTATCTAATAGAGTTACGAAATGGTTTTTATCAAGGTGAGAAGGATAACTATTCTAACGAAAATGTACTCCAAAAATTCAAAGAAAATTTCCATGTGCTATATAGTGAACATATACATCATAAAACATATGTAGAAAAAAAATATATCAAAGATTTCATTAAAATGACCCCCCTGTCTTGGGGGAGCTCTAACGAAAGCATAGTTCAATTTCTAAACCAGGATTCCTTGAAGTTGTCTGTTGACTTCATAATTCTTGTTGGTATAAAACAATCTAAAGATCAGCCTGAAAACAAGCAATTCCTTGAATATTATAAATCTGAATACCATCATTCGTAGAGTTCGCATAATATACAAAAAAAGCCTTGTTACATAAAAGAATGTAGCAAGGCTTTTTTTATTTAATTTAGTCCAACATTTTTATGAATGTAAATATCTTTTTCTTTTCAATACTTTCGATAAATATATCAATTTCTTCATATAGTTCAATACTAACATCTAAAAAGGACATATAGTCTTTAACTAATTCTGATAATAATTCTTCTTTATTGTTATCCTTATCTTTTATATAAATCCCTTGGATAATTGAAAAATCATCATTGTATAAGAGATAAACAGAACTAATTAAATCGTAAGCCCCCAATCAAACAACGCATATAAACCTGCAGCTCCTCTTGGTACGATACATGTATCAATTAAAGGAGGTGCTTTTTCTTATGCCAAAACAAAAATTAACGATCGTCCCCGTTTCACTCCACGCTGAAAATAAAGATTTCGTTACACCCACTTCTCCAACTCCATCAAATAGCGTTTGCACGATCAAAACGGCAAACGTTGAAATATCCTTCTTCAACGGCGTAGATGAGCGCATCATTCAGGCCGTTATGAGGGAGTTGAAGAGCAATGAAGCATGATTATACAAGCGTGAAAAATATCTATATCATTTGTGGGAGAACCGATATGCGAAGAGGTATTGACGGATTGGCCACACTGATTCAGGATTCTTTCGAACTGGATCCGTACAGTGATTCGATTTTCTTATTTTCCGGGTGGAGTAAAGATCGCTATAAATGTTTGTACTTCGACGGTGATGGCTTTGCCATGCTTTATAAACGTTTGGATAAAGGTAAACTGCAATGGCCTAAGGACGAAAATGAAGTACGCAAACTTTCTCAGCAGGAGGTTCGATGGCTCCTTGAGGGATTATCCTTACAGCAGCCAAAGGCGATCCAACCATCATCAAAAGGTGTATTCTAAATTCAGTAAGCTACCAATTTTATCTTTATTCTACTGTTCGAGCTGGTTATAATAAAAAAGACCGAAACTGAACGAATAGTGGTGAATGATATGGCGAACGCTTCTTCTACGAATGAAAAATTAATCCAACTGCTCGAAGAGCAATTGGCTCATTCGAATCAACAAAACAAAAACTTATCAAAACAAATTGAAGCGTTAACCGAGCAAGTTCGCCATTTAACTAAGCTTTTATATGGATCAAAAACCGAACAATCGAAGTACAATACACCGGATGGGCAAGTGTCACTATTTGAAGATGATCCGTCTTTTAATGATCCTGAGCCCCCAGGAGAACAAAGCCAACAGACGATTTCTTACACTGTTGTACGAAATATTCAAAAGAAAAAACGAAATGATTCATTACATGATGACATCGAAGTAGAAACAATTCACTATTATCCTGAAAACACGCTATGTGACTGTTGCCAGGGACAAATGATTGAAATTGGCAGTACAATTGTACGAGAAGAGGCAGAATTTATTCCCGCAAAAATGAAGAAAATTCAACACGTTGAACACGCTCTTGGATGTATAGACTGTAAAGGCGATACATTTCACAAGGCGCAAATAAAACGTGGTAAAGCACCACAGCCTCCTATTCAACGAAGCATCGCAAGTCCTAGCGTACTTGCCAAAGTAATATATGATAAATTTTCACAATACCTACCACTTTACCGTCAGGTAAAGGAATGGGACCGTTATGGCCTGAATACCAATGACAAGAACCTTTCCAATTGGGTCATTCGTGCATCACACGATTGGTTAATGCCTATTTACGAACGAATGAAGCGAGTGATGATGGCTAAATCTCTATTGCATGTTGACGAAACTTATAGCCAAATCATCAACCGATCTGACGGAAAATCTGGTCAAACCAATGCCTATAACTGGGTTTATCGAAGTGTTCCATGCCAAGGTCCTCCAATAACGCTCTTTCAAAGTGCTTTATCACGGGCTCGATCTGTACTTGAGAGTTTCATAGAAGGTTTTTCTGGAACAATTATTTGTGATGGTTATTCTGCCTATGACAAGTTGGAAGGTGTTTCCTTCGCAAATTGTTTTGCGCATGTTCGTCGTTATTGGTTCAAAGCTGACAGCAAAAATGGCCAAACGGGTGTAAGCTTTTGTGATGATTTATATAGACTCGAAAGGAAATTTAAACATTTGTCTCCGAGTAAGCGCAGAAAACAACGCCAAAAATACTCGAAACCAATTGTTGATAAATTCCTTGAATGGGTTGAAACGTCACCGTTCTTCGGAAAAAATGCCCTCGCGAAGGCAGCTGAATACACATTGAACAGGGCAAATGGACTCAGAGCATTCTTGAATGATGGGCGCATCGAAATCGATAATTATCCAGCCGAAAACGCCATCCGACCAAACGTTATAGGTCGAAAAAACTGGTTATTTTCGGTCAGCGAAGCTGGTGCTCGAGCGAATGCCATCTGTTTGAGTATCGCAGAAACAGCCAAAAGTAACGGTGTTGATTTCTATGAATACATAAAGAAACTATTAACGGATCTACCAAATCTCAACATCCATCAAAATCCTGAGATTTTAGATCGATATATGCCCTGGTCAAAAATGATTCAGGCAGAATGTAGAATATATATGAAATAAGCCGTAATTCGATTAAAAAAATCGGAATTTACGGCTATTTGTAATGCGTACCGGTAGGTGCGCATTTTTTATAATTCGGGCTTACATTAAATCTTTACTTTCTTTAAAATACCTTATGTTTTCCTTTTCAAAAATTTCATTTATTTGTTTTTCAAATGAACCAACAAATCTCTCTAACTGATCATCGGTCATAGTTCCAAAATAATTAATAAGATCATTTTTAAAGATTTCTCTTTCCTCATTAGTAGCAATGCTTCTATATGATGAAAGCAATATTGGAATATCAAAGATATTATAAGCTATAAAATTAGATAAAGGCAGTCTTCTTTCTATATTTCTAATCTCTTTAAAATTATCTAATTGAGACAAAATTACCAAATGTCTATAGAACATAAATAATAAAATTCTTCTTAATTCAGCATAGCCTTCAAAATTCTTCTTTTTATCAACTGAATCAATTTCATAATTGCCTTCTTTTAAAAAAGTCGAGAAAATCCCTAATGAGAAATTGTACTTTTTTAAAATTAAGCTACTTGTTTTTGTTGGATTTCCATTTGTTTTCTAATACGGTCTACAGCTAATTTTGAAGCATTGTAAACAAGTGTGACAAAATCAAAATGAAGTTTTGCTTTTTTTCCCTTTCGATGACGGACATTACCTAATTGGAAAAATTCTTTCAAATACGCATTTACCCGTTCAACAGCTGTTCTTTCTGCGAAAAGGGTTTTCCATTTTTCTGAACCTCGTGCTGGTGCTGTGTATTTTCTGAGGTCTGTTTCGATTCTGACTTTATAGACTTTTTGACATAACGAGTCTTTTGCTAAAGGACAATCTTTACACTCTTTTGGCCGAACAAATTTTAAAGATTTATATGTCTTGTCATAGCTATCATAGCGGTACGAGTGCTCTCTGACGCAAGTAGGAGCGAAATGTTGATCATAACCAACTATTTCACCTTCACCACGTTTGTTATAAGCGATAATGGAGTGAGCATCCATCCGAAAAAGTTGTTGATAGATTGGAACAAAATCATAGCCTGCATCCATGGAGCCATACTGAATAGAAAGCGGAAGTTGTTGAATACCCTTTAAAAGAGGTATCGCAGCCTTGCCATCATTCAAGTTACCAGAACTCATAATGGATTGAAGAATATATTGACTCTTCGAGCCAACCGCAAGGTGGGCTTTGTATCCATACCAGAACTCGTTTTTTCCTTCGCTGTTTTTCTTAATCCCCCATGCGGGTTCTACAGGCATTTCTGAGCGGAGCTCTTCTAGGGAAACATCAAGTTGGGCGGAAATAGGCTTTTCGTAAAGAGTCATATTCAGCTGTTCTTCGAGTTTTTGTTGATCAAATTGTTCTTTTTCTTCTTTCTTTTTACGGCCACGCTTTTTCGGTTCTGGTTTTGGTTTTTTTTCTTGGGCAGGTGCATGATCCCTTGCTTCAAAATGTGTGGCATCAATCGCTATGTTTTCATCATTAACAAAACCTTCTTCAATGGCATGAAGAAGAATGGATTCCTTAGTTTTCTCAATGGCGTTTGTTTCTGATAGCTTCTCAATTAAACGGGAATATGAAGCTTCAGAAGGAATCTGATCCGAAACTAAAAATCCGCATTCAAGACGAAAGATAAAATCATGTTTAAGTCTTTTAATAAGATCCTTGATTGTAGGAATACGCTCGATAAATCTAGCCACCAAAGAATAGATCATCGCAGAGTAATTCAACTCTGTTGGAGCACCTAACCAGGATTTTTTTGAGACGGCAAAAACAGCAGTGTCCATGTCAATAGTTGAGAAAATGGCATTATATCGTTGGGTAGGTTCTAGATCGAATAAATCTTGAATGCTAAATAGGCTTCCTTGTCTTATAATAGGCATAGGGAGTCTTCCTCCAGTCGTTAGAGTTGGTTTGGTCACTTACTCATTTCGACATTTGGGGAGGTACTCCTTTTTTAGTATCTAAAAAACCTTGAGCCCGTAGGGCTCATAATTATGAAATTCATTCATTAACAGGAGATTGTGTCTTTTTATTTCTTCTTAACCGAATAGCAGCTGCACTAACTCCTAAACTTAATAATGAACCCCATATCCAGCCCTTACCATTCCTTTTCTTCCCGAACAATGCCATTAAAGGGTTTCTTCTTAATTGAAAAAATGACGTAATCCACTTATTCATTTTACCCCCACCTTCTTTTGATTTATAAAGCTTCGTTTTCAATATTAGAATTCTCCTAATAAACATAAGCATCCTGATAAAAATTTGGGTTCTATTGTATAAAACTTCCTATAAAAAACACCGAAAATATACCACACAAGCAGATAAATTTTCGATTAGGATGAGGAACCTTATAAAGAAAACCCTTAACTATTAAATGGATTACATTCCAGTTTTGGCCTCTTCACCTAAGGAGGGTTCAAACATATAATAATAATGAGGTGCTTACTATGTGTGTTTCTAATCATGCATTTGAATTACAGGCGTATAAACTGAGTGAACAAATAATTAAGCATACCATTTATCAACCTGTTAAAGTCATTTATTTTGGGGAGAAAGAGGCAGAGGCAAACCAAATTAGTGCAATCGAGCTAATTACAAAAATTATTTTGCAGGACAACGAAGGGCAGGTTTACGAGGTTGAACCGAGCGAAAATGGGGTAAGGTTTGCCAAGGGCGAGATCACCTATCAAGAGTATTTAAGTCGAGAAAAGAAGGATATAAGGAATCTAATTACTTACTCTTCTGCTTCCATTGGCTTCCTATTTATTATGAGTTGGGCATTGGTTGGATATTTTCTTTAAAAACCATAAAAAAGACATGACAGAGTTGTCATGTCTTTTTTGCAGTATGCCTAATGCTCTTCTTCAGCAGCCATTGCATCAGCCTTCGTTTTATGAATGGTTCCAAAAGGATGCTGTGGAGGAGCGTAGATCGAGTAAAGTTTAAGTGGTGTATTCCCCGTATTGATAACATTATGCCATGTAGCTGCTGGGATCATAATAGCAAAATCATCAGCTACTTTTCTCTCAAAGTCTAACTTATCCTTCTGGGCCCCCATTCGAACAATCCCTTCACCTTCTTCAACCCTTAGAAACTGATCGAGATGAGGATGTATTTCTAAGCCAATGTCCTCTCCCACATTAATGCTCATTAAGGTTACCTGTAAATGAGTTCCTGTCCAAAGGGCAGTTCGAAAGGTTTCGTTTTGCTTGGTGGCTTCATTAATATCCACAACAAAAGGTTTTCCTCCATAATCCGTTACACGAGGGGAGAGTTCTTCACTTAAAAACCTGAGACTCTCAGCATTCTCTTGTTCTCCCGTTAATGCCCATAAAAATACATTTTGTATCATTGGATGTTGAATAAGCGAAAAACCTTTTTGATATTCTTCATATCCCTTTACTTCAGCTTCATACGCCTTTTGCAGTCCATCTCTGTAGTCATCAAACGAGATTTGTTCGAGTTCGTATACTGGAACAGTCCCAGTAAGTTGAATATAAAGATAGTTTAACTGAGTCAGTTGAGCTTTTTTTCTTTCTAATGCAGACAAAATATCATTCTGATGCATTTCATTTGGAGCTACATGAACTAACTGTCTGTATCGCTCAATGGCTTCTGCTTCTCTTTTTATTCCATTAAGCAGGACATCAAATACTGGTTGAACATTCTCCTCATGAGTTCTATTCATATAATTGGAAGAATAAGTCGAAGTATTTGCCCAATACGGATATGAATACGGATTTGAAACATAATACATGTTGGTCATTCCCTCCAGAATTTTATAAACCATCATATGCCTCTAGGTAAAAAATGTACTTTGATTTACAGAATTAACATAGTTGACACAATCACTAAATCATTGAACCAAAGCAATCTATGTTATATTCAAGATATAGTTTTTAGAGATATGGTACATGGAGGAGGATTGAATATGAAATTTATTGTAGAGAAAGAATGGGTTCTTAAGAATCTGAATCAGAGGGATGTAAGAATGATCGATTGCCGATTTGCACTTGCTAACCCTGAATTAGGAAAGCTAGAATACGATCAAAATCATATTTCAGGAGCCGTTTATTTTGATTTAGAAAAGGACCTTTCAGGACAAGTGGGTATTCATGGTGGAAGACACCCTCTGCCTGACATAAATGAATTAAAAGAGAAACTTGAAATGGCAAGTATTGATCAGGATACAACTCTTGTCGCTTATGATAACGGTGAAGGAGCCTATGCAGCTAGGTTTTGGTGGATGTTATCTTATCTTGGACATAAAAAAGTATATGTACTTGATGGAGGGTATAAAAATTGGACAAAAGCCAATTATCCAACTACAGCTGATGTACCTGTTTTTGAAAAATTGGATTTCCAAATCGACCTACAGCCTGATTTATTGGCTGACATAAAAGAGGTGCAAGAAGTCGTATCTGGAAGTTATCCAAACATCGTATTAATTGACTCACGCGAGAACAAAAGATACTTAGGAATTGAAGAGCCAATTGATAAGAAGAAAGGCCATATTCCAGGCGCTATTAATAAGCCTTGGATGGAAGGACTTCATGAGGGGTATTACCATTCAGTAGAAAATCAAAAAGAGAGATTTTCAGATATTGATCCTGATAAGGAACTGATCGTTTATTGTGGGTCGGGAGTAACTGCCGTTCCGAACTTCCTAGCATTAAAAGAAGCCGGCTTTGAACATGTGAAACTGTATCTAGGAAGCTTTAGCGACTGGATTTCTTATGAAGACAATGAAATAAAATGAATGTGAAAAGCCTGACTGAATAAGAATAGGGAAATGACTCGTTATTGGTATATAAAAAAGGAAAACTCGTCATAGTATGAGCGAGTTTCTTTATTAAGGTTACAAGCACCTAATTTAGTAACCAGTAAAAGAAAATAAGCGGAGCTTTTCCGGTTAGATTCAGAATGGGCCGCGTTCTGGGGTAAAATAAGCGGAGTTTTTCCGATTAAGCAAAGCAAACTCTTCCATTTTTCAATTTTTTAAGTCAATAGCCGGAATTTCTCCGTTTATTTAAGATTTTTTTATCATAATTATTAAGTTAAGCGGAATTTCTCCGTCTATTTTGTCAAAGTTAATGGCATTTTGTAGGAACCTCCCAAAAACGGAAGATTGTATAAAAGTAATATTAAAGCCGTAAAAGCAATTGCCCAGTTCAGTTTATACTGGGCTTTTCCTTTCAGAAAAACGGACGTTAACCCCTCTGGATTAACGTCCTAATTTATTATTTTCCACCTGTAAATGAGATCCCTTTAATAAAGTAACGGTTAAAGAAGGCATATAACAATAATACTGGTAGCGTAAATACCATGGAAGCTGCCATGATATAATTCCAATAGCTAACAAATTGTCCTTTGAAGGTATTCAAGCCTAGTGGTAGGGTAAACATTTCAATATCAGTAATAACGATGAGTGGTCTCATAAAATCGTTCCAAAATCCCATAAAAATAAAGATCGATTGAGCAGCTAGTGCTGGCTTTGCTAGTGGTAATACCACTCTAAAAAATGTCCCGAACTTACTTAAGCCATCTATTTCGGCTGCTTCTTCCAACTCCTTCGGAAAGTTAATAAAGAACTGTCTCATCATAAAAATATAGGTTGCATTGATCATGCCAGGTACAATCATTCCTTGGTAAGAATTTAACCAGCCTAATTCTTTTAAAATTAAATAGTTTGGAATCATCGTTACTTGTGCAGGAATCATAAGTACCCCTAGAATAATGATGAACAACGCTTTTTTACCTGGAAATGTTAGACGAGCTAGTGCGTATCCAGCCATGGAGTTGAATATTAGGTTTAAAAAAGTCCCTACTCCAGCAATAAATAAGCTATTAAACATCCATCTTGGAAAATGCTCTTGTTCAATAAAAATTTGTTTATAGTTTTCTAGAGTAAAGTTTTTCGGGATAAAAGACATCGATCCAGAAACGATCTCTTGTAGTGTTTTAAAAGATGAAGATAGTGCCCACAAAAAAGGCACTAGAGTTGTTACTGCATAAAGGCATAAAATCATATATAAAATCGTCTTTCCAACCTTATTTTTCTTCATTAACCTTCCTCCTCTTCTTAGTATAGTGATTCCTCTCTCATAAGCCCCAAAATGAACTTGGACAATAAGAGTAATATTTATTATACTGCTTAATGTACCAAGGAGGCTGACATCATGAAACGAATAAAACATTCTAAAGAATTTAAATTACAAGTCATCAAGGAAGCCCAAGACACAGGGAAGAATACCCTTGTAGCTCGCCGGTATGATCTGAATCCCAATATGGTTAGTCGCTGGGTTCGTGAATACAAAGATGGTAAATTTGGTGAAGTAGATGTGGCTGTGCTGCCAGATATAGACTCCAAAGAATTATCCAAAGAAAATGAAAAACTTAAAATGTTATTAGGTGAAAAAGACCTTGAAATAGCGATCCTGAGGGATCTTATAAAAAAGAAAAACCCTCACTTGCTGAAAAGCATGAAGTAGCTAACAAATGGATTCAAAAAGGCTACTCGATTTCAAAGGTGCTTAAAATCATAGGTATTCCTCGATCCACATACTACTATCAAAAGAATTATCGTGTTGAGGAGAAAAAAGTAAGTGAGGGACGTCCAGCACCAGGTTATTCGATCCAAGAGGACGGTCAAAAGATATCAGACGAACAGATTAAAGAATTTCTACTAGAAGAGATTGCCGGTGATTGCTATAACTATGGTTATCGCAAACTCACTAAGGTCTTAAGGCGAAAATACAAACTTAAAATTAACAAGAAAAAAGTATACCGGATTTGTAAAGAATTGGGCATCTTACGCCCACAGCGCCAAAAGAAAGTCTCATACCCTAGGAAACTAGCAAGAAATCGCATTATTACAAGATCTAATCAGCTATGGGAAGCTGACATTAAATATGGCTTTATCGAAGGTGAGGATCGCTTTTTCTTTGTCATGTCCATCATCGATGTTTATGACAGGGGCATCATTACCTATCATATGGGATTAAGCTGCACTGGAGATGATGTCAAACAGACACTGAAAAGGGCATTATTAAAACGCCAACAATATGACGAATTGGAAAAACCTGTAATCCGAACAGACAATGGACCGCAGTTTATTTCCCATACTTTTGAAAAGTTTTGTGAAGATTCCAAAATTGAGCACGAAAGAATTCCACCAAGAACACCAAATATGAATGCTCATATTGAGTCTTTCCATCGCATTTTTGAGGACGATTGCCTATCCAGATGGCAGTTTGAAACCTACACAGAAGCATATCAAGAAGTCATGAATTTTATGGAGTTCTACAACGAGAGACGTATGCATTCTAGTATACTAGATTTGTCACCAAAGGAATTCTATCAAAAACAAGATTCATTGGTGATCAAGGAGGTTCGGGTGTAATGGATGTATTCATTCAAAGCATCAGCTTGATTTGGAGTGGCGGGCATGATAGCCTCGTTCGGCGATGCCAATGTTGTAAAACAGCTGGCTTCTTGGCAGGAGAATCATGCCCGCAGAGGCTCCATGTCAAGCAACATGGCCTTTTTGAAGAATAATGAAAGAAATCTATAAAATAAAAAACTGAGGAAATGAAAGAATAAGAGAGTTATTGTCCAAAATTCGGGGGTTAATCCGTCATTCAATGTAATGGAACAAGGAAACACTTCTCCATCTACATGCAGGTGTGAAATTCCCTCATTACTCTCAACGAAGACAATCTCCGTGGGATCAAATAGGATAATTTTTTCATTTACTTTTGCTGGAATTTTTTCAAACCGTAATGGTCTGTGAATTGCTGTCACTTTTGGAGTTATTTCGCACTCATTTTAAGTGCTATTTTGCACTATATATATATATAAAAAGGTCCGATTTCCCAGCATTAAAATTGGGAAATCAGACCTTTTTTGTTACTTTACAAACGCACCCGATTACGGAAAATTGAAGAACTTCAAAGTTGCAAAATAGTTCCTCAGTTATTTTGCTAAAGCCCTTGTTAGTTGAACACCACGCTATTCTTTTAAGGCACTTCCTGAGACATTGACTCTCTTTGATACAAAGAAATACACGAATACATAAACAAATAAACTTCCAATTACAAGATAGTATATTTTAGCAGTAGAAGTATAAATGAACATAGCGAAATATAGAATAAATAATTGTGCATATAATACAACCAAGACAAACTTTAAGAAAGAATCATTTATCTGGGTTTTAGAAATAGGGTAAAGTAATACACTTTGTTTAATTTCATGTTGTAAAGGAATTACTTGATATCCAGTCATAAATAAAATTAGGAGATTAAAAATCCAACCACTTGTTGGTATAGCATAATTAACAAATATGCCAATTAAAGTTAGTCTTAAATAAAGGTAAAAGTAATCATTATATCTTACAAACAAGTGTGAGTATAAATATACGAATGTGCTACTTTGACTATATGGGATACACCTTTTCAGAATCATAGTGAGCAAACGTCTATTCCGAAAAGAACGTTTAAGATTAGGAACATCCATGAAAATATTAATAAATTTAAAGTTTCTTAATAAGGCACTTTCTTCTTCAACTATTAGCCACTGCCAATTCAGATTTCTTTTTTTTCCACTAGTGTTGCATGAATAATATTTAAATTTTCAGTTTAATTATTTTCCTTATTTGGAGCCAAAAAAGGAAATACCCATACAAAGGTGGCTCTATCCATTTGGAAATTATTTTACAATTAGACTGAGGTGACACCGACAGTTTGGCTGATTAAGGAACAGCCTTTCCTTCTATTTTTCGAATCCAGATCGTAGCCGGCTTCCACAATGCTGCCTTTAAATATCGGCTAATCTGCAGAATTTTCCTCTTGCTGTCCGTCTCGATCTGCGCGAGAACATTGAGACAATAGACGATTAACGCGATGAACACCTGATTCTGTATCGCCCACTCGCTTTGGCCGTAGAACTTTTTGATGTTTAAGTGCTGCTTGATCCATTTGAAAAAAAGTTCAATGGCCCAGCGGGCCTTGTACATCTCTGAAATTTCTTCTGCGCTCAAATCAAAACGGTTTGTGATGAGGTGAAGCAGATTCCCTTTTGAATCAGCCACTTTTAGAAGACGGAAGTAATTCTCTGTACGGTTTTGTGTGCTTCCGAGCAACACCATTTGATCAGACAAAACAGATGAATCATCAGGTAATGGAAAATCACTGACTTCTCGGATCACAGCGTTTTTGCGTAGTCTAGAGAGAAAAAAGTATCCATCATCCGTCATACGGTCAAAGCGCTCGTAGTCCAGATATCCTCTGTCAAACACATACATGCATTCTTTGTCATCGACCAGAACCTCCAACTGACCTCGGTCATGTTCACTGGCTTTGGTGATGACGGCTTTTTCCGGATAGGAAGATCCCTTTTCCATGAAGACAAGACGAAGATGTAACTTTACGCCTGCTTTAGTTTTCCGAAATTTTGCCCACCGATGATTCGTCAAATTAAGTGGCAATGTACTCGAATCAATGATTTTCAAAGGCATAACCAGTTTTGTATAGTGGGTTTTGGCGTGAATCCGCCCCACTAAATCGAGGAAAAGAAGTTGAAACAGATCTGGATTTAAGCTGTTTAACCGTCGAGATAACTGAGAAATACTGATCGAATCTAGTTCAATTCCCTTTTGAAGCTGTTCGTCAAAAAGACAATCACCAAGAGCGTGCAGGCTCTCGACTTCAACTAGCTGCGCAAAGAGCAGCAGTTTCAGGAAGGACTCTGTCCTTAACTTTTTTGTATAATAGTCTAATTTCTTGATTTTCACCTGATCTTCAATTAATTGAAGATTCATGGCTGAAAACCATTGCCCAAATGAAGTTTTTCGTGTAATCTTGTCCATGCGTGTGTCCTTTTTAGTGGATTTGGACGGGTTACCACCTGACTTATCCATTATAAAGGACTTTTTCTTTGCACAAAATAAAATTAGTGAAGATTTTGAGTCTTTTTAATATTGAAATTAAATTAGTGCAACACTAGTGTTTTTTTTCCTATAAAATAAATTAAATAGACGAAATTTATACTCATTAAAACAAGCTCAAAAACCCAGTCATTTTTAAACAAAAAGTAACACATTAAATATATTGAAAAAAACCTATTTAACCTATGTAACACAAATTGTACATGGTTCTTTAACCATTGTTCAGTCCACTTCATTAAAATGTTATAAGAAACAATCCCCACTATTAAAAAGAAGACTGGAAGACTTATATTAGTTTTGTGTAAAAATAGGGATAATAAAATGGTAATCAAACTAAGCGATTTAATAAAATCAATAACAAAACTATATACAAGTGATTTAATAAAATACGACTTTAATTTCCATTCTAATGGCAACAAAAAGACTATATCTGCCCTTTTAATAAATGTACGAACTTTTGTCTGCATTAAAATGAAGGTTACAAATAGTGATAAGATTACTTCAACAGATATTTGAGGAGGTATCCACTGAAGAAATAAATTAAAATAATAAATAAAGATACTACTAATAATCAGAAAAAAATAAACAACATTCGCACCAATTATTGAATAGTATCTGAACATCTTTCTATAAAATTCCTGAACCCTTAACCCCCATAATGTTTTTATATCCATTAATACACCCATACTTTCATTGAATAATATCCTAATGGCACTATATGTATAATTCAATTAGCTAATTTTTCTTGTTGTACAATTGCACCGGTAAGTTTGAGTACATTGTTTCACAACTTACACAAAAATTAACATAAATATCCATTTTAATTTAGAAATGTTATTCCTTTAAGGCCCAGATTGCAGAACAAAATTAAAAAGCGCCCTTTAATCAAAATGATAACATGTTAATATTTTACAAGCTAGATACATGTTACAAAACTCGTCCTTTTCTGAACACGCTCCTTTTTAATTCATAAGGGGCGTTTTTTACTGTTTGTAATGTAACAAAACTCCGTCCATCAATCTATGTTCATTAACCTTATATTTAGTATCTTATGTTACAATGAAATCAAAGGAAAAATGAAGAAAGAGTGATTTTGGTGTTAATTGGATATGCACGTGTGTCAACAGGATTACAAAATTTGGATTTACAATCAGATGCTTTAACGCAACATGGTTGTACAAAAATTTTTCACGATAAAATGAGTGGAACAAAAAGACAACGCCCCGGTTTAGAAGAAGTTCTTAAGTATGCACGTAAAGGGGATACAATTGTCGTTTGGCGATTGGATCGACTAGGACGCAACATGCAAGATTTGATTCAAATTGTGAACAGCTTAAATGAACGGGAGATTGGCTTTCATAGTCTGCAAGAAAACATAACAATGGACAAAAGCAATGCTACGGGGCAATTAATGTTTCATTTGTTCGCAGCATTTGCAGAATTTGAACGTAATTTGATCGAAGAGCGCTCTGCTGCGGGACGAGCAGCTGCCAAAGCACGCGGGCGTCTAGGTGGACGCCCTGAAAAGTATGGAGCTAAAGATATTGAAATGATGAAGGCTTTAATTGAAAGTGGCACCCCGATTAAAGATGTTGCGGAAAAGTGGGGTGTGTCTCGCACAACGATTTATCGCTATTTGGAACGACAATAAATCGGAAAGGTTGATGCCTATGCAAAATGAACAGCTTCCATTAACAGCTTATTCGGAAGAACAACGGCAAGCAGCAGTAGAAAAGTATAAAATTATCTCACCCTATCTTATCAATGAAAAAACATTAACTGTCATTACAGAGGAAACCGGCATTGCAAAAAGAACGCTACAATACTGGATTCGGGACTATAAACAATTGGGCTTAAAAGGTTTAATTCGAAAAACAAGAAGCGACGATGGCAAAATACATTTGGAGCCAGAAATTGTCGTGTTAGTTGAACAATTGATATTGAAGAACAAAAGGAATTCATTAACGTCAATTCATCGAATGATCTGTGAGCAATGTCAGAAAAAAGGCTGGCAAGAACCAAGTTATTATCAAGTATATAAGATATCACAGTCCCTTTCGCCAAGCTTAAAGAAGTTAGCGCATGACGGTCAAAAAGCATACAACAATCAATATGATTTAATTCATCGAAGAGAAGCAAACTACCCCAACGAAATTTGGCAAGCTGACCATACCCCTTTAGACATTATAGTTTTAAATGAAAAAGGAAAACCAGAAAGACCTTGGCTAACAATCATTTTAGATGATTATAGCCGAGCAGTCGCTGGGTATTACTTATCTTTTGAAAACCCCTCTGCTATACATACATCTTTGGTATTACACCAAGCAATATGGAGAAAAAGTAATCCTGATTGGCAAATATGCGGTATCCCAGAGAAATTTTATACAGATCATGGAAGCGATTTTACATCCAACCATATGGAACAAGTAGCAATTGATTTAAAAATTAATCTAGTCTTTTCTGCAGTCGGTGTTCCAAGAGGGCGTGGGAAAATAGAGAGATTTTTTTTAACCATTAATCAATTATTTCTACAAGATTTACCCGGTTATTTGGGAAATCAGACTAGCACTTCACTTCTTACCATTAAAGAACTAGATGAAAGATTACAAAATTTCATTATAAGTAACTATCACCATAGGATTCATGGCACAACAAAAAAAGAGCCTATACATGCATGGAATAATTCCGGATTCCTCCCCAATATGCCCGAAAGTTTAGAAAGTCTTGATTTATTATTGTTAAACGTAGCAAAACCAAGGAAGGTGCATTCTGATGGGATTCACTTCCAGGGACTAAGATATATTGATACAAACCTTGCTGCATACGTTGGTGAATCAGTCATTATTCGTTACGATCCAAGGGATATTGCAGAGATTCGAGTGTTCTATCAAGATAAATACTTATGTACGGCTATTGCTCCTGAAATCTCCGATTATACAGTAGATTTAAAGGATATTGTTTCAGCACGAAGTAAAATAAGGAAGAATCTAAAGAAACAACTTGATTCTGGAAAAACTGTTGCAGAAGAAATTGCCTTGTCTAAGCAAAAGGATTTGGAGGAAAAGCCTAATAAATCTAATTCCAAAAAGTCAAAACTTAAGAGGTATTTCAATGAATAAAACACAAAAGTTTATTGAAACAAAAGAATATAAAAGGTTTGCCGAGTTCTGTGACGCTTGTATAAAATACAAGTACATAGGCATTTGTTATGGATTACCCGGTGTTGGAAAAACATTGTCCTCAAGGTATTATTCAAATTGGGATTCCATCGAAAAACAAATAGCTTATAAAACCGCAAAAGAAATTGGCGTAGACGCAAATGAAGAAATACTTGAAGCCAAAACAATCTTTTATACAGCCCCAGCAGTGCGAGCGACCAAAATGACTGAACAGATTAATCTTATTCAGGGTAGAATGAATATGGCAAGAACTATGTACAAAGTAATCACTTTGGGAGAAGAAGAAAAGTATTCCACTAATGATTATGAAGACATTGACTTGATTATTGTTGATGAAATTGACCGTTTAAAAATGCAAAATTTAGAACAACTTAGGGATATTTATGATAGGAATGATATAGCAATGATACTAATTGGGATGCCCGGCATTGAAAAACGACTAGCTCGGTACCCCCAACTTTACTCTAGAATTGGATTCGCTCATGAATTTGATAAACTTAGTAAAGATGAAACCCATCATATCTTGGAATATAAATGGGGAGAGTTAGGACTTTCAATAAAACTTGAAGACTTTTCCGATTATGAAGCAATAACCAGTATAATAAAAATTACCGGCGGGAACTTCAGGCTCATACAGAGACTGTTCACTCAGATTGAAAGAATACTTGAAATTAATAAGCTTGAAACAATAACAACAGAAGTTGTTGAAGCCGCACGGGATAGCTTGGTAATCGGGGTCAAGTAAATATAAAAAGCCAGCTTCCGGTTGTTCCGCAATCGGGCCATTTAATTGAGCAACATCCTTAAAGAAAATTGGATATATATGTTAAAAGTTTAGGGAAGATTGTGAAGGTTTCAACTTAATGTAACGACGCAGGAAGTGAAAGAAAGAGATGTTCATTACAACATCTCTTTTTGCTTACGCACCTATCTCCTCTGCGTGCTTCATCATTTCTTCATCTATGATTTCAATTAATTCTGGACTAGTATACATAAGTAAAACAACTTCTCTGGAGTCATCCTCAATATGAATTTCAGCTTCAATACGTATCTCAGATTTATCTCCTTTATAAATAACATCAAAGGTACCAATCTCTTTTATTTCGTTATCCTTATTCATTTTTTCTATTTGAGCTTCAATAGTAGTGATTTCCTCAGCAGTAAAACCTGAATCCAATACCGAAGATGATAATCTATTTAAAAAGGGTTGTATCTCTTCAAGGTCAAAATTCATTCCAGCTGCTAATGGTGCTTCATCCTTGATTATATTTTCCTTTTTGTTAAACATATAGATAGTACCTACAACTAAAAGTATTATAATAAGAACAACAATAAAGATTTTAATATGCACTCACACCTTTCCATTTTTCATTATAAAGCAACATTTAATTTCTACTCACTATGAAAATAATTCCAAGTTATTCAGATAGAAATAGGAACAGGTGAAAGGATACTTCTTTCACTATATAGGGTTGCTTCTTCAATAAGAAAACGTAAATAATCTTCCAAAATACCAGCTAATAGGAGCTTTTTGTTTATTCAAGAAAAGGGCGCGTTTGTGAAGTAACAAAAAGGTCCGATTTCCCAATTTTAATGCTGGGAAATCGGACCTTTTTATATTTATATATAGTGCAAAATAGCACTTAAAATGAGTGCAAAATAACTCCAAAAGTGACACAAAAGGTCTTGGTTTGAAATAAAACAGCTTAATCAAAGTATGGAGAAATAACGTAATCCCAGCAGATAGCCCCGCGTTATAAACTGCTTTTCTGAGAGGACCATTTTTAAACCACATAAAAATTAACATAAAGACAAAGACATATCGAGTCTTATTTGATACAAATATCATTAAAAAATCTAAGAGAGAAAAACGACCTGAGTATTGATTAATTAACTTGAATAATTTTTCGTTCACTTTGGGTTCTCCTTACACTATTAATAGGTAATAAAATGCCCCTCCTATGTAAGAAATATGTGGGAACTTCTTTTACTGCTACTATAAAAAAATACAAGGACCTGATAACCGAGTCCTTGTAACATAATACTATTGCAATCCTCTATGATAATAATTCATTTCCGCAAGTTCTGAAATATACTGGTAGTTGTCAATCATATTCTGAATCATTTCCGATTCGGAGGGTGTTAAATCTGGGTCTTCTAATCTTCTTTGTAAACCCTCAATTTTCAAAGCGATGTCGTGTTTGAGTTCATCATAATTCATTCGAACCACCCTTTCTTTCTGTTAAAAGATTATCCTCACTTTTTTATATTACAAAAGAAAAAGGGAAGATCGATGCAGATTTTTTTTCAATTACGTGAACAATTATAATCTCGCAGCACACATCAAAAAAAGTACCGCATCAACGTGCGCGGTACCTTTTAAGCAGATTAAAAAGAAGGTGTAACTTCATTACATTGCGAATGGAACTGCTTCATCCAAGAGATTAGTTCCTCTTGTTTCATTGGTTTTGCAAAATAGAAGCCCTGAATGGTTGGGCTCTTGGGCAGGGAGGTTAAATAGTTGAATTGCTTCACATTTTCTACCCCTTCAACGACGGTTTCAATGTCCAATGAATGACAGAGAGAGACAATAGCGGTAATAATCGCAGATTCTTTTTTAGACTCTGGTACACCGTCTACAAAGGATTTATCAATTTTTAACGTGGAAATGGGTAATCTTTTTAAATACGACAATGAGGAAACACCTGTACCGAAGTCATCAAGAGCTACAGAAAACCCTTGTTTTCGTATGTCTCCAACTGCCCGTATCGCATTTTTAATATCACTTACCACGCTCGTTTCGGTGATTTCTAGTTCGATATTTTTTGCCAAAATATCATATTTATCCACACAATGATTAAGAGTTTTTAACAGTCTAGCTGATGTGATATAGGTGCCAGGGATATTAACAGCTACGTGTAATACAGGATGACCGTCTTTATTCCACTGATCGAGCTGCTGACATACTTTATCAATGACCCAATCAGTCACATTAAACATTTTTCCACTTTTCTCCAATGCAGGAATAAACAGACCGGGTGATAGAAAGCCATGAACCGGGTGATTCCATCGAATGAGTGCTTCGACACCTGAGATTTCCTGAGAAGAGGCATTAATTTTTGGTTGATACACTAGATACAAATGATCTTTCTCCATAGCCAAATCAATATCAGACAAGAGGCGCTGTTCAAAGTTATACGTATGGATCTTCGGATCATACTCAACGATTTGATTATTATACTCAATTGACGGGTGATGCAGGACTGCAACCGCATTAGCATAAAGCTGGCTTGCGGTTTCATTGTTTTCCTTAACAGCTATTGCACAGACGGTATTAACAAGAACAGTATGGTCATCGAACTGTAAAGGAACTTTTAAAATAGAAGAAACTCTCTCTAATGTTAATTTGAGTCTTTCATTTGATTCTTCCTTACAAATAAAAGCAAATCGGTTGCCTTCTACTCTGTACACCTCTAAAGAAGTGGAATTTAACTGCAATAGTAACTGACTTACTTCAGTAAGAATTCTATCTCCAAATTTGTATCCATATCCAATATTCCATTTTTCTAGATCATGAATATGAAGAACAGCTACTGTATTAGCATGTAATAGTTGATGAATGGTCCTTTCAAACTGACGTCGGTTCGGAAGCTTCGTTAATGGATCAAAAAAGTTCATTCGGTAATCAACGTATCGATCCAATGCGCCAGATAAACTAGATAGAATAAGCAAAACGGAAGTTCCAATGGTAACCGCAAGCACTAGAATCCATGTATGATTTTCATGAGAGTGGTTTGTAGAAATCACTGTGTTAGCATCTACATAAAAAACAACAGAAGCCATCCCGGTATAGTACATACTAGAAATCGCTAAGCCCATGATTAAGCTTGTCACGATTTTGATCAATCTACGGTCCATCAAACGTTGCAATGAAGAGAAAATGTAAAGTGCAACGAAGGAAACAGTCATTGCTATCACAATGGATCCTGTAAATATCCCAGGCCTATAGGCATGATGAACCTCCATTTTCATTGCGGCCATGCCCATATAATGCATCGTTGATATGCCCAATCCCATAACGACTCCAGAAATAATAAAGGCAAAGATGCTCTTTTTCTGGCGATTAGCTATATAAAAGGCTAAAAGCGATGCGATTAAGGCAGGGCAAATTGAAAGGAGCGTTACAAAAGGGTCGTATTGCATATCAAATGGAAGATTAATTGCACCCATCCCAATAAAATGCATGGACCAAATGCCAAAGCCCATGGCTACGGAAGCTAATCCAATCCAAATAAAACGATGAAAGAAGCTATTTTGTTGAATTCTTTCATTCAAAGAAAGTGCGGTATAAGAGGCACTACAGGCAATAATTATAGATAATATGACAAGTGAAAAGTTATACTCACTTTCAAGAATGAAAATGGAGTCTGGTACGGTAAACATGGGGTTCTCCTTTGTTGTGAAGTTCTATCTCTGTACAAAGAGACATGGTGTATCATTTATATCGGTTATTTATAATAATTATAAAGGTGATGGAAGGAATTTCTTTTTTATGTAGAAATCAATAATCGATGTATGTTGGTGAATATATACAACCGCATCCTCTTAAAGGGGATTTTTTTTATGGTTGGAAATTATGCAGAATCGAATAATCTATGCAGTACCATTGGAAGGATTACGTCACGGTCGAAGGAAATTGTCTTCTTTTCGCCACTTCATGAGTTGGCACGGCTCTTGCATCTCTCAAATGTAAATTGAAAAATGAGGTGTAATCATGGCTGACTCAATCGTGGAGTCGAAAAATCAAATGGTAGAAAGAAAGGAAGGAATTCAAGACAATCCCTTGATAGAATTTCATTCGATCTTAAAAGAAGCGATAGATATTCTAAACTATCCTGACGAAGTGTTTGAGCTTTTAAAAGAACCATTGCGTTTTCTTGAGGTGAAAATCCCTGTTCGCATGGATGATCACACGACCAAGATTTTTCGAGGATTTCGTGCTCAGCATAATGATGCGACAGGTCCTACAAAAGGTGGCATTCGATTTCATACAGACGTTACACCAGAAGAGGTGAAAGCCTTAGCTGGTTGGATGAGCATGAAATGTGGAATTACAGGTCTTCCTTATGGAGGGGCAAAAGGGGGAATTGTGTGTGATCCTCGAACAATGAGCTTACAAGAGCTGGAACGGTTAAGCCGGGGCTATGTGAGAGCGATCAGCCAAATCGTCGGACCAACAAAGGATATTCCAGCGCCCGACGTATACACGAACTCACAGATTATGGCTTGGATGCTTGATGAATACAACTTTATTCGGGAGTTTGATAATCCAGGATTTATTACCGGAAAGCCTGTTGCTTTAGGAGGATCAAAAGGACGCGAAACGGCTACATCAAAAGGATTACTATATACACTTCAAAAGGTGTTAGAAGTAAAGAACCTTCCCATAAAAGATTTAAAAATTATCATTCAAGGCTTTGGGAATGTAGGAAGTCATTTGGCATTGTACTTGTATGAGTTAGGAGCGAAGATCGTCGGGATCTCTGATGTGCTAGGTGGCATCTATGATGAAAAGGGCTTAGACATCCCGTATTTAATGGATAGTCGTGATTCCTTTGGAGTAGTAACGAATTTATTTAAGAAAACAATCTCAAATCAAGAATTATTAGAAAAAGAGTGTGACGTCCTTGTTCCGGCAGCCCTTGGTGGTCAGATTACGAAACGTAATGCTGAAAAGATAAAATGTCAAATTGTACTTGAAGCAGCGAATGGACCGACCACCAAGGAAGCGATAAACATACTTGAGGAAAAGGAGATCCTTGTGGTGCCAGACATATTAGCAAATTCAGGAGGAGTGATTGTCTCTTATTTTGAATGGTGCCAAAACAATCAAGGATATTATTGGTCGGAGCGAGAGGTCGATGAAAAACTAAAAGAAAAAATGGAAACCAGCTTTGAGCAAATCCTCCATGTGAGTAAAAAGTATCGTACAAACTTAAAGGTAGCTGCTTATATCGTGGGAATCCAGGCTTTAGCAGAAACGTCACAGCTTCGTGGCTGGATCAAAATATGAGAGGGGTTGGCCGGAATGGTTGAGGTGTTATTAGAAGAAAGAGAAACGCAACCCATCCATTATTATTGCTTATCGATTGGATCGCACCGCTATGATTTTACGATTATTTATTCACATCAGTTTTTTGATAAAGCAATGGTTGTTTCTATGCAAGCGGGGAAGTGGGCGTTAATGTGCCAAGAGGATATTGACAATGAAGAGCATTGGGCTGAAAGATTAGCAATTGTTGATGTAGATATCGAGGATTGTAAGACTTTTTTTAAGATGGTGCTTAACCATAAAAGTGTATCTGATCAATATTAATCTAGGAGGGAGAGGCATGAATCACGAATTTGTTGTAAGTGCTGTTAGTGGGAAGGTAGAAGAAGTAGCGATTGAGGTTCATTCAAGAATTTATGAATGGGAAAAGTTATTTACGATTCGAACGGAAAATGGACATCTAGAAACAGTGAGCGTGGGTCTTAGTGGAGAAATCATTTCTATAGAAGTAAAAGCAGGTGACTCTATTATACCTGGCATGGTCCTAGCCTTTATTAAAGATGATTTGATTCCAACAGGGAGTGACTAATGTGTGTGGAGATGGCTGATCCATCTCCTTTTTCTTACTTATCCGAAAATTTGAAAATTAATATTTTTGCAGTATATAATTGAAAGAAAAGGATAGAAGGAGGGGGACGTTTGTTTACTTTAGAAAAAGATAAGATAAGACCCATCATCTCCATTGATTTAAATGACGATGAAGAACAATGGGAAGCATGTCTTAAACAGCATAATGAGCCCATTCTTTTTCTTAAAAAGGATGAGGAGATCATCTCCTATATTCAAATGAAAGATATTCCTCTTAGCGAAACTAGCAGTCTATCAAACATTTTTCAAGCAAAAGCAGTTCCCATGACCAACGTGTCCAAGTTAAATAACACGATTTCTGTTCCTGTTCTTTTTCAAATTATCGGCGAACCGTTTGCCCTTGTGATTGATGATCAAGGGAAGCCATCAGGTTATGTCAAACGGGAGGATGTTCTTGCACTATTATTCAAGCAAGAGCCGCATGGAAGTGTCGATTTACTAAAGGTGATATTAACCTCTATTCCAATGGGAATATTCGTTGTTGATCGAGAAAAGAAGATAATAAACTTTAATGAGTCAGGCCTGCGGATGACGAAGCTAACTTCAGAGGATGTTTCCGGAAAACCAGCTGACTCCATTTTCCACGGGGAGCATATTCACCAAGTATTTGCAGCAGGTCAAACGATATTAAATCAAATTCAGATCACTGATACCATGGGTGTTCTAGTGGATTATAGTCCGATTTTCGATTTTCATAATGAAGTAGAAGGAATTATTATTATCGTTCAAGATTTGCCGATGGTTGAGGATATGGCCATGGAAATTGAACATATCAAAAATTTGAATAAAGATTTAAATGCCATTTTATCAACGATTTATGACGAAATTTTAGTAGTAAACCATAAAGGGGAGCTGCTTCGATATAGTGAGACGTTTCTTTCCGATTTTTGGGGAGTGGAGTTAAAGGAGTTAACTGGGAAGAATCTTCTGGAGCTTGAAGGGGAAGGTCTATTCACACCGTCTGTTACCCGGTTAGTGTTGGAACAGAAGAAAAAGGTATCAATCGTTCAGGAAACAAAGAGAAATAAGCGAATTTTAGCGGTAGGTAACCCGATATTTGATGAAAATGGCAATATTGATCGTATCATTATTGCTTCAAGGGATATTACAGAGACAACAAAGTTAAAATCTGAATTACGAGAAGTGAAAAAGCAATCGGACCAATATAAGCAGGAGCTTGAAAGGATTAAAAATAAAGATCGCTTCTTTAACCGACTCATTTACTGTAGTCCCAATATGGAACAAATTATGGAGCATGTGACGAAGATTTCTCATTTTTCCTCTACGGTTCTCATTACGGGAGAATCAGGTGTAGGAAAGGAATTGATTGCGCAAGCCATTCATCAAAGTGGAAGCCGCGCAAACCAACCGTTTCTAAAGCTTAATTGTGGGGCAATTCCTGAGAATCTATTAGAAAGCGAGTTGTTTGGGTACAGCAAAGGGTCGTTTACTGGTGCTGATAAAAATGGGAAAGAGGGTTATTTTCAAAAAGCTGACCAAGGTATTTTATTTTTAGATGAAATTGGCGAAATGCCCGTTAGCCTTCAAGTAAAATTGTTACGTGTTCTTCAGGAACAAGAAGTCGTTCCAATTGGAAGTACAACTCCGATACCGATCAATGTACAAATTGTTGCAGCAACAAACAAAAAGCTAGAAAAAATGGTTCAAGAAGGAACCTTTCGTGAGGACTTATATTATCGTTTGAATGTCATTCCTATTCATGTCCCGCCTTTACGCGAACGTACAAAAGATATACCACTGTTAGCGTATCATTTTCTTCAAAGGCTGAATGAAAAATACAATAAAAACTATCATTTTACACCAGACGCATTGAATTTACTTGAAGTATACTCATGGCCAGGAAATATTCGAGAGCTTCAAAATATGATTGAACGATTAGCGGTGTCGGCTGATCATCCAGCTCTAGATGCTGATTTTGTGAATCAATTTTTATCCTTTACTAGTAATTTTAATAAAGAGAAACCAGTTTTCACGAATGTCATGCCGCTTCAGGAAGCACAAGACTATATTGAGGAGCAATTAGTAATGTTAGCGATGAAGCAATATAAAACCACCACAAAAGCAGCAAAAGCACTCGGCATCAGCCAGTCCTCCGTTAGTAGAAAGTATCAAAAAATCATGAATGATAGACAAGCCAAATATGGAGAAGTCTCCTTTTAAATTGAGTGGTGCAGGCAATTGTCTGTGCCATTTTTTATATAGAAAAAGAAGTTATGCAAAATTAGCTAGGGTTATGCAAAAATGCATAACTTTTTTTATTGGGTCCTTGTAAACAAAGAGATAAGTGTTGGCACGGTTCTTGCATTACTTATAAA
The DNA here is from genome assembly GCF_038002965.1 of Robertmurraya sp. FSL R5-0851. Classification (NCBI taxonomy): domain Bacteria; kingdom Bacillati; phylum Bacillota; class Bacilli; order Caryophanales; family Bacillaceae; genus Robertmurraya; species Robertmurraya sp. FSL R5-0851. The sequence continues at coordinate 4,028,250 of NZ_JBBOOE010000001.1, read as the reverse complement.
AAAGGAGGATTGATTAACATGCATGCATTAAGGATGTATATCAATGGCGAATGGAGAGAATCACAAAATAAAGAAACACGTGACATTTATAATCCAGCAACGGGTGAAGTGATTGCACAAGCAGCGGAAGGAACAATCGAGGATGTAAAAGAAGCCATTCAGATCGCAAAGTCCACCTTTGAAAGTGGAATATGGTCACAAACTCCTCCAGCTGAACGAGCAGCTTACTTATTTAAAATTGCAGAAAAAATGGAGGAGCGAGCAGAGGAGTTAGCCGAACTAGAAACATTAGACAATGGAAAACCATTAAGGGAAGCTAGCTTTGATGTGGCGGATGCCGCTGCATGCTTCCGTTATTATGCGGGTTTAATTACAAAGCCTAATGGTGAGACCTACCCCGTCTCCGATCCGGTGCAAGGGATCGTTGTCCGTGAGCCAGTTGGTGTTTGTGGGTTAATCGTTCCGTGGAATTATCCTTTATTATTAAGTGTTTGGAAACTAGCGCCAGCACTTGCCGCAGGAAATTCGGTGGTTTATAAACCGTCCGAAGTGACTCCAATAACTCCAACAAGATTATTTGAAATTTTTGAAGAAGTAGGTTTGCCAAAAGGTGTTGCCAATATGGTGATGGGATCTGGTGTGGTTGTTGGAAATGCAATTGCAGAGAGCGAGGACGTTGACCTTGTTTCTTTTACAGGTGGTACAAAGACAGGGAAACAAATTATGAAGGTAGCAGCAAACAGCCTTAAGAAATTATCTTTGGAGCTTGGAGGGAAATCACCCAATATTGTGTTTGCTGATGCTGACTTTGAAACAGCGGTCGATTACGCATTATTTGGTATCTACGCAGGGGCAGGACAAATTTGTGCAGCAGGTTCTCGTATTTTAGTAGAAGAAGAGATTTACGAGAAATTTGTTTCTCGCTTTGTTGAACGTGCGAATCAAATCAAGGTGGGACCAGGAAATGATCAAGAAGTAGAAATGGGTCCTTTAGTAAGCAAAGAGCATTTGGAAAGAGTTTTATCCTATATAGAGATTGGAAAGAACGAAGGAGCTCGATTGGTTTGTGGGGGCAAGCGAATCGAAAAAGAGGGTTTACAGGACGGGTACTTTGTAGAGCCCACTGTCTTTGTTGATGCAAACTTAAGTATGAGAATTGTTCAGGAAGAAATCTTTGGTCCAGTCGTTGTAATTGAAAAATTCAAAGATGAGAAGGAAGCCATTGCGTTAGCGAATGGAACCCAATATGGATTAGCTGGAGCTGTTTTTACGAAAGATGGAGCAAAGGCACTTCGTGTTGTAAAACAATTAAGAGCAGGAATTACCTGGATTAATACCTTCCATAATACGTACAACGAGGCGCCTTGGGGCGGATATAAGAAAAGTGGGTTTGGTCGAGCACTTGGAAAGTATGGTCTAGAAACATTCCAAGAGATTAAGCAGATTAATATAAATTTACAAGTCGAACCAATCGGTTGGTTTTCAAAATAAAACGTGAATAGGAGAGATCATATGAGTACAAATATTGAGAGGAAACAAGAGGAAGTAAAGGAAAAGAATGTACATCAGTACATTAAACAGGTGTTAGAAATGATAGAAAAAGAGGAGATCACAGAGGCGGAGGCCAACTGGATTTCAAAGGAAACGATTCAGCATTTTCGTGACCATGTGAATCCAGGCTTCCTTGATTACCGAAAAACCGTTACGGAGGGAGGACTATCGGCAGCGGTTGAATGGTCAGATAAAGATTCATGTTTTAAGGATGTAAATGGCAAGGAATACATTGACTGTCTTGGTGGCTTTGGTATTTACAATGTCGGTCATCGTAATGAAAAAGTCGTGAAGGCGGTTAGCGATCAATTAAAGCGTCAAGCTCTTCACAGCCAAGACTTATTAGATCCACTACGTGCGATGTTAGCAAAAATTTTAGCAGATATTACTCCAGGAGATTTAAAATATTCTTTCTTTACCAATAGTGGAACGGAAAGTGTGGAGGCAGCATTAAAACTAGCCAAAATGTATAGTGACAGAACGACCTTTATTTCAACTACTCGTGCTTTCCATGGGAAAAGTCTCGGGGCGCTTTCAGGTACAGCAAAAGGAGTGTTCCGTAAACCATTCTTACCTTTGATACCAGGCTTCCGCCATGTACCGTTTGGTGACATGGATATGATGAGAAAAACATTTGAAACCTGTGCACTTGTTGGAGAAGATGTTGCTGCGGTATTGTTAGAGCCAATTCAAGGGGAAGGTGGAATTATTCTACCACCTGAAGGTTACCTTCAACAGGTTCGTGAGCTATGCGACCAATATGATGCATTACTAATATTCGATGAAGTACAGACGGGCATGGGGCGTACAGGTAAAATGTTCGCATCGGACTTGTATCAAGTCGTTCCTGATATTCTTTGTCTAGCGAAAGCCTTTGGTGGTGGTGTGATGCCAGCAGGTGCCATCGTTGCAAAAGAAAAGGTGTTTAAAAGCTGGTTTGATAATCCGTTCATGCATACAACAACATTTGGTGGAAACCCACTTGCCTGTGCGGCTGCCATTGCAACGATTGACGTTCTGTTAGAAGAGAACTTACCAGCTCGTGCTGCAGAGGTTGGAGAATATTTCTTGCATGGATTAATAGAAGCTGCCGAAGGTCATGAAGATCTTGTAATGGAAATTCGAGGCCAAGGTTTGATGATCGGAATTGAATTTGAACGTGATGAAATTGGATGGGAAGTCTCGAAAGGAATGTTTGAACGAGGAATTCTTGTTGCAGGAACTCTAGTAAACTCGAAAACGATTCGAATTGAGCCTCCACTTACGATTAAATATGACGAAGTAAATACAGTTATACAAACCTTTAAAGAAGTACTACAAACCATTCGTTAAAAAATTTTAGATGTGGAAAAGGAGGGGTGCCTCCTTTTTCCATTAAGGAAGGTGTCGGATCTATGAAACAATTTGTTCAAATCAAAACGTCCATCCCAGGACCACGATCAAAGGAATTATTAGATAGAAGGAAAAGAGTTGTTCCACAAGGTATTAGTAATAATTGTGCTGCATTTGTTCATAAGGCGGAAGGAGCCTTGGTGGAGGATATTGATGGCAATATTTTTATCGACTTTGCTGGTGCTATAGGAACAATCAATGTTGGTCATTCCCACCCGAAGGTTGTTCAGGCTATAAAGGATCAAGCGGATCACTTTGTTCATACCGGATTTAATGTCATGATGTATGAATCTTATATCGAGTTGGCGGAAAAATTAACAACGCTCGCCCCCGGCAGTTTTCCAAAACAAGCGGCTTTTTTTAACAGTGGGGCAGAAGCGGTTGAAAATGCTGTGAAGATTGCTCGAAAGTATACGAAAAGACAAGGAATTGTGTCGTTTACGAGAGGGTTTCATGGACGAACGTTAATGACGATGACGATGACAAGTAAAGTAAAACCTTATAAATATGGATTTGGACCATTTGCTCCTGAGGTATATAAAGCTCCTTATCCATATGATTATCGGAAGCCAAATGGAATGGATGAAAAACAGTATACTGAATATATCATCCAACAGTTTGAGCAATTCCTTCTTGCAGAGGTCGCTCCAGAAACGATTGCGGCAGTAGTCATGGAGCCGGTGCAGGGAGAAGGAGGCTTTATCGTTCCCAATCGGGAATTTGTGCAGCGTGTTTATACTATTTGTAAAGAACACGGAATATTATTTATTGCAGATGAAATTCAAACCGGCTTTGGGCGTACCGGCCGCTACTTTGCCATTGAACATTTTGGCGTAGAGCCAGATCTACTAACAATCTCAAAGTCTATGGCAGCTGGGGTTCCAATTAGCGGAGTGATTGGCCGAGAAGAGATTATGAATGTAAGTCAGCCAGGAGAAATTGGTGGAACGTATGCGGGGAGTCCTCTAGGGTGCCAAGCTGCTCTTGCTGTCCTAGAAATAATAGAAGAAGAGCAATTGAATGCAAGAGCGGAACGGATTGGAAGAACAGTAATGAACAAGTTTCAACAATGGTCCGATCGATTTGAACAGGTCGATGGCATCCGTGGGTTAGGAGCGATGTGTGCGTTTGAGATTGTAAAGGATAAAACCTCTAAACAGCCAGATAAAGAACTGATTGGTAGCATTATTCGAGAGGCTACTAATAGAGGATTGCTGTTACTCAGCGCAGGGATATTTGGCAATGTGATAAGACTATTAATGCCTTTAACGATTTCTGATGATCAACTTCATGAAGGATTGTTGATCTTAGAAGAATCTTTAGAAGCTGTTTTATCACCCCAATATATATAAAGAGAGGGTAAGCAGATGAGTTCGAATATCGCTTTTCAAAAAAAGCAGTTATACAAAATGTATATTAATGGCCAATGGATCGGGGATGAGTGTGAGACATTCATCAATGTTATGAACCCCGCAACCAATGAAGTGATCGGGATGATTCCTAATGGAGGGACGCCCGAAGCAAAGGCTGCTGTAGATGCCGCCCATCTAGCGTTTAAAACTTGGTCTAAAAAAACGGCAGAAGAACGTAGTCAGTTACTCATGAAATGGTTCCATCTCATTGATGAGCATAAAGTGGAAATTGGTACAGTGATGACGATGGAGCAAGGAAAGCCTGTCCACGAGGCAATCGGTGAAGTGAATTATGCCAATAGTTTTCTCTCTTGGTATGCGGAAGAAGGAAAGAGAATCTATGGAGAAACCATTCCGGCCACACATCCAAATAAACGGATTTTAATTAGGAAAGAACCTGTTGGGGTTGTTGCAGCGATTACTCCATGGAATTTTCCAGCGGCCATGATCACGAGAAAGGTAGCCCCTGCTCTTGCTGCTGGCTGTACGGTGGTGGTGAAGCCCGCTCAGCAAACACCTCTAACCGCTCTGAAACTAGCAGAGTTAGCAGAAAAAGCAGGCATTCCAGCTGGTGTGTTTAACGTAGTAACTGGAAAATCAAAAGAAATTGGTGATGCTTGGTTAAAGGATCCACGCGTTCGTAAGCTTACCTTTACGGGTTCCACTGAAGTGGGGAAGATACTTATGAGAGGTGCTGCTGATACGGTGAAGAAGATTTCGCTAGAATTAGGCGGAAATGCACCTTTTATTGTCATGGACGATGCAGATCTAGAAAAAGCAGCCAAAGGACTACTAGCTTCGAAGTTTCGTAATGCCGGCCAAACATGTATTTGTACGAATCGTATTTACGTCCAAGAAAGAATCCTAGAGCCATTTGTCGAGCTTTTTAAAAAGGAACTAAGCAAGCTGAAAATCGGGAACGGTATGGAAGAAGGAATTGATATAGGGCCGCTTATTGACCAACCAGCGGTAAATAAAGTAAATGAAATTCTTGACGATGCGATTCATAAAGGCGGAAAGATTGTGTATCAAGGAGATAAGTATGAGGGGAAAGAAGGATTTTTCTTTCCACCGACGATTCTTACAAATGTGAATGATCAAATGATGTGTGTGGAAGAAGAAATCTTTGGACCACTAGCAGCGATTGCTACTTTTCAAACTGAAGAAGAAGTGATTGAAAGAGCCAATAATACCGTTTACGGCTTAGCAGCTTATGTGTTCACTGAAAATTTAAGTCGAGCTTTCCGAATAAGTGAAGAACTTGAATACGGAATTATCGGCTTAAATGATGGACTTCCATCAACGGCACAAGCGCCATTTGGAGGTTATAAAGAAAGTGGTTTAGGTCGAGAAGGGGGCCATCACGGACTAGAAGAGTTTCTAGAAGTAAAATATATTTCAATTGGACTAAATATATAAAGCATGAACAAAAACCTGGATTCCATTTGGAACCAGGTTTTTTCATGCTGATATGTACATTATGCAAAATTGAATGGATTATGCAGAAATGATTTCTAAGTAGGCAGGAAAAAGTAGTAGGATTACAGAAAATTGAGAATATTAAATCTGGCACGAAATTTGCAATAAGAAAATAGGAATCTATTTTTTATTGAAAGAGGGATGATAATGAAAGAAAAGAAACAGCCTTCACTAGCAGTTGCTTTGATCCCGATCGGAGCCATGATTGTATTTTTATTTACAGGCATTTTCATGTTTGAAGCAGATCCTCATATTCCACTCTTGCTCAGCGCCACTGTGGCATCAGTCGTATCAATTTATTTAGGATATACTTGGCGAGAGCTTGAACAAGGTGTTATTAAAGCTGTCTCTCTTGCATTACAAGCGTTACTTATTTTAATGATTATTGGAACGATTATCGGAACATGGCTCGCAGGCGGAATTGTTCCGACTATGATTTATTATGGATTAGATATTTTATCTCCCACCTATTTTCTCCCTGCTGCTGCCATCATTTGTAGCGTAGTTGCGATTGCTTCGGGGAATGCATGGACAGCGGCTGGTACAATAGGGATTGCCATTATGGGAGTGGGAATTGGATTAGGAATGAATCCTGCTATGGTGGCTGGTGCTGTCAGTTATCATTTACTTTTTTATAGGCCTTACATTCAAAGGAAAAGGATCTGGAGTGAGTGATATTGCTACGCTTCAACAAGAATTATCGGATATTTTCATTATCAGCCCCTGGTTACTTCTTATTCCAGTTATTGTTCTTGGGATCATTGCTTTGAAAACACCGGCAATCCCCGGTCTTGTCATAGGGTCGATTCTAGGTGGGGTTGTTGCCATCATAGTTCAGGGAGAAACAATTGGCAGTGTTTTATCTATTATGGTTTACGGTTTTGAAATGGAGACCGGAAATGAAGTGTTAGATAACTTGCTTAACAATGGTGGAACGGAAGCGATGATGTACACCGTATCTCTTGTTATGATTGCGATGAGCTTTGGGGGGATGATTTTAGAAACGAGTGGAATCATGAATACGATTGTGACAAGCCTGTTAAAAATGGCCAAATCAACAGGCAGTTTAATTACAACAACGGTAGCAATCTGTGTTACAGCTAATATCGTCGCTTGTGATCAGTACTTATCGATTCTACTTCCTGGAAGAATGTACTTAACCGCCTACCGTAAGCGTGAACTCCATCCAAAGAACTTATCTCGAACGCTAGAAGATGCGGGGACAATGACCTCTCCACTTGTTCCTTGGAATACATGTGGTGCATTTATGACCGCCACTCTTGGAGTATCTACCTTTCAATATGCACCGTATGCATTGCTTTGTATTATCAGCCCGATTATAGCCATTATTTACGCATATACAGGATTTACAATTGAGAAGCTTCCGAAAGACAATAGAATGGAAGAGCAGGTTACAGAAAATAATGAAGTAAGCGTAATGTTATAATGAAGAAAACTGTGGATGGCTGTCTACAGTTTTTTCTATGTGTGAGCGTTCGAATAAAGTGGATAATAAGGTACGGTAAGATAAAACTATAATCCGGAAGCGTTTAACTTTTCATTTAAGACAATCTTTATTAAAATTAACAATGAAAAACAATTTCTTCCAAGGTTATCAAGTAAATCTTTCGAAAAAGGAGAATGAATATGAACTTTGTAACGTTGAACAACGGATTAAAAATGCCACAGCTAGGTTTCGGTGTCTGGCAAGTAAAAGATGATGAGGCTACAGCGGCTGTAACTGCTGCAATTGAAGCGGGTTACCGTTCCATCGATACTGCAATGATCTATGGAAACGAAGAGGGTGTCGGAAAAGCGATTAAAGAATCCAACGTACCTCGCGAAGAATTATTCATTACAACGAAAGTTTGGAATAGTGACCAAGGTTACGAAAGCACCATACAAGCTTTTGATTTAAGTCTAGAGAAATTAGGTCTTGATTATATTGATTTATACTTGATTCACTGGCCAACACCAGAGTACGATACATATGTTGAGACGTTTAAGGCGATGGAAAAGCTATATCATGAAGGCAAAGTAAAAGCCATTGGTGTATGTAACTTTGAAATTGAGCATTTAGAAAGACTTCTTAACGAATGTGAAGTTAAGCCAGTCCTAAATCAAATCGAATGTCATCCATATTTAGCACAAAATGAATTGAAAGAGTTTTGCGCTAAGCATGATATCTTTGTAGAAGCGTGGAGCCCCCTTGATCAAGGGGGAGAAGTGCTAAAAGATGATGTGATTATTAACTTAGCTGAATCACATAGAAAGACGCCTGCTCAAGTTGTTTTAAGATGGCATTTACAAAATAATTCAATCGTTATACCTAAGTCTGTTACACCTTCTAGAATTCAAGAAAACATTGATGTATTTGATTTTGAGCTTTCCTCACAGGAAATGGATCAAATCAATGGAATCAATCGTAACCGACGCAAAGGTCCAAATCCAAACGAGTTTAACAAAAGATAATAACGGGTAACGACTGTTCCGTTTTTCGGGTGTTTTATTTTTAAAGACATAAGAAAAGACTTTATGCATTGGCATATGTCTTTTCTTTATTTATCAAGGTTTCTATGACATTCCATTAACTTTGATTCCCACGTACAGGAATTAAAAGGGCACGCGCTTATCTGTTGGGCGATCATGTTATGCACCGGAGCTGATAAATAGACGGAGGAATTCCGCTTAATTAGTAAATACGATAAAAAATAGCTCAAATAGACGGAGGAATTCCGGCTATTGACTTGAAAAACATAAAAATGGGGAGTTTTGCTATCCATAAGCGGAAAATCTCCACTAGCATTGCATATGTATCCACAGGCAAAAAATTACCCCCTATTAATTGATTAATAGGGGGCTATTTTTATGGACGAAAGCAAAAAAGTCTCCTAAACTAGAAGTTGAACCCACGTTATCCGTGACTGCTACTAAAGGAGACTTTCATGGATAACATTATATCAAATCAGACCGTATTTAGTAAATGCCTATCATTCTTGCCTTTTGAAACATTTAAGGGTTCGTTCTTAGACAACGGCGTAAAAAAACTGACCACCGCTAATTTAATGAGGATTTGTGTCACCATGCAACTGGGAAATTGGAAATCCTACGAGGAAACAGAAGAGCGTATTCGTGCCATGGAAGGTACAGAGGAACTGTTTGGCCTTACCAGTATTAGTGCTTCTCAACTATGTCGTCGAGTCAATGCTTTACCTTCAATCCTACCACGGCAGTTATTTCTTGCCGCTGTTACCCAATTGAATAAGCTAACAAGTAAAGGAAAAGGGATCCCTTCTTTGGGTCGTCTTCATCTCGTAGATTCTTCTTCCCTGCTTCTTGGGCCCACACTAGGAAACTGGACGTATTTTACAAAACATAGTAATTGCGTGAAGCTACATACTCGGATTGTCGTAACGGACCCCGGCACAGCTTATCCAGACATGGTCATTCCTTCTACAGGTAATGTGGATGATCGTGAAGTCATGCTTGAGCTCGTGATAGATCCTCATGCGACCCATGTGATGGACCGTGGCTATGTGGATTACAAAAAAATGGACCATTGGGTGGAAAACCGGATTCCATTCGCCATGCGTATCCAAGCTGGGCATAAGGCGAACATGATAAAATCCTATGAAGTTCCTGATGACAGTAGGGTTAAGCTAGATGCCTTAGTCGTCATGGGGAGTAGCTTCAGATCCATGGAACAGCCCCTTCGTCTTGTTGAATTCACAGATGAAGAGGGGAAAGAGTACCGTGTCGTAACCAATCGTTGGGATTTAAAAGCCGAAGAAGTAACCGAATTGTACCGGCACCGTTGGATCATTGAACTGTTTTTCAAGTGGATGAAACAACATCTACGTCTAGTTAAACTACAAAGTACCCAACCCCAAGGAATTTGGAATCAGATTTTCTTTGCAATGACGGCGTACTGTCTCACTTTATATGTGAGGTTAGTTGAGAAAACTAAGAAGACCACCTGGAAAGTACTCACCCTTATCCGCATCCATGCCGAAAGGACGTGGAAAAGTTTTCTTGATGAGTTACACCGTTTACCTGAAAGAACATCGAAAGGAAGACAAAAGAGCCAGCACCCGCCAAATGAAATAGAACTTTATGATGCAGGTGTGGCCATTGTAAAACAAGTGGGGGTAAGTACTAGCTCGATGGCAAAATATAAGACACCAAGAAAATAATATCCAATTTTTGGATAACTGGGTTCAATTACAACCCCATTGACTTTTTAGCTCTGGGACAAGAAATCCAACTGGTAAAATTATACTCAAATTACATATAAAGTAACCCTGGCATACTCTTGTGGATAATTTTGCAATGCTAGTGGAAAATCTCCCCTTATTTACCCCAAAAACGGGCTCCATCTTGCGTCTAACCGGAAAAACTCCGCTTATTCAATGGTGGTTTTACTTTTCCATATATCAATAAGACCTAAAGGAGCGATCGTTTTTATTTATAAAAAACTCTTGCATTATTTATAGGTATTTTGTAAGATAAGAATCCGTCCTCATTACTAGTGTATTAGTTAATGAGGATGTTTAAAAAATATTTGAAAACAGAAGTTGACTTCTGCGAATCAAGATGATATAGTAATACATGTAGCCGACAACAACGACTTGAAATTAACTTTTGAAAAAAGTTTTTTTCGTAGAAGTTGACAACGGTGAAAAGATATAGTAAGATGATCAAGTGCTTAATTGAACCTTGAAAACTGAACAAGACAACAACAAACGTCAACGTTAATTCTAAGTTTTAACTTTTTAAGAGCTAATCTTACTCTTTATTGGAGAGTTTGATCCTGGCTCAGGACGAACGCTGGCGGCGTGCCTAATACATGCAAGTCGAGCGGATCTTTGGGAGCTTGCTCCCAAAGATTAGCGGCGGACGGGTGAGTAACACGTGGGCAACCTGCCTATGAGACTGGGATAACTCCGGGAAACCGGGGCTAATACCGGATAATTCTTTTCTACACATGTAGAAAAGCTGAAAGATGGTTTCGGCTATCACTCATAGATGGGCCCGCGGCGCATTAGCTAGTTGGTGAGGTAACGGCTCACCAAGGCGACGATGCGTAGCCGACCTGAGAGGGTGATCGGCCACACTGGGACTGAGACACGGCCCAGACTCCTACGGGAGGCAGCAGTAGGGAATCTTCCGCAATGGACGAAAGTCTGACGGAGCAACGCCGCGTGAGTGATGAAGGTTTTCGGATCGTAAAACTCTGTTGTTAGGGAAGAACAAGTACCGGAGTAACTGCCGGTACCTTGACGGTACCTAACCAGAAAGCCACGGCTAACTACGTGCCAGCAGCCGCGGTAATACGTAGGTGGCAAGCGTTGTCCGGAATTATTGGGCGTAAAGCGCGCGCAGGTGGTCTCTTAAGTCTGATGTGAAAGCCCCCGGCTCAACCGGGGAGGGTCATTGGAAACTGGGAGACTTGAGTGCAGGAGAGAAGAGTGGAATTCCACGTGTAGCGGTGAAATGCGTAGAGATGTGGAGGAACACCAGTGGCGAAGGCGACTCTTTGGCCTGTAACTGACACTGAGGCGCGAAAGCGTGGGGAGCAAACAGGATTAGATACCCTGGTAGTCCACGCCGTAAACGATGAGTGCTAAGTGTTAGAGGGTTTCCGCCCTTTAGTGCTGCAGCAAACGCATTAAGCACTCCGCCTGGGGAGTACGGCCGCAAGGCTGAAACTCAAAGGAATTGACGGGGGCCCGCACAAGCGGTGGAGCATGTGGTTTAATTCGAAGCAACGCGAAGAACCTTACCAGGTCTTGACATCCTCTGACACTCCTAGAGATAGGACGTTCCCCTTCGGGGGACAGAGTGACAGGTGGTGCATGGTTGTCGTCAGCTCGTGTCGTGAGATGTTGGGTTAAGTCCCGCAACGAGCGCAACCCTTGATCTTAGTTGCCAGCATTTAGTTGGGCACTCTAAGGTGACTGCCGGTGACAAACCGGAGGAAGGTGGGGATGACGTCAAATCATCATGCCCCTTATGACCTGGGCTACACACGTGCTACAATGGGTGGTACAAAGGGCAGCAAAGCGGCGACGCCAGAGCCAATCCCATAAAACCACTCTCAGTTCGGATTGTAGGCTGCAACTCGCCTACATGAAGCTGGAATCGCTAGTAATCGCGGATCAGCATGCCGCGGTGAATACGTTCCCGGGCCTTGTACACACCGCCCGTCACACCACGAGAGTTTGTAACACCCGAAGTCGGTGGGGTAACTCGCAAGAGAGCCAGCCGCCTAAGGTGGGACAGATGATTGGGGTGAAGTCGTAACAAGGTAGCCGTATCGGAAGGTGCGGCTGGATCACCTCCTTTCTAAGGAAAATGCTTGCGTAAGCAAGACATAATACAGACGTGACGTCTTGTTCTTGTTCAGTTTTGATGGTTTAATAAGGTTTTTTGCGACAGCAAAATAACCATCCTTATTTGCGAAAGCAAAAATAACCATCCATCAAGTTGTTCTTTGAAAACTAGATAAAGTAAAAAAGTCAAGAAAGAAATCGAGTATCGCCATTTTAGGTTTTCTCTCTTAAATGAGTAGAAACAAATTAACCATAGGTTAAGTTAGAAAGGGCGCACGGTGGATGCCTTGGCACTAGGAGCCGATGAAGGACGGTACTAACACCGATATGCTTCGGGGAGCTGTAAGTAAGCTTTGATCCGGAGATTTCCGAATGGGGAAACCCTCTATCCGTAATGGGATAGAATCTTTACCTGAATACATAGGGTATTGAAGGCAGACCCGGGGAACTGAAACATCTAAGTACCCGGAGGAATAGAAAGCAAACGCGATTCCCTGAGTAGCGGCGAGCGAAACGGGATTAGCCCAAACCAAGAGGCTTGCCTCTTGGGGTTGTAGGACACTCTATACGGAGTTACAAAGGAATGAAGTAGACGAATCGATCTGGAAAGGTCAGTCATAGAAGGTAACAACCCTGTAGTTGAAACTTCGTTCCCTCTTGAGTGGATCCTGAGTACGGCGGAACACGTGAAATTCCGTCGGAAGCAGGGAGGACCATCTCCCAAGGCTAAATACTACCTAGTGACCGATAGTGAACCAGTACCGTGAGGGAAAGGTGAAAAGCACCCCGGAAGGGGAGTGAAAGAGATCCTGAAACCGTGTGCCTACAAGTAGTTAGAGCCCTGTGTATTTTTCCTTTGGATAAATACCGGGTGATAGCGTGCCTTTTGTAGAATGAACCGGCGAGTTACGATTACATGCGAGGTTAAGTTGATAAGACGGAGCCGTAGCGAAAGCGAGTCTGAATAGGGCGCTTTAGTATGTGGTCGTAGACCCGAAACCAGGTGATCTACCCATGTCCAGGGTGAAGTCCAGGTAACACTGGATGGAGGCCCGAACCCACGCACGTTGAAAAGTGCGGGGATGAGGTGTGGGTAGCGGAGAAATTCCAATCGAACTTGGAGATAGCTGGTTCTCTCCGAAATAGCTTTAGGGCTAGCCTCATGTAGTAAGAGTCTTGGAGGTAGAGCACTGTTTGGACTAGGGGCCCTCATCGGGTTACCGAATTCAGACAAACTCCGAATGCCAAAGACTTATCCATGGGAGTCAGACTGCGAGTGATAAGATCCGTAGTCGAAAGGGAAACAGCCCAGACCACCAGCTAAGGTCCCAAAGTATACGTTAAGTGGCAAAGGATGTGGAGTTGCTTAGACAACCAGGATGTTGGCTTAGAAGCAGCCACCATTTAAAGAGTGCGTAATAGCTCACTGGTCGAGTGACTCCGCGCCGAAAATGTAACGGGGCTAAACGTATCACCGAAGCTGTGGATTGACATCTTAGATGTCAGTGGTAGGAGAGCGTTCTAAGGGCGTTGAAGCTAGACCGTAAGGACTGGTGGAGCGCTTAGAAGTGAGAATGCCGGTATGAGTAGCGAAAGATGGGTGAGAATCCCATCCACCGAATGCCTAAGGTTTCCTGAGGAAGGCTCGTCCGCTCAGGGTTAGTCGGGACCTAAGCCGAGGCCGAAAGGCGTAGGCGATGGACAACAGGTTGATATTCCTGTACCACCAAATTACCGTTTGAGTGATGGGGGGACGCAGGAGGATAGGGTAAGCGCGCTGTTGGATATGCGCGTCCAAGCAGTTAGGCTGATCACGAGGCAAATCCCGTGATCAAAAGGCTCGAGCTGTGATGGCGAGGGAAATATAGTACCGAAGTTCCTGATTCCACACTGCCAAGAAAAGCCTCTAGCGAGGTAACAGGTGCCCGTACCGCAAACCGACACAGGTAGGCGAGGAGAGAATCCTAAGGTGAGCGAGAGAACTCTCGTTAAGGAACTCGGCAAAATGACCCCGTAACTTCGGGAGAAGGGGTGCTCTTCAGGGTGAATAGCCCAGAAGAGCCGCAGTGAATAGGCCCAGGCGACTGTTTAGCAAAAACACAGGTCTCTGCGAAGCCGCAAGGCGAAGTATAGGGGCTGACGCCTGCCCGGTGCTGGAAGGTTAAGAGGAGGGGTTAGCTCACGCGAAGCTCTGAATCGAAGCCCCAGTAAACGGCGGCCGTAACTATAACGGTCCTAAGGTAGCGAAATTCCTTGTCGGGTAAGTTCCGACCCGCACGAAAGGCGTAACGATCTGGGCACTGTCTCAACGAGAGACTCGGTGAAATTATAGTACCTGTGAAGATGCAGGTTACCCGCGACAGGACGGAAAGACCCCGTGGAGCTTTACTGTAGCCTGATATTGAATTTTGGTACAGCTTGTACAGGATAGGTAGGAGCCTGAGAAGCCGGAGCGCTAGCTTCGGTGGAGGCGTCGGTGGGATACTACTCTGGCTGTATTGAAATTCTAACCCTCACCCCTAAATCGGGGTGGGAGACAGTGTCAGGTGGGCAGTTTGACTGGGGCGGTCGCCTCCTAAAAAGTAACGGAGGCGCCCAAAGGTTCCCTCAGAATGGTTGGAAATCATTCGTAGAGTGTAAAGGCACAAGGGAGCTTGACTGCGAGACCTACAAGTCGAGCAGGGACGAAAGTCGGGCTTAGTGATCCGGTGGTTCCGCATGGAAGGGCCATCGCTCAACGGATAAAAGCTACCCCGGGGATAACAGGCTTATCTCCCCCAAGAGTCCACATCGACGGGGAGGTTTGGCACCTCGATGTCGGCTCATCGCATCCTGGGGCTGTAGTCGGTCCCAAGGGTTGGGCTGTTCGCCCATTAAAGCGGTACGCGAGCTGGGTTCAGAACGTCGTGAGACAGTTCGGTCCCTATCCGTCGTGGGCGTAGGAAATTTGAGAGGAGCTGTCCTTAGTACGAGAGGACCGGGATGGACGCACCGCTGGTGTACCAGTTGTCTTGCCAAAGGCATCGCTGGGTAGCTATGTGCGGAAGGGATAAGTGCTGAAAGCATCTAAGCATGAAGCCCCCCTCAAGATGAGATTTCCCATAGCGTAAGCTAGTAAGATCCCTGAAAGATGATCAGGTTGATAGGTCAGAGGTGGAAGCGCGGTGACGTGTGGAGCTGACTGATACTAATCGATCGAGGACTTAACCAAGATGCGGAAACGGCTTGGTCAGGGACGACAGGCATAAGATGAAGACCGTAAGAGGTCCTGACCTCTGAAGGGCTTTAGCTTATGACCCCGAGTCCCTAGCCGTTGGAGCTCGTTTTCCGCGAAGTAGATACTCGAATTTTTGACTTTGACTCTTTATCTAGTTTTGAAGGAACAACCTTCAATTAAATAGTCTGGTGGCGATAGCGAAAAGGTCACACCCGTTCCCATACCGAACACGGAAGTTAAGCTTTTCAGCGCCAATGGTAGTTGAGGGTTTCCCTCTGTGAGAGTAGGACGTCGCCAGGCACCTGACAAAAGAGAGTAGTCATTTTGACTACTCTCTTTTGTCATATATAAGAAAACACATTTAATTCCTTAAAATGATAAAAATCATATATATGATATAAGCAGCAGCTAGAATGATTCCTTCAATTTTTCCAATTCGAGAGTTGGACCTTGAGAAAATAAGAAGTACTACTGTTAAGATGATCATAAGTACTACATCAACAACGATTTTTGGATCAACTGCTAACGGAGAAATAACTGATGCAGCTCCGAGAACAAATAGGATGTTAAAGATATTACTTCCAACAATGTTTCCAAGTGCAATTTCGCTTTGTTTTTTTAAGGCTGCTGTTACAGAAGTAATAAGTTCCGGTAATGATGTTCCAACTGCAACGATAGTTAATCCAACTAATGTTTCACTCATCCCAAAGGAGTAAGCAATTTTAGTTGAACTGTTAACCGTTAAATCACCACCAAAAATAATGGCTGCTAGTCCTCCGAGTGTAAATAAAATGTTCTTTCCCCAAGAAGGTTCCTCAACTGCTGCACTTTCTTGCTTTATTTTATCTCGACTATGTCTAGCCACCTCAAAGATATAGTACAAGAAGATAGCGAAGAAAAGTAAGAAGATAAATCCGTCCCCTCTTGTAATAAAATTAGAGCTTAACGATTGAAGACTGATATCACTTATTAAGATTAAAAGGGAAGTACTTGCTAATAAAGTAAAGGGAATTTCTTTCCGAATGGTTTCACTTTCAACTTTTAATGGAGACAAAAGTGCGGTTAAGCCTACAACAAAAGTAATGTTGAAAATATTACTTCCGACTACGTTCCCAATAGCCACTCCAGCATTTTCCTCAAGGGCTGCAACAATACTCACGGTCGCTTCCGGTGAGCTTGTTCCAAATGCGACAATAGTTAGACCAATTAATAAAGGAGAAACGTGAAGTGCCTGTGCGATTTTTGATGCACCATCAACAAAGAAGTCTGCCCCTTTGATCAATAATGCAAAACCGATAATTAATAATAGATACGTTATCATTTTCACCCTCTTTTTAAAATAGATATAAGAATATTATATTACATAAATTTAGTATTACTCAATTAGATGTCTAGAAAAAAGGTACCAGATGTAAACACATGATAATTTTGGGTAGTTCTGGCTCTGTTTATCCTCCATCTCAACTTATTTATCTAATTATTAAACAAAAAATACTTCAAATCAGTTTTTTTCCACGCTTGTCCTATGATGCTTGTCCATGCAACTTTGAGATTAATTAATATATTAATCATGAGAAAACTATAAGGAGGAATTTGTAATGGGTAATGTTTGGTTTCCAGGACGTGGGAGAAACAATGAAGAAAACAGGGGGGCGAATAGTAACAGTAAAAGTAAAAGTCGTTCTGACAGCGAAAGCAGATCTAATTCAAATGTAGAATTTGATTCTGACATCGATAATGAATTAAGAACAGATGTACAAAACGAAAATGATGTACAAAATGTGGATAAAAATACGAACATTGCTAAAATCAATAATTCAGGAAATGCAAGAATTGATCTGAACATTGACGTTGACTCTGATTCTAATGCGCGTGTTCG
Organism: Robertmurraya sp. FSL R5-0851; assembly: GCF_038002965.1. NCBI lineage: Bacteria > Bacillati > Bacillota > Bacilli > Caryophanales > Bacillaceae > Robertmurraya > Robertmurraya sp. FSL R5-0851. Next base: position 4,010,988 of record NZ_JBBOOE010000001.1, on the reverse strand, counting down.
CTCACGTTCAAGAGCGAATGCAGATTCAGAACAAGATCAAGATCAAGACAACAATCAAGATGTTGAACAGGATGTAGAACAAGATTAATTGTAAAATACGACAAGATTGGAAACGCCAATCTTGTCTATTTTATAGACTCTCGGAATAACTAAGTCATTTTTATGGGATTTGTAAAAAAATAACTGGAAATTAGCTTCGATTCGATGAAAATTCCTTTTTTTCATTTCCTTTTTCAAAAAAATGCATACCAAATAAGCCTTGCTTATAAAATTTTTAAAAATGATTAAGCAGACTTTTTAAAAATGACATTTTCGAGATTCAGCTTTTCTTTTTTAACGTCGTACCAAGCATCAATATGTTGGCACATCATAATGGCATAAGTCCGAATGTACCACATTTTCGTGGAACGATGACGACCTAATTCTAAATGATAATCAACCTTTTCACGTTTGTTCGACCGTTCTACAGATGTACGACGCTTATAAGTTAGCTTCCACTTTTCAGACGTTCTCGGAGTCTTAGTAAACAACCGAAGGTTGTCCTTCCGGAATGTATGAAATGTTCGACCGTATTTAGCTTTAGAACAGGGATTCTCACAAGTAATTTTTGTGCCGCATGCGAGTGGACATCTCCATTTCTGCCGGTTTTTGGATTTATCAAAACCATTGGGCTTCATTTTTAACCCTGCAGAACAAATTGGTGTCCCTTCGGGAGATATTTGTATATCGCTTTCAGTGCTGAAATTTTTCTTGGTTCGAACATTCAGATCAATGAAAGGCTCGATATTATAATGATCTAGCAATTCATAAATAGGTTCCGCATCATGAGCAGCATCCAAGAGAATCTTACCAATTGTGCCCAAGGTAGTGCGTTGCGAAAATTCAATAGAACTGGCAACAAGACTGACAGAATCATGCCGGGAAGCTGGTTGAAGTCTTGGATACAAGGGTAGGTCGTATCGACTGTCGCTAGTGGATAACATGTAGAGATGGTATCCGTTGAAGTAGCGTTCCCGTGAACTGTCCCACCCTGAGTCGATGTCAGGTTGGGAATAATGACGAGGATGGTTACAATTCGTTAGTCCTTGGGCACTGCATTCACAAGTACGCTTGCTTCTTGGAAATCTAGCCGTTTCAATCGGGGTACCGTCTCCGACAACCCCTAGAGCGTCCAAGTCTCCGAGTAAGCCTAGGTTCGCTGATACATGGAGAAATTGAGATTGAAATAATTCAAATAATCGATCGCTTGGCAGCACTTTTTTCTTAGCATCATAACGAAAAAAACGATCGATTAACTTTCTAACTATACCTGGACTTGATGGGGACGCTTTTTCGCCTTTCTTGGGTTTCTTCTTTTTCTTTTTTTGGCGTTTCGGTTTGATATTGGGTTTTATATTAGCGTTATCCCTTCCCCATAAACGGTGGAAAAAATCGTAGAAAGTCCCTATACCAGGAACTTTCCCCGGTTCAAAGCCACTCATGATGGCATAGAAAGGCACTCGATACAATTCATCAACCCATTCAGTAATACTGAGAGTTGGTTTAGCCAAAAGAAGCAAAAGGTAAGAGCGCATCATAGAAGACGGATCACGAGGCTCCGGACCTTTATTCGAATAAGAGCTCCGAAGCCACGAGGTAATCTGAGAAAGGTCAGTGATCCATAACTTGTAAATAATGGGCCAATCATTATTTACAATAGTAAGGACGTTACCAGAGTAATGCTTTCTTAATTGTTCTAAAACGAAGTTTTGGTAATCTTCATGACTAACGACAGTTGGCTTCACCTCAACACCCCAATTCACGGTTTATAAGGAAATAAATCCCTTCGCCGGCGATTATTGTGGTGTTTTCAAAAAGTCAAGTATTTTCGACAAAAAAATCAACAAAATTTCACTGAGGAATTTCCAATTCTTCTTATAAAACGTGAAACATCCCCCTACTAAAAGTAGGAGGAATCAAATAAAAATGGTACAAGAAAATCCTTGTACCATCTAACTCGGCGAATGCCGAGAGTCTATTTTTTACAAAGGAGGGTAGACAATGATTGAAAATCCGGAACGGAATAGCAAGAAGAATGTCTACCAGTTTCGTAATAATGGGAGTTCCGATTTAGATAGTAATCAGGCTAGCATTGGACATAGTGGTAATTCGGATGTCGATGTACATGTGAATATAGAGGTAGATACAAGGCCAATTGCTTACGCCGTATTATGTTCCCTTCTTGCAACAAAAAAACTGTCCCAATTAGAATTTGATACAGCAGTAAAAAAATTGGAGGAGCTTACTGATGGTGGCAGTAAGAAAAGAAAAACCATAAATGATCATTCAAATCCCCGTGAACAGGTTCGTAAAAAGGGAGCTTCACAATTACGATTGTTTGGACCTAACGTCTTCTAGCTATCTAATTAGTTTAATGAAATGATAAGAACTGTAGAGGATGTCTCTACGGTTTTTTATGCATTAACCGTCTCTTGATTAACCGGAATATAATTCCAAGTTGATTGTTTTTGGTTCTTAACATTATTTGCTATTCTTAGTTTAACAGAAAAAACGCTCAGAGCTTTCCCTCCGAACGTCTTCTCTATTAAGTATTTAAGCCTCTAATCACTGCATAGGAGGGGTTTCATTGTAGTGCTTCTTCCTTCCCAACTCATATACGAGTCGAGCAGTTTCTTCTAATATATAGATTACGGGAATTTGTGTGGTTACATTTGAGTGATCTACAAATTCTTCAGAGACATAATAAGAAATATTGACATCTGCTAATTTCGCGATTGTGGATTGACGATTGTTGGTAATACTTATTATTTTGCTTCCTTTTTCTTTTAACTGGTGGATATGAGAAATGGTGTAGTTCCCTTCACCTGAAACAGAAAGGGCAATAGTGATGCTATTATTCAAGTTTGCATGAATTGGCATAAATGGATCTTTAATGTACATAGAGAACTTACCTAAGCTTGAAAAATATCTTGCTCCGTACTCGGCAAGAATCCCTGAACTACCTATCCCGATAAAAATAACACTATCGGCTTCGGCAATTACCTCTGCAGCTTCTTCTAATTTCGAAGTGAATTTTTCATTTTGCGTTCGTTCAAAAAACTCTGCTAATACATGCTGGCTGCTTTTTATGCTTGGCTCGTTTTTTTCATCAATTAATAGCTTGAGTTTTACTTTAAACTCGGAAAACCCTTCGCAATTTAATTTCCTGCAAAAACGCATGATCGTTGAGGTGGATACATGGGTTTCATCAGCGAGATCGCGGATTCGCATGTAGACCACTTTCTCTTTATTTTGTGTTATGTAGTTGTAAAGTAGCATCTCTAGTTCGTTGAATGTTGCAATTACTTCATTCGTAAACAAAGCCTTCTCTCCCTTACATGTTCCCGCTTTTTTTCACTTTTATTATTATACACTAACAGAGAAACACAGTGTTATTTTTATGGAACAAATGCCTTTTCATGTGAAACAAATCAAACGCTTCCAAAACTATATCCAAAAGTTCAATTCCCCTCTAAAATAGGTGTTAGTTAATCAGTACTTATTAGGAGGATGAACAATGAGTAAAGGTATTAAGATCGTCACAATTGGCGGAGGTTCAAGTTACACTCCAGAATTAATCGAAGGATTTATTAAAAGATATGAAGAGCTACCGGTTAGAGAACTTTGGTTAGTTGATATAGAAGCTGGGAAAGAAAAGTTAGAAATCGTAGGAAATCTTGCTAAGCGTATGGTTGCTAAAGCAGGTGTTCCAATGGAAATTCATCTTACTCTAGATAGAAGAGAAGCTTTAAAAGGTGCAGATTTCGTAACGACTCAATTCCGTGTAGGTCTACTTGACGCTCGTGCGAAAGACGAAAGAATTCCTTTAAAGTATAACGTAATTGGTCAAGAAACAAACGGTCCTGGTGGACTATTCAAAGGTCTTCGTACGATTCCTATCATCCTTGATATTTGTAAGGATATTGAAGAGCTTTGCCCGAACGCATGGTTAATCAACTTCACAAATCCAGCTGGTATGGTAACAGAAGCTGTTCTACGCCACAGCAATATTAAAAAAGTAGTTGGATTATGTAATGTTCCAATCGGTATGAGAATGGGAATTGCAAAAGCATTGAAAGTTGAGCCTGAGCGCGTACATGTTGACTTTGCTGGTCTAAACCACATGGTGTATGGACTAAATGTATACCTTGACGGTGTAAGTGTAATGGATCAAGTAATTGAAGCAATGGCTGATCCAGAAAATGCAATGACAATGAAGAACATTTCAGGTCTATCATGGGAGCCTGACTTCATCAAGGGTGTAGGGGTTATTCCATGTGGATACCACCGTTATTACTACAAAACAGGTGAAATGCTTGAAGAAGAACATGAAAAAGCAGCAGCAGAAGGTACACGTGCAGAAGTAGTTCAAGCTCTTGAAAAAGATCTATTCGAGCTTTACAAAGATCCTAACCTAGACATCAAGCCACCACAATTAGAAAAGCGTGGAGGAGCATACTATAGTGATGCTGCATGTAACTTAATCAACTCAATCTATAATGACAAGCGTGATATCCAACCAGTAAACACTCGTAACAACGGAGCGATCGCTAGCATTGAAGATGACTCAGCTGTAGAAGTAAACTGTATCATTACAAAAGAAGGTCCTAAGCCAATCGCTGTAGGAGATCTTCCAGTAGCAGTAAGAGGACTTGTACAACAAATCAAGTCTTTCGAAAGAGTGGCAGCAGAAGCAGCAGTAACAGGAGACTACAAGAAAGCCGTTCTTGCATTAACGATTAACCCGCTTGTGCAATCTGATAAGCTTGCTAAGCAAATCGTTGATGAAATGTTAGAAGCTCACAAAGAGCATTTACCACAATTCTTCAAGAAAGTTGAAGCATAAAAGCACGATATGAAATGCTCTGGGGCATATCGTTCCAGAGCTTTTCCTATGGAAAAAATTAATTTACCTCTTTCTACACCGGAGAAGAACGGATGAGAGTAGGTTATGGAGGAACATTGTGATGTTAAAGAAAACATCCTTCTTTTTTATGGGGTTAGTGATTGCGTGTTTAGGAGTAGGTTTAATTATTAAGTCCGGTGTAGGGGCAGGGCCTTGGGACGCATTTTTTGTAGGTATTGTGAATAAATTAGGCCTTACCGTTGGAATTTGGGTTATGCTTATCCAGGCCTTTTATTTAGTGTTTAATTCCATCTTAGCAAAGAAACGAATACAGTTTGAATCAGTGATTACGGTATTTTTATGGGGAATAATTATTGATTTTCAAATGGGTGTTACTTTAAAGAATGTCCAACTTGATGAGGCTGTATGGACCATGCAATGGGGTGCCTTCCTAGCTGGAATCGTTCTTACGGGAATTGGAATCGGAATCTACTTGACCTCTAAATTTCCAACCATGCCATATGATGGCACGATGCTTATTATAAGTGAGCGATTTCATATTACGCTAAATGTATCTCGAACGATTTTAGAGGGGATTGGCTTAGCTTTTGCGTGGATTGTTGGTGGTCCGATTGGTTTAGGAACTGTGATTATTATGTTGATGATTGGGCCACTCATTCAAATCTGTACGCGCTACTCAACTCTCATCTATGAAAAAATATAATTAGATTGCTAGGAGCTCCTACTTTGTTAGGGCTCCTTTTCTTATGTGCGGTAATTGTTGTCGAAACCAGAGTGATAAACCATATCTACTGTTCTCAAATTCTACAAACATTCTCATAAATTCTGCATATCCTCCGATTACATTTTAGCTAAGTACTCATTCAATACTATCGGAGGTAACATTCTATATGAAAAAATGGAAACTCGCTCTTACAGTCATACTGTTCCTATTTTTTTTCACCAACCATTCAGCGGCACTTGCACATGAAGGGGAGGAACAAGAATCAGATAACTACTTAAAGGACTTCTCTTCTAACGAGCATGATCATTTAGACACCGAAGTGGAAGTAACGGACTCTCATAACTCTCATGATTCCCACAAACCTGAAGACTCTTCAAATCAACTAGATACCCATGATGACTCCAACTCCCATAACGAAGAGGGTGCACACGGTACGTTCACCGGAGAAGAGAGCGGTCCTAACTACATCGTATTATCGAGTTTTGCATCAGTAAATGCCAGCTTCCTTCTAATTGGTATTTGGAACAAGGTTAGAAAGAGAGGAAACAATCATGGCATTAACTAGTAAAAAGTCATCTTTCGACTTATTGTCGATTCCGATCATAAAGAAGTTTATCAAAAGCAAATGGTATCCAGGCATATTTCAATGGATGGTGTTAGTTTTCTTCTCTGTTATCGTGTTTGAGTTAGTGGCAGGGACGGTGAATCCACATCGTAACTTTGGAACAACGATGACGTGGGTGTTATGGTGGCCGATTATTCCGATCTTATTTATAGCCATGGGTCGATTTTGGTGCGCCATCTGTCCATTTGGAAAACTGAGTGATATCATTCGAAAAATGGTAGGTAGTGAGAGGCCCATGCCGAAGTTTTTACGAAAATATGGGATATGGTTGATCGACTTATTCTTCATTGCCATTACGTATAGCGATCATGTTTGGGGAATTGTGGAGTCACCTCGTGGATCAGGGTATTTGCTGCTATTACTCGTCACAATGGTGGTTGTCACATCCGTTTTTTATGAGAGAAGAACGTTTTGTAAAACGCTTTGCTTTCTAGGAGGATTAGCTGGAAATTACTCTCGAGCAGGGGTGTTAGAACTAAGAGGAACAGCGGAAATTTGTAGAACGTGCAAGACGCAAAGCTGCTTTAAAGGGAGTGAACAAGCGGAAGGGTGTCCGATGTTTCAGTTCGTTCGAACAATGGATTCGAGTGCGGAATGCAATATTTGTGGAAACTGTGTGAAAAATTGCCCGAATGATTCCATCAAGTTACAGGTACGTGTTCCAACAAAAGAGCTTTGGAGTCTCAAAAATCCAAAGCTTGAGCATGCCTCACTGGCAGCTGTTATCATGGGGATTGTCTTTGTACAGAACATTACGATGCTTGAAATATGGGGACAAATTCTCGAAACCATATCTATTGTAACGGGTACCTCTAATTATGTTGTCAATTTTACGATTGCCTTCATTATCTCAATGGCGCTTCCGATTCTACTATTATTAGGTGCAGCCAAGCTAGCAACCTTGCTAGGGATGCCGAATACGATAAAGAAAAATTTTATCCTTTTTGGTTATGCTTTTATTCCACTTGATCTTGCCGGACATCTTGGACATAATTTGTTTCATATCATCACAGAAGGAAAAGCGATCTGGTTTAATTCACTTGCCCTTCTCGGGAATGAGGTTACAAGTAGCGAGTTAAGTTTGGCCTCGACATCGACAGTACAAATGCTCCAATATTTCATCATTACTATCGGATTAGTAGGATCTTCTTACACGGCATACAAGATGGGGAAAAAGGCTAGTTTTAAAGCTATGTTGCCTTACTATGGATTAATGTTGTTACTAGCGATCATCAATATTTATTTATTCTCACTCCCAATGAGTCATCGCGTATAAAAAAATAGAGCTGCTGAGAAATCGGCAGCTGTTTTTATTTGGTATAAAAATTGGTCTAGACAACTATATGTATAGAGTGATATGATAATCATGCAAAAAGGTCACAAAAGAAAGAAGGTAGAGAGGATGAGTTCTTCTCGTTCACCCCTTTTATTAAAAGGGATGAGAGTTTTTTCAGAAAAGGGAATTATTGAAAGCGGTTATATTAAGACTTGTAATCAGAAAATAGTAGAAGTAGGATCACTCGAGATGCTACCTGACGAAAGTGGATTTGAAGTGATTGAACTTCCTCCTCACTTTAATCTTCTGCCTGGCTTTATCGATGTGCATATTCACGGAGCCAACGGTGCGGATGTAATGGATGCTACCGAGGATGCCTTATATACGATGGCAAATTCTCTTCCACGTGAAGGAACAACAAGCTTCTTGGCCACAACCATGACACAGTCTCATGAAAAAATTGAGAGTGCCATAGAAGCCGCTGGTAAATATATCAGAAAAAATCAAGCAACACCCCAAGCAGAGATTCTAGGTATCCATCTCGAAGGGCCATTTGTGAATCCTGATAAAGCGGGAGCGCAGCCAATGGAACATATGATGCATCCAAATACCGAGCTGTTTCAAAAATGGCAAACCCTTTCAAGAGATACGATAAAGCTTGTTACCCTTGCGTCCGAGCTTCCTGGTGGATTGGAGCTTATCAAATATTTAAGTGACCAACATATTATTGCCTCTATTGGTCATTCAGATGCAACCTTTGAAGAAGTAAAGCAAGCAGTAGAAGCAGGTTCCACTCATGCTACCCATCTTTTTAATCAAATGAGAGGGTTGCATCATCGGGAGCCTGGTGTAGCCGGTGCTGCACTTTTATTAGAAGAGTTAAAGGCTGAGTTGATTGTGGATGGTATTCATGTTCACCCAGAAATGGTCCGTTTTGCATTTCAGCAAAAGAAAAAGGATGGTCTAATCTTAATCACAGATTCGATGAGAGCAAAGTGCCTGAAAAATGGCGTGTACGAACTCGGTGGTCAAGACGTGTATGTGAACAATGAAATGGCGACGCTTTCAGATGGAACGCTTGCAGGCAGTATATTAGAAACCAAACGTGCTGTGAAAAATATGATTAAATACACAAATTGTACGCTTGAGGATGTTGTGCATATGGCATCGATTAACCCTGCCAAGCAATTAAACGTATACGACAGAAAAGGAAGCATTACTGTTGGAAAGGATGCCGACTTGGTTATTTTAGATGGAAACCTGGAAGTGGAATTGACAGTTTGCCGTGGATCCTTTGCATTCCAGAGAAAGGAATAGATGATGAAACTAATTGATGTAAAAAACTATGAGCATATGTGTGAACTAGCTGCAAGCTATATCAGTAAAAAGGTTCAAGGTAATCCAAACATTAGGCTTGGATTAGCAACAGGGGGAACACCTCTAGGGACGTATGAAAAGCTGATTGAGGATTATAAGCATGGAAATACATCTTACAAACAAGTTGTCAGCTTTAACTTGGACGAATATATTGGGTTAACAGGACAGAATCCAAATAGCTACCGTTTTTATATGAATGATCATTTTTTTAACCATATTGATATTGATCTGGAAAATACCTTTGTGCCAAACGGAACGGCGGTAGATCTTGAGCAAGAGTGTCAAAACTACGACCAGCAAATTCTAGCAAAAGGCGGAATCGACCTTCAGTTATTAGGAATCGGATCAAACGGTCATATTGGTTTTAATGAGCCGGGTGCTTCTTTTGGGTCGCATACGCATGTGGTGGAGTTAGCCGAGTCAACGAGAGAAGCAAACTCCATTTATTTTGAAAAAATGGAGGACGTCCCGAAAAAGGCTGTCACCATGGGAATTGCTTCAATCATGAAGAGCAAGGAAATTCTTTTACTAGTGTCAGGTGAGCATAAGCATGATGCGTTAGCCAAGCTATTAACGGGAGATTTGACCGAGGAGTTTCCAGCTTCCATTTTAAAGCAACATCCTTCTGTCACTATTATGGCGGATGAAGCTGCCATTGGGAATTTAAAGAAAAAGGAAGTTACGTATGATTAATAAAAACTCGCCTATTCCCATCTATTATCAGCTGGAGGAGCTGATAAAGGATCAAATTGAAAAAGGAGATTTGAAGCCTGGTGATTCCCTTCCGCCGGAGCGGGAATATGCGGAGACCTACCAAATTAGTCGAATGACCGTTCGCCAAGCATTCACAAAGCTAGTGAATGACGGGTACTTATATCGACTCCAGGGGAAGGGGACCTTTGTTGCAGAAAGAAAGGTAGAACAAGGTTTACAAGGGCTAACAAGCTTTACCGAAGATATGAGAGCCAGGGGCTTGGAACCAGGTAGTCAGCTTATCAATTTCGAAGTCATTCCAGCACCTGTTCGTATCGCAAAATCTCTAGCGATTGATGAAAGTAGTCCTGTGTACGAAATCAAACGAATCCGTCTCGCTGACCAAGTGCCAATGGCGCTTGAAACTACCTATATATCCGTAGACAAGGTAAAGGGCCTGACAAAAGAGATTGTGAATCGATCATTGTATGAGTATATCGAGGGTACGTTAGGCTTCCGAATAGATCATGCAAGACAAATCATTGAATCATCGGTGGCGAATCAAATTGAATCAGAGTTTTTAAGCATTAAAGAAGGTGCACCAATTATGCTGATTCAGAGAAACACATACCTTGAAGATGAAACGCCTATTGAAGTGGTAAAGTCCTCTTACCGTGCCGATCGCTACAAGTTTATGATCGACATGAAGAGATAGAAGGGGAGGTGGGAGAACATGATGAAAGAGTATTTTCAAAAATTGAGAGACTTACTCGATGAGGTCGAAAATGAGGAACAGGGGAAAATGAGGGAAGCGGCTCATGAGATTGTTCGTTGTATACAAAATGGTGGCATCATTCATGTGTTCGGTTCTGGACACTCCCATATGCTCGCAGAAGAGCTCTTTTACCGTGCTGGTGGACTCGCACCGATCAGTCCGATTCTCATAGAGGATTTGATGTTGCATAGAGGAGCGGTTGAATCATCCAACCTTGAAAAAAAGAGTGGTCTAGCAAAAGAACATCTATCTTCTAGCAATATTCTAGCAGGTGATATCGTCATTGTGGCTTCTACTTCTGGAAGAAATCCCGTTCCGATTGAAGTGGCTGAAATTGCCAGAGAGAGGGGCGCGTATGTCATTGCAATTACTTCCCCTCGTTATGCGGAAACACAAGCTTCTAGGCATGAAAGTGGAAAGTACTTGTTTGAGATGGCTCATTTGATTATTGATAATCACATAGAGATTGGAGACACCCTTTTGCAGCATCCTAAGAGTGCAAGTGGGTTTAGCTCCGGTTCTTCTATTATCGGTATGACGATCGTGAATGCGATCATGGCTGAAACCATTCAGCTGATGCTTGAAGAGGGGAAAGAACCACCCGTGTTTTTGAGCAATAATGCCAACAATGCGGGTTCCCATAATCAACAATTAGTTGATCGCTACAAAGAAAGAATCCCTATGTTAGTAACAAACTTATATAAATAACTTTTTGAGGAGAAAGAGGAGGGAAACGAAATGGTGATGAAGTATTTACAAAAAATTGGTCGTTCACTTATGCTTCCTGTGGCCGTTTTACCAGCAGCAGCCATTCTGATGGGGATTGGTTATTGGATAGATCCATCTGGCTGGGGAGCAGGTAGTCCAGTCGCGGCGTTCCTGATTAAAGCAGGAGGATCCATTATTGATAATATGGCGATTCTCTTCGCGGTCGGAGTTGCCCTAGGAATGTCCAAGGATAAAGATGGATCTGCAGCCCTAAGTGGTCTCGTTGCGTATTTGGTGGTTACCACCTTACTTTCAACGAACGCTGTAGCAATGCTTCAAGGGATTGATCCAGAAGATGTAAATGCGGCATTTGGAAAAATTGGCAATCAATTTATTGGTATTTTATCAGGGTTAGTCGCAGCATTCGCATACAATCGTTTTAGTCATGTAAAGCTGCCAGATGCCCTTGCCTTTTTTAGTGGAAAACGTCTCGTACCAATTATGACGGCTGTGTCTATGTTAGTGGTATCATTAGTTCTTTTCTTTGCATGGCCAGTTATATTCACTGGATTGGTTTCATTTGGTACAGCATTCAGTAAGCTTGATTTTATCGGAGCAGGGTTGTATGGATTCTTTAACCGTTTATTAATTCCAACAGGGTTACACCACGCACTCAATTCTGTATTCTGGTTTGATGTAGCTGGCATTAACGATATCGGTAACTTCTGGTCTGGAAATGGAACAAAAGGAACAACAGGTATGTACCAAGCTGGTTTCTTCCCTGTCATGATGTTTGGTTTACCGGCAGCAGCACTTGCCATGTATCATTCAGCAAAAACGGCTCGTAAAAAGCAAGTGGCTTCCTTAATGCTTGCGGCAGGATTTGCTTCATTCTTTACGGGGGTAACAGAACCGTTAGAATTTGCCTTCATGTTCGTGGCACCCATGTTATATGTCGTTCACGCCGTGTTAACAGGAATTTCTTTAGCAGTGGCAGCCTTTTTCCACTGGACAGCTGGATTTGGCTTTAGTGCAGGTTTCGTAGACTTTGTTTTAAGTTCAAGATTGCCACTCGCTAACCAACCATATATGCTTCTTGTGCAAGGTTTATTATTTGCCGTTATTTATTATTTCTTGTTCCGTTTCCTAATTAAAAAGTTCAATTTAATGACTCCTGGTCGTGAAGAAGAAACAGAGGAATCAGGAGAAGCTGCTTCAACTGGTCGTGACAAGTTCGCACAAATGGCAGCTGTGATTTATGAAGGTTTAGGTGGAGATGTTAACGTCACGTCTGTAGACAATTGCGTCACTCGTCTCCGCGTAGAGGTAAAGGATATGGGAGCTGTTGACCAAGCGAAAATCAAATCAACTGGCATTCCAGGAATCAATATTGTTGGGCAAAACAGTATTCAGGTCATCGTCGGAACACAAGTGCAGTTTGTTGCTGATGAGGTCGAAAAAATTCGTAAGAACAAGTAATTGGTAAACTAACTTAAATAAATATGCTTTTGAAAACTGTAAACAGCGCGAATGTTTACAGTTTTTTTGGTTAAATTTTAGTAAAGTAGGTTTTTATCGTACATCTTAAAGAATGTTTGGTGGTATACTTAGGTGTATTTGAGGCGAGTGATAAAAGGTTTACCTATTTCTCGCAGGGGGATGGAGGTGCGCACGTGAGCGCAGAACAAAGGAAAAAATTAATTGTCCTTATGATTAATATGTTTATAGCCATTGGGAGCTTCGGTATTATAATCCCGATTTTACCTGCATATTTGCAATCGATTGGACAGGGAGGAACAGCAGCCGGTCTAATGATAGCGATTTTTGCTGGAGCACAGCTTATTTTCTCACCGATTGCCGGAAAATGGACGGATCAATACGGTCGAAGAAAAATGATTATTTATGGACTAGTAGGATTAACGGCATCAATGTTTATTTTTTATGCTGTTGACACCATTTGGTGGTTATATTTTTCACGGGTAATTGGTGGAATTGGGGCAGCCCTCCTTGTACCTGCTATATTTGCTTATGTGGCAGACATTACAACGATGGAGCAGCGTGCCAAAGGAAACAGTTTGATCTCAGCTGCTATGTCACTTGGAATTGTAATTGGACCGGGGATCGGTGGCTTTTTAACAGATTACGGATTAAAAGTACCGTTCCTAATCTCAGCGATTGTTTCGCTAGTAGCAGTTATATTTTCAATCATTGTTTTAAAAGAAAGCCAACAGGAACAAGCAGAAGGAGTTCATTATGATGATGAGTCGATGGTGAAGAAGCTTGTTCGATCAGTGAAAATGCCTTATTTTATTCCTTTAGTGATTACCCTTGTAATGAGCTTTGGGTTAATGGCTTATGAATCCGTACTAGGATTGTTTGTTGATAATGAGTTCGGTGCTACTCCTCAAGAAATTGCCTTGATGATAACAGCGACAGGAATCATCAGTACCATTGTTCAATTGTTTGTGGTTGATCGATTAGTGGTAAACCTTGGGGAAGAGAAAGTCCTAAATATCTTTTTAGGAGTTGCTACAGTAGGATTTCTGTTATCCATCTTTGCTTCAAGTTATGTGCTGTTCTTTGGTATTACTTTAATCATTTTCTTAGCAACATCTATTCTACGCCCTGTGTTAAACACCCTTATTTCAAAGCTTGCTGGACATGAACAAGGTTTTGCCATGGGGATGAACAATGCGTATATGAGTATCGGGAATATTCTTGGGCCAACGCTTGCTGGGCTACTTTATGATGTGAATATCATTTATCCATTTGTATTAGGGTTAATATTATTATTGTTCACATTGATGACCACAATGATTTGGGTGAAACGCTCACCGAAACAACCGAAACTGGGTACACCTGAAAAGGTTTAAAACCATGAGGTATTAAATTAAGATTTCAACTCGCTTCCCTGTTGGTGATGCGAGTTTTTTCGTGTTTTAAAACAGATAATGAAAGTGATTAGGAAAGTGGAAATAAGTGAACGATGAAGAAGTACTTCTTCTAAGAATAATTGTATATACATTTATCGGTATATGTTTATAATTATAGTGATAGAGGTAAAGGTGGTCGCATGGGCCATTTTTTCTAGGAAACATGTAAGAGAAGATATGGCGGTGAACAGAATGATTAAATATCAACAAATATCAGATGAAATGAGAAAAAGACTGTTAGATGAATATTATCCAACCGATCAGCCGATTCCTGATGAGATATCGTTAGCTAAACAGTTCGGTTGCAGCCGGATGACGATGAAACGAGCGTTAGATATTTTAGTAATGGAAGGGTATTTATATAGAAAGCGTGGTCACGGGACATTTATCGTTAAGTCAGCTATTCAAAAAAATAAAGTGAATGTTGTTGGAAATGACACGCTAGGATTGTCGCATTTGTTAAAAGGAAAAGGGCAAGAGATTAAAAGTAAGGTATTACAATTTGAGGTGAAGTTTCCGACACAAGAAATCGCGTCTCACCTTTCCATTGATTTAGATACACCCATATATGATATTATCCGTCTTAGGATTGTGGAAAATGAACCGTACGTTATTGAGCAAACCTATATGCCAACCACTATCATCCCAGGAATCAATGAAAAAATATTACATTCATCCATATATAACTACATCACAACCACGTTAGAGCTAACCATTGCAGGTACTCATAAAAAAATAAGAGCTTGTAAACCGAATCAAATGGATCAAACTCATCTTGATTGTCGAGAAGATGATCCCATCTTAGAAGTAGAGCAGGTCGTTTATTTAAATAACGGAATGCCGTTTGAGTACTCGTTTTCAAGACATCGTTATGACAAGTTTGAATTTACAACCGTTAATATTAGACGATAGTTCTGGAAGGGAGAGACGGAAATTGAAGCCGACGGTTTATATTACAAGGAAAGTCCCTGATGAGATCATTCAAAGGATAGAAGAGCATTGCGTGATTCGAATGTGGGAGAAAGAAGATATGGCTGTACCAAGAGATGAGTTAGAAAAAGAAATACAGGAAGTAGATGGTCTATTTTGCTTGTTAACCGACAGTATTGATCACTCTCTATTGGAAAAGGCGAAAAGATTAAAGGTAATCAGTAATATGGCGGTAGGCTATAACAATATAGATATTGAAGCAGCAAAGTTAAAAGGAATTACAGTTACTAATACACCTGGAGTATTAACAGAAACAACCGCTGATTTAACATTTGCATTATTAATGGCAACCGCACGTAGATTAATAGAGTCCTCGAGGTATTTGAGTAATGGGGAGTGGCAAACATGGTCTCCTATGCAATTGACTGGTCAAGATGTGTACGGGGCAACAATAGGTATTATTGGCATGGGGAGAATTGGAGCGGCTTTGGTAAAAAGAGCACAAGGCTTTGACATGAAAATCCTCTATCATAATCGGTCTCGAAAGTTGGACTTAGAAAAAAATTTCTCCATGACGTATGTTGAATTGGATCAGTTATTAAAGGAATCTGATTATGTATGTATCATGACTCCTTATACTCCAGATACAAAGAATTTAATTGGAGCAAAAGAATTAGCTTTAATGAAAAGCAATGCCATTTTAATCAATACTGCACGCGGTGGAATTGTAAATGAGGATGCCTTGTATAGTGCTTTACAGTCAGGTCAGATTTGGGCTGCTGGATTGGATGTATTTGAGGAAGAACCCGTTGCGCTGAATCATCCGTTATTAACATTGCCAAATGTAGTGACTCTTCCTCATATAGGGAGCGCGAGCATCAAAACACGACTTCAAATGGCCCATCTAGCAACAGATAATTTATTATTAGCATTAAATAATCAAACACCGAAGCATGTAGTTGTATAAAAGTTATAGCTTCATAGTCCAACAGAAGGATTGATGATATGAAAAAAAATGTGATTACGGCAACAAAGGAAAAGGTTTTATTTATTTGGAGAATTCCATCCTTAAAAGTCCTATTCTTAATTAACACCATCCTTGGTTTTTCAACCTCCTTCTTTATTCCTTACTCATCTCTTTTCGGAATTGATGAAGTCGGAATGAGTAACGCAGCATTTGGTATTTTTATGACCGTGCTGGCGTTAGGTGGGGTAACCATCAGCAGTTCATTGGCAAAGTTATCAGATACAAAGCTTAGTCGGAGATACTTGCTGATCCTCACAACCTTCGCTGGAGTGATTGGGTATATATTATTTGCTTACTTACGAAATTATTTTGCTTTGTCTGTAACCGCCTTCTTTCTATTAGGGGCATCAGCAGCTGCTGTTCCTCAATTATGGGCATATGCAAGAGATGCTTTAAAAGAGGCTGCTATCCCAGCGGAGGATACTCCGTTTATTATGAATATCTTTCGAATGTTTTTTGCCTTGGCTTGGACAGTGGGACCTGCTCTCGGGGCATGGCTCTTAATATTGGTTGACTTCAAAGGGTTGTTTTTATTCGTAGCTGCTGGGTACTTGCTTGCTTTTCTAACAGTTGTGTTTTTATTAAAGGAAGTATCAAAACAGAAAATTGTGAACCAAGAGGCATTGTCGGTAAAAAAATCGATCATCAAACCGCATATTTTTGCCAATCTAGCTGCGGCACTATTGCTTTCGACCGCTACTTCTATTCATATGTTAAATGTACCTCAATTTGTTACGAAGGTACTTCATGGAACGGAAATGGATGTTGGTTTGATTTTTAGTGTGCCACCGATTTTTGAGGTTCCAATGATGATTGGGCTTGGTTTACTAGCTACAAGGATGGATGTTGCACTGCTTGTGAAAATTGGATTTGTTACTGCCTTTACGTATTTTCTCTTATTTAATTTTGTTACCGAGCCTTGGCAAATCTATCCCTTGCAAATCTTAAGTGCCGCACAGGTTTCCATTACGTCTGGGATTGCTATTTCGTATTTTCAGGATTTTATGCCAGAAGCACCGGGTACGGCAACGACTCTTTACATGAACACGACACAGATTGGATCTACGGTAGGGTATTTGTTGTTCGGTCTTATTTCAGAGTTCATCAATTATGACCATATGATTGCGGTCTATACTCTTTCTGCAGGCTTGGCATGTGTATTTATCGTTCTTTATGGAAAAGAAAGAAGAATTCAAACTACAGCACAAACAAATGCACCAGGTTTATAAAAAATAATGTTAATTTAAAAGAGAACGAATAGAAGAAATCTGAAAAAGTTAATGCCTGAAAGCCTGTTGCACCCATCCTAACGATCGGGGCAGCAGGCTTTTTTCATAAATAGAATGTAATGGGGAAAAGTAGGGAAAGAAACGTTGAACGCTGGAAGGGTGTATTCAAAGTGGGATTAATGGAATACAGAAAACTTGATCGTCCGTTGCAAATTCTTCTGTTAGGAGTATTGCTTGCCCACTTAGGGTCCTATCTTGTGATGCCAATGCTTCCTATTATACTAACCACTGAAACAGAACTAACCTTGGTACAAATTGGGACAATCTTAGCAACGATAGCGATTGCTTTTCAATTTGGAAGTATTACAGGAGGAGTACTTGCGGATCGAATAGGGAGACGTTTTATCATCGGCTTGGGTGCCTTGATTACGGCAGGTGGAGTGATGTGCTTTGGCATATTTTCCGATTACCTGTTTCTTCTTGGTTCGGCAGCTATCATGGGTCTTGGAAATGGATTGAATGCTCCCTCCACGAAGGCAGCGATTGCAGCATTCGCTTCTTCAAGTGGAAACCAAACAACTGCCTTTTCTCTTCGTGGGATTGCGGCCAATGTAGGGACAGGTACCAGTGGATTTGTGATTTTTTTCCTTTTAGCTGAAGCCTCAAGAACCATCTTTTTTATCGCAGCTGCTATTTATGTAGGGCTGGCTTTAGTGAGTTGGCTCTTACTTCCGAAAAATTGTGGTGACATTCCATGTCCATCACTGCCATTAGGAGCATATGGAGAAGCGATAAAGCATCGGCCATTTATCATTTTTAGTGTGGTGACCGTTCTGATATGGGCACTTTATGCACAGTTCTCACTTGCACTGCCACTACGGGCAACGGTGGTACTAGATAATCCGAAAAATATCTCTTTAATTTGGACGGTCAACAGTTTTATCGTTATCACCCTGCAAGGCTTGATCACCAAGCGGTTTATTACAAAAATGAATCCGATCTCGGCATTAGGAGTGGGCGTACTATTTGTTTCGGCAGGGATATCCATGTTATTTTTCTCAAATGGGTTTGTCCTATTTATTGTTAGTGGAGCCATCTTTGTGATTGGGGAAATGATGATTTTGCCCACGGTAGACAGTACGATTTCTCAACTTTCCAAACCAGAGCTCATCAGTTTATTTTTTGCGTTATCAAATGTGGTGTATGGATTGGGGGAAGCAGGAGGAAAAACAATAGGTGGGCGCCTGTTGGATGTAGGTGGTGTAAACAATGCCTTTCCTTCGATCGTCTTTGCGATTGCCGGACTTGTTATCTTTTTTCTAGTGATGATGTTAAAAAGGTGGGGACCGTTAACCGAGTCTTTAACAAGGGCAGCAAAGGATCCGAGAAGGCCGGAGGAGGCTCCTAGGATTTCAGCAGAACCAGCGCAGAATCGAACCCATCCGCTACACCGCTTTGAACCTGAAATCTTTTTCCGAAAAAAACCTACATCGGAATAATCGGTAGGAGGACAACGAAACTGTCCTCTTTTTTCATTATTTTTATTCTTGTCACAACTTCCATTCCATTTCATATGTTATTATATTCAAAAGAATGTTTGAATGAAATGGGGAAGTGTAATGGCGAAAGAGGATGTATGTGAGGTCACCTGTTTTGATGAGGAGAAGGTTACAAAAGTAAAAAATGAGCTTAGTATGCAAAACACGATGGAGGTCTCGAAGCTTTTTAAAGCATTAGCGGATGACACGCGTGTAAAAATTGCTTATTCGCTAAGTGTAGAAGAGGAGCTTTGCGTATGCGATGTGGCTAATATTGTTGGTTGCACCGTAGCTACTGCTTCGCATCATCTCCGTCTCCTTCGAAACCTGGGTCTTGCCACCTACCGAAAAGAAGGAAAGCTGGTTTACTATTCCTTAGACGATGAGCATGTCAAACAACTCGTTAACATTGCCTTTACTCATCAAAAGGAGGTGGCATTACGTGGATAATTCAACTGGATTGACGAATAGTAAGCAAGTGTACCGCGTTCAAGGGCTTTCCTGAGCCAGCTGTGCCAAAAAGTTCGAAACGAACGTAAAGCACCTGGATGGTGTTTTTGATGCGAATATAAACTTTGGTGCTGCCAAACTGACTGTATTTGGTGAGGCAACAGTAGAAGATATAGAAAAAGCCGGTGCATTTGACGGTATTAAGGTTCAACCTGAAAAGGCTCGTATTCAAGAAGTGAAGGAGCCTTTTTTAAAAAAATATGCAATGGTTTTGGCTTCCTTTATGCTTTTGCTTATAGGATGGATTTCTGGTGAGATTAGTGGAGAAGAATCACCTATTTCGATGGTAGCTTATGCGTCCTCCATGATCTTAGGAGGTTATCGCCTTTTCCGGACAGGATTCAAAAATCTCTTCCGCCTCGAGTTTGATATGAAAACACTCATGACCATAGCTGTTATTGGAGCTGCCATTATCGGTGAATGGGGCGAAGGGGCAACAGTTGTGATCTTGTTTGCAATTAGTGAAGTGCTTGAATCGTACTCGATGGATAAAGCTCGCCAATCGATTCGCTCACTGATGGATATTGCTCCAAAAGAAGCTATGATACGGCGTGGCACGAAAGAAATGATTGTTAATGTAGAAGACATCCAAATAAATGATGTTCTACTTGTAAAGCCAGGCCAAAAATTAGCGATGGATGGGATCATCGTAAAAGGCCTGTCATCCATCAATCAGGCAGCCATTACTGGGGAGTCTGTACCTGTTGCAAAGGGAGTAAACGATGAAGTTTACGCCGGGACCCTAAATGAAGAAGGTTTCCTTGAGGTAAAGGTAACAAAACATGTGGAAGATACGACGATTGCGAAAATCATCCATTTGGTTGAAGAAGCGCAAGCGGAAAGAGCTCCATCACAGGCATTTGTTGACCGCTTTGCAAAGTATTACACACCCATTATTATGTTATTCGCTCTTGGAGTTACAGTTGTTCCGCCGTTATTGTTCGGCGCTGAGTGGAATGAGTGGGTATATCAAGGGTTGGCTGTGTTAGTGGTTGGTTGTCCATGTGCTTTAGTTATTTCCACACCTGTTGCTATCGTAACAGCCATTGGAAATGCAGCAAAAAGAGGCGTTTTAATTAAAGGTGGTATTCATTTAGAGGAAATGGGAGCCATAAAGGCGATTGCGTTTGATAAAACCGGTACATTAACTAAGGGCATCCCGGTCGTCACCGACTATGAAACCGCTCCGAATATTCCTGCCAACGAGACTTTTGCCATTATAGCAGCACTAGAAAAGGTCTCTCAGCATCCACTTGCCACGGCTATTTTAAAAAAGGCTGATCAATGGGAATTGAATTACGACCATTTAGAACTGGAGGATTTTACATCTGTCACGGGAAAAGGGATCGTTGGGAAAATTGCTGGAACGAAGTATTATGTGGGAAGTCCAAGTTTTATTCATGAACAGTTGGAGGGTGGCTTGGCAACAGTTTTTCGTGAAAAAATTACTGTGCTCGAGGAACAAGGAAAAACAGTGATGGCTGTTAGTTCATCCCAACAGTTCCTAGCATTAGTGGCAGTGGCCGATGAGATTCGAGAAGAAACAAAATACGTGGTACAACAGCTTCACTCACTCGGACTGCAAAAGACTATTATGCTTACAGGAGACAATGAAGGTACGGCAAAGGCAATTGGACAAAAGGCAGGAGTAAACGAGGTAAAAGCGAATCTTCTTCCTCAAGAAAAGCTCTCTTTTATTAAAGAATTGCGTGCTACTTATCAGCGGGTGGCTATGGTTGGTGATGGTGTAAATGATGCACCAGCCTTAGCAGCTTCCTCCGTTGGCATTGCGATGGGAGGAGCAGGAACTGATACGGCCCTAGAAACAGCGGATATTGCGCTTATGGCTGATGATTTGAGAAAGCTTCCATTCACGGTGAAGTTAAGTAGAAAGGCATTAACTATCATTAAACAGAATATCACCTTTTCACTTGGTATCAAGCTATTGGCGTTATTACTCGTGGTTCCAGGTTGGCTAACATTATGGATTGCCATCTTTGCGGATATGGGAGCCACGCTAATTGTGACGCTGAACAGCCTTCGATTGCTGCGGGTAAAAGATGAATCATAGGGCTTCCTTATGGGGAGCCTTTTCTTATAGAATCCTGTTCAAAAATTATCCATATATTTCTTTTATTTTTAATTTACATACTATACAGGGGTATGCTATTATTAACTCATAAAAGGAGGGAGTCATATGAATCAAGATGATTCTTTGCTATATGAAGAGGAAATCTGCCATAGCAGTGATCGAAAAAGTCACCATTCAGATAAAGTGAAAGGCAATCTTGTCACACGACTAAATCGCATTGAAGGTCAAATTCGAGGGATCAAGGGATTAATTGAAAAAGACACCTATTGTGATGATGTTATTACACAAATCTCCGCCACTCAATCGGCTTTAAATAGTGTTGCGAAAATATTGCTTGAGGGTCATCTAAAGGGCTGTGTCGTAGATCGACTACAAGAAGGCGACATGGAAGTTTTAGATGAAGTATTGGTTACCATTCAAAAATTAATGAAAAAATAAGGAGTTGTTAATGATGGAAAAAGTTACATTACAAGTAGAAGGTATGTCATGTGGACACTGCGTAAAAGCAGTAGAAGGTAGTGTTGGGGAATTAGCTGGAGTATCAGCTGTAAAGGTTAATCTAGAAAATAAATCTGTTGCTGTAGAGTTTGATGCTGACAAAGTATCATTGGATACAATCAAAGAAACAATTGATGATCAAGGTTATGATGTAAAGTAAATAGAAAAGCGGAGCTAGACAAAAAGACAGCGTGCTAGAAATAGCACGTTCTCTTTTCAAAAAAAACATACCCTATATAGGTATAAGGAGTTTTTCATATGAGTGAAAAAGTACTAGAAAACCAATTTCAAATTTCCGGTATGACTTGTGCTGCATGTTCTACTCGCATTGAAAAAGGTCTGAAAAAAATGGACGGAGTTACGGATGCCAATGTAAATTTAGCTCTCGAAAAAGCGACGGTAAAGTTTGATGCCTCTGTGACAGGACCAGCTAACATTCAAGAGAAAATTCGTGCGCTTGGATATGACGTGATTACTGAAAAAGCCGAGCTAAATGTGACTGGCATGACATGTGCAGCATGTTCCACACGTATTGAAAAAGGGTTAAACAAACTTGACGGTGTCGTCGGTGCCAACGTGAACCTCGCTCTAGAAAAAGCAGCTGTTGAATACAATCCAGCGGCTGTGTCTGTTACGGATTTGATTCAAAAAATAGAAAAGCTTGGATACGGGGCAACTGTAAAATCCGACGAAAATGAAAAGGAATCAGTCGACCATCGTTTACAGGAAATCCAAAAGCAGCAAAGAAAGTTTCTCTTCTCTTTAATCTTATCTCTTCCACTTTTGTGGGCAATGGCCGGGCATTTTTCATTTACCTCCTTTTTATATGTTCCCGAAGCGTTTATGAATCCATGGGTACAAATGGCATTAGCGACACCTGTCCAATTTTTCATCGGTAAGCAGTTTTATGTGGGTGCCTATAAAGCACTTCGTAACAAAAGTGCGAACATGGATGTGCTCGTGGCACTAGGAACATCTGCTGCATATTTCTACAGTATGTATCTTGCCATTGGAACGATTGGCCACAACGGACACGGAGTCGGATTGTATTTTGAAACAAGTGCGGTATTAATCACATTAATCATATTAGGAAAATTGTTTGAAGTGAAAGCAAAAGGGCGATCCTCGGAAGCAATTAAAAAGCTCATGGGGCTTCAAGCAAAAACAGCTCTTGTTGTTCGTGATGGAGCGGAAGTAGAAATTCCGTTAGAGCAGGTAGTAGCTGGCGATGTGTTGCTGGTTAAGCCTGGGGAAAAGATTCCAGTGGATGGCGTTATTTTAGAAGGACAGTCTGCCCTTGATGAGAGCATGCTGACAGGTGAAAGTGTTCCAGTTGATAAAACAGTTGGTGATCTGGTTATTGGAGCCACTCTGAATAAAAATGGATTCTTAAAGGTGCAAGCAACGAAAGTCGGGAAGGACACAGCTCTTGCGCAAATTATTAAGGTGGTAGAAGAAGCGCAAGGATCAAAAGCGCCGATTCAACGCTTGGCGGATTCGATTTCAGGCATTTTTGTCCCTATCGTAGTCGGTATTGCCGTTCTAACCTTCCTTGTTTGGTTTTTCTGGGTCGCACCAGGGGACTTCCCAGAAGCATTAGAAAAGTTAATTGCCGTGTTAGTGATTGCTTGTCCTTGTGCACTTGGGCTCGCTACACCAACTTCAATCATGGCAGGATCCGGTCGTGCAGCAGAATACGGTATTCTTTTTAAAGGCGGAGAGCACTTAGAAATGACGCACCGTATTCAAACGGTCATTCTTGATAAAACAGGTACGATTACCAATGGAAAGCCGGTATTAACGGATGTAGTAACTACCATGAATGAAGACGAATTCTTATCTTTGGTCGGTTCGGCTGAGAAGCAATCTGAGCATCCTCTTGCGCAAGCGATTGTGGAAGGAATTAAGGAAAAAGGAAGTGCGCTCGTCGATGTGTCACAATTTGAAGCAATACCTGGTTTCGGAATTAAGGCCATGGTGGCTGAAAAAAATGTGTTAGTCGGTACACGCCGTTTGATGAAGAAATACGAAATTGATGTATCAGAATCCGTTCTCGAAAAGATGGTCTCTTTTGAGAAAGAAGGGAAAACCGCGATGCTAGTAGCGGTTGATGGTGCTTTTGCTGGTATCGTTGCCGTTGCTGATACAATTAAAGAAACGTCACGTTCAGCCATTGCACGCTTGAAGGATATGGGACTTGAAGTCATCATGATTACTGGTGACAATGAGCAAACGGCTCAAGCAATCGCAAAAGAAGCAGGAGTGGATCGCGTCATTGCTGAAGTGCTTCCAGAAGGAAAGGCTGAGGAAGTGAAAAAGTTGCAGGAAGCTGGAAAGAAAGTGGCGATGGTTGGCGATGGAATCAATGATGCTCCAGCTTTGGCAATTGCTGATATTGGTATGGCGATTGGAACAGGTACCGATGTGGCGATGGAGGCTGCGGACATTACGCTCATCAGAGGTGACTTAAACAGCATTGCAGATGCCATCTTTATGAGCAAAAAGACGATCACAAATATCAAGCAAAATCTATTTTGGGCATTCGCCTACAACACATTAGGCATTCCAATTGCCGCACTTGGCTTCTTAGCTCCATGGCTTGCTGGAGCAGCCATGGCCTTCAGCTCCGTTTCAGTTGTGTTAAATGCATTACGGTTACAGCGAATGAAGCTTTAAAAATAAAGAGTGTGTGCTCCGACAACCGTCGGGGCATTTTTATTTGGTTTGGCACTTACGGCACTTTGTGGAAGGAAGTAGAGGGTCCTCAGGTCATAAAGTAACTTTTATGACGTGTGAGGCTAAGGAAAAGGAAGGGGAGAAGTTATAAAGTGAATGTTATGACCTCTGAAGCATGAAAAAGGAAGAGCATCTGTTATAAAAAATATAAATAGTGGAGTCTAGCTTGTGATTCCCGTGAACGCAGAAATCACAAGCTAGCGGTAACCAAAGAGGCAGTTAGATTCCCATGAACGTAGAAATCACAAGCCAGCTGTAACCAAAGAGGCAGTTAGATTCCCGTGAACGCAGAAATCACAAGCTAACGGTAACCAAAGAGGCAGTTAGATTCCCGTAAACGCAGAAATCGCAAGCCAGCGGTAACCAAAGAGGCAGTTAGATTCCCATGAACGTAGAAATCACAAGCCAGCGGTAACCAAAGAGGCAGTTAGATTCCCATAAACGCAGAAATCACAAGCCAGCGGTAACCAAAGAGGCAGTTAGATTCCCATAAACGCAGAAATCACAAGCCAGCGGTAACCAAAGAGGCAGTTAGATTCCCGTGAACGCAGAAATCACAAGCCAACGGTAACCAAAGTGACTGTTTGTTTCCCTCTAACCAAAGAAAATGGTCCCAGTGGTAACCAACCCTACCTATCAAAGCTATTAACAAAAGCCAGCCACCAAAACCCATCCCCTCAAGACAGATAAGTAGAACAAAAAAACTGAGAGGGTTAGCCACTTGAGCTAACCCTCTGAGTTTTTTATTTACTGATGGCTACACGATACTCGTTTGTTAGATTTTCAAAGATTTTTTTCACAGGAAGTATCTCTTTAATTTCATGAACTCTGGCTCCTGCAAACACAAGACCATTTTCGACATCGCCAGCCATTGATTTTAAAAGGGAGTCAAGGGTACAAAATCTATACGAGCAATTTTTCAAGCAATCCATGCATTTCGTAATTTTTAGCTTTTCAGAAGTAGTGATTAAGTCTGTAAAGTGATTTGCAATCGCACGACCGTGAAGACCAACTGTTGTTTTAACGAGCAGTGTATCTTCCTTCGTCGCTTCGACGTATTTCTGCTTAAAGGAAAGTGGGGCATCACATTCCTCGCTCGCAACAAACCGAGTTCCCATTTGTACTCCTGAAGCTCCCATGCTGATCGCTTTAGCAATGTCTGCTCCTGTCATGATTCCTCCCGCTGCAATAACCGGGATCGATACAGCCTCCACCACTTCAGGAAGAATCTCAAATAATGGACGTTCGGTCCCGAGGTGGCCACCCGCTTCATGTCCTTCAACCACAACTGCGGCAGCACCAAGGCGCTCTGACATTTTCGCTAGCTTCGCAGAAGACACTATAGAAAGAACGGGAATACCCGCTTTCTTGCCCCATGCATACATATCCCGTGAAATCCCTGCACCTGAAATAATAAAATCGACCTTTTCTTCAAGTGCCGCCTTCATTTTCTCAGCAAAGTCATTCATTGCAAATAACACATTAACACCAATATATCCTGCATCCTTTTTCACAAGCGCTTTAGCTTGACGAATATGGTTTCTCATTTCTTCAACGGAAATCCCTGTGCCCGAAATTATGCCAATTCCACCTGCATTTGCAACAGCAGAGGCAAGCTTGCTAAGGGAAATGCCTACACCCATGCCACCTTGTATGATGGGAGCTTTCGGAAGCATATGTCCAATTTTTAACTGAGGAAAATTCATGATCATCACCCATTTCTTTTAATCTCCATTAGATTCTAGCATGTAGTATGGGAGAAGGATGTGATATATATTACTAGGTACTAAAATTTGATAATAATAGTTGGTAACATTTTGTGAACATTGAATAAAAAAAACTCCATTTGAATAAAAAACCCCTTGTTCTGTTAGACAAGGGGATCAACAAATGTTTCCAGTGATAGAATTGCGGTTAATATATCGTCTGAAGTAAAGTCTTTCTCCAAGTAATGAATGGACTCACTAGAAGCTACCGTTCTCTCGGCAATTGCTTTGAGTTTTTCGAGATTATCGCGGTTCAGCTCTAGATCTCTTAATTGTATTGGAAGCTCTAAAGCTCTGTAAAAAGGAAGAAGGGAGGCAACCTCTTCTAAATTTTCCTCGAGCACTAGCTGAACAAGTATACCGTACGCTACTTTTTCACCGTGCAATAGATGATGGGTTTCATGAGCTACCGTTAATCCATTATGAACCGAGTGGGCAGCAGCAATTCTCCCGTACCGGTCTCCGAAACCGCCAACCATGCCACCAGCCACAATGATCGTTTCAATAACTTGAAGAAAAGCAGGTGAAGAAGTTTTTGCTTCCATCGCGTTCAGTGCAGTTTGACTATGTTCAAGTAAAACAATCTGGCAAAGCCTCGCACTTTGATGGGCGATTTTTACAGGCAACGGAAGATCTTGTAAGTCGCGTACTAACACATCAGCTTCGTACCATTTGGCCAATGTGTCTGCAATCCCTGCTCGAACATACTTAATTGGTGAATGAAGAATGATACGCGGTTCTATTAAGACGATTAATGTACTTTTCGGAAAAATGGTGTAATGCGTGAATTCGCCTTCTTCTGTATAAAACACACTTAACGGAGTCCAAGCAGCGCAGGTGGAGGCAAGAGTTGGGATAAGAATGGCTTCTTTGTTTGTTTCATTTGCCACTGCCTTTGCCAGATCAAGTACTTTTCCTCCGCCTATACCTATGATGGCGTCGATGTTTGTGTCATTGGCTATCGTTGAGATTCGCTGTACCTCTCGTAGTGAGCATTCTCCATGATAGGGAACAAAGGTTAGCTTTACATCTTGCATATTTGGAAAATAGGATGATGCTGCTTTCCAAGATTGTTCTCCGTGAATTACTAAGCAATGATTAATTGAATTCAAGAGAAGTAGATTTTCAAGGTCATCAAACGAACCCTCATGACATGCATAATAAGAGGGAGCTCCACGCACTTCAAGTTTTTTCAATGTATTCATTCCTTTCTAGTAAAAACAACGCCGGGTAAGGGCGTTGTTTTTTATGTTTATCAATTAGCGATTTACCATCCATTCTGGTTTACCAAAGCCTTGGAAGTCCTCGTCGATGATGGTTTCAAATTCTTCTGATTCAACAACTTCTTTCAGATCTTTTGCAAATTGGCTGTCAATATTCTTTGTATCTACCGCCACACGGTTACGGTATTGATCTGGCATATTTTCAAGCTGTAATGCGTCTAATAAGTCCATTTTTGCTGCTAAAGCGAAGTTTCCTGGTACTGCAGCAAGGTCCACGCTGTCAACCGCACGTGGAAGCTGAGCTGCTTCAATTGGTTGGAATACTAGATTTTTTACGTTCTTTTCTACGTCTTTTTCTGAAACCGTTAATGGGTCAGCATCTGCGTTTAATGAGATTAACCCAAGATCTTCTAAAATTAAGAAAGCACGTGCTGCATTTGTTGGGTCATTTGGGATAGCAATATCAGCTCCATCCGAAATTTCATCTACAGAAGTAAACGTCTTAGAGTAGATCCCCATTGGTGCAGTTGGTACGGAAATAACGTCAGATAGTTCAATCTTATTTTCTTTTGCGAAGTTTTCCATGTAGATTTTGTGCTGGAATAGGTTTGCGTCAATGTCTCCCTTGGAAAGAGCGAGATTTGGTTGAACATAGTCACTGAATTCAACTACTTCTACTTCATAGCCTTTTTCCTCTAATAAAGGCTTAATTGCGTTTGAAACCATGTCACTGTATGGACCAGACGTTGCTCCAATTTTCACTTCTTTTTTCTCAGTCGCCTTTTCCTCAGAAGAAGATGCCTCCTCAGAACTTCCACCGCAAGCTGCAAGCACGGCGATTGCAATTAAAACTACAAAACTCAAAAATAACTTTCTCATCGTAAATACTCCCCCAATAATTTTTATGGTGTCTGTCACCCTTCGTGGACAGTTGGTGCGTTTTTGTCCTTCTGGGATGGACAGTGGTTAAATGTGATTTATTTTTTATTTACTGCCTTTGCAAGTCGGTCACCGAAAAATTGGATGAGCTGGACTAAGCAAATTAAGATGATAACGGTGGTAATCATGACGGTATTGTCGTAGCGGTAGTACCCAAAGCGGATGGCAAGGTCTCCGACACCGCCTCCACCGACGATTCCCGCCATGGCGGAGTAAGCAACTAAGCTAATAATCGTAATGGTCACACCTTGGATGATCCCTGGCTTTGCCTCTGGAAGAAGAACTTCTTTGATGATCATCCACGGAGAAGCCCCGACAGCAACCGCTGCTTCAATCACTCCTTTGTCGATCTCTCGCAGTGACTGTTCTACCAATCTAGCAAAGAAAGGAATGGCAGCGACCGAGAGTGAGACGGATGCTGCTGTTGGTCCAATTGTTGAACCAGCAATCAAATCTGCTAAAGGCAAAAGTGCAATGAGCAGGATGATAAACGGAATCGAACGGATCATGTTCACTAAAAATCCAACAATTTGATTAAATAGGGAATTCTCTAAAAACAATCCGCGGTCGGTAACAAACAACAGTACTCCTACTGGCAATCCGATAATCATAGCTACTGCAATTGATATACCGACCATATAAATCGTTTCAAAAAAGGCTTTGTTCAAATCAGGTAGTAATTCTATCAAGCTATCAAGCGGCATCTCGGATCACCTCCAAGCTTTCTGTGCGAGATGTGATGTATTGTATTGCTTTTTCTACTTCGGCAATATCACCTGTGAGTTCCATAATGAAGATTCCAAGTGGAGTTTCTTTTATGTACTCGATCTTGCCGTGTAAAATATTGCCCTTTACTTGGAACTTCTGAAGCGCGTCTGAAATTACTGATTCCTCTGCAATTGCCCCGCGGAAATGAATCTTTACAATTTTTCCTTTGCTTGAAGTTAGCAAGTGATCTGGTAAATCAAATTGAAGAATGGTATTAATGAATTCTTTCGTCAGTTCATTCGTTGGATTTGAGAACAAATCATAGACATGACCTTCCTCAACAATTCGCCCGTCCTGCATAACTGCCATTCGATCACAAATCTCTTTTACAACTTCCATCTCATGTGTGATCAGTACAATCGTTAATCCTAGCTCCTGGTTAATCTTTTTTAACAAAGATAAAATCGATTTCGTCGTGCTTGGGTCCAGGGCAGAGGTGGCTTCATCACAAAGCAGAACGGAAGGGTTATTTGCTAAAGCTCTCGCAATTCCTACACGTTGCTTTTGTCCACCGCTTAGCTGAGAGGGATACACATCACGCTTATCTGACAAGCCGACCATTTCAAGTAGATCGGTGACTCGATTATCAATTTCTGCTTTTGATTTATGTGCAGCCTTTAAGGCAAAAGCTACGTTTTCAAAAACCGTCTTTGAGCTTACGAGATAGAAGTGTTGAAAGATCATCCCAATTTTTTGACGAGCAGTCCGAAGCTCCTTTTTCCCAAGTGTGGTAAGGGATACCCCATCGATTTTAATTTCCCCTGAGGTCGGAGCCTCTAATAAATTCAAGCAACGTAGTAATGAACTTTTCCCAGCACCGCTATAACCAACGATTCCAAAGATTTCCCCTTTGTTCACCGTTAATGACACATGGTCCACACCCGTTACTTCACCTTTTTTTGTTTGGTAGACTTTCACCAAGTCTGTTACTTCGATCATTTATGTCACCCCTTAAGCTATGAAAATACAAAAATGCCTCTTTCCAATCAGAAAGAGGCATCGTTATATATACGACTTATCTTTCAGAATGGAATCATTCTGTAGGAAGTGGCACCGTTCCATGAAATGGAGGTTGCCGGACGTCATAGGGCCTAATCCCTCGGTCACTCTTGATAAGTAAAAGGTCTTATTAATTTGTTACATGAATCATAAATCTAATAGGGGAGAAGTGTCAACAGCTGTTTTTGGTAGAAGGAAGTAGAGGGAGCGCTTACATAACTGAGGCTGTAAGTGGAAAAAAATTTTAAAAAATAAAACACCCATCACAAAAAAAGTGAATGGGTGCCAAATTAATATTAGATTTTCATAACTCCACCGGTGCTAGCAGATGTTACAAGCTTCGAATAACGAGCTAGATAACCCTTTTTCACCTTAGGTTCAAAGCCTTTCCAGTTTGCTTTACGCTCTGCCCATTCTTCGTCAGAAAGAACAACATCCATGGAACGAGCGTCAACATCGATGATAATCTGATCTCCATTTTGGATAAACGCTAATGGTCCACCTTCTGCAGCTTCTGGTGATGCGTGTCCGATAGACAATCCACGTGAAGCACCAGAGAAGCGGCCATCTGTTACAAGAGCAACCTTTGCACCAAGTCCCATTCCCATGATTTGAGAAGTTGGGGCTAGCATTTCAGGCATACCAGGTCCACCTTTTGGTCCTTCATAACGGATTACTACAACGTCGCCTTCTTTCACTTTTCCGTTTGCAATGCCGTGAAGAGCTTCGTCTTGTGAATCAAACACAACAGCAGGTCCTTCATGGCGGTTTCCACCCGTGATTCCACCTGTTTTAATGATGGCACCATCTGGAGCAAGGTTTCCGAATAATACAGCAAGTCCACCCTTTTCACTAAATGGATTATCAATGGAATGAATCACATCATAATTCTTAACATCACAGCCAGCGATATTTTCACCAAGTGTTTTCCCTGTAACGGTTAATGTATCCAGGTGAAGGGCGCCTTCTTTCTTGGATAATTCGTTTAGAACCGCAGAAACTCCGCCTGCTTCATGCAAGTCTTCAATAAACACGTCAGAAGCTGGAGCAAGCTTTGACAAGTGAGGAACACGAGCCGCTACTTCATTGATTCTTCCGATTGGATAATCGATTTCTGCTTCATGAGCTAATGCTAAAGTATGAAGTACAGTATTGGAAGATCCACCTAATGCCATATCAAGGGCAAACGCGTTATCGATTGCTTTTTCTGTAACGATATCACGAGGCTTAATATCCTTTTCAATCAGTTCCATTAACTGTGTTGCTGATTTCCTAACGAAATCTCTACGCTCAGGCGCTACAGCTAAAATCGTTCCATTACCAGGAAGAGCCAATCCAAGCGCTTCTGCTAAACAGTTCATCGAGTTTGCTGTGAACATACCTGAACAAGATCCACATGTCGGACAGCCAAACTGTTCTAATTCTAATAGTCCCTTGTCATCAAGTTTTCCAGCTTGGTATGCACCAACGCCTTCGAATACAGAAGAAAGTGAGATCTTTTTGCCATCGCTAGTTACTCCAGCCTTCATTGGTCCACCGCTTACAAAAACAGTAGGGATATTTAAACGAAGTGATGCCATTAACATACCAGGAGTAATCTTGTCACAGTTCGGGATACAAACCATTCCATCAAACCAGTGAGCAGCGACAACCGTTTCAACCGAGTCAGCAATGATTTCACGGCTTGGTAGCGAGTAGCGCATGCCGATATGACCCATTGCAATTCCATCATCGACACCGATTGTGTTCATTTCAAATGGAACTCCACCTGCTTCACGGATAGCGTCTTTGACAATTTTCCCGAACTCTTGTAAGTGCACATGTCCTGGCACGATATCAATGTAGGAGTTAACTACTGCGATAAATGGCTTACCAAAATCCTCTTCTTTTACCCCAGCCGCACGCAAAAGGCTTCGGTGTGGTGCACGATCAAATCCCTTTTTTATCATATTACTTCTTAATTCTGCCAAAATAATTCCCTCCCAATCTATTAAAAACCAATGGTGTTAATGTTTTAAATTATTAAAAAATTTTAACAAATAGAAGGAGAATTGTAAAGAAAGATGACAAAAGATTCATTTGGTAGATTTTAAAAGTTGTCTTCATTTGTCCTATTTTGTCGCTTTTAATATTTTTATGGTGGCAGTGAATGGCGGTTCCGATTTGTCACAATGAAAAAAATATGTCAGCGATTGCCTTGTCATTCCTTTGTTACAAGATTAGTATTAAGATATGAAAAGTAAATATGAGCAAGAATAGGTGTACTTCTTTTTAGAAGTCTAGGGAAGTTGGTGAAAGTCCAACGCGGTCCCGCCACTGTAAATGGGAGCATACTGTAAAAACCACTGTGCAATAAGGAATTGCATGGGAAGGTGCAGAAAGCAATGACCATCAGCCAGGAAACCTGACTATATCTTGACACCGTGTACCTACGAGGATAGGTGGTGTGGTCGGTTTCTTACATAAGGAAGAAGCTTATTCCAACATCTCCATTTCAATGTGGAGATGTTTTTTATTTTGTTAGGGGGGGGGAACCATGTTTCTTCAACATTTATTGGCCATGACGATTGCTTATTTTATTGATTTACTTCTCGGTGATCCGATCGATTGGCCACATCCGGTGAAATGGATCGGAACGCTGATTTACAAGTTCGAGAAAAAGTGGAATAAAGGGACGCGGAAAAAATGGAAGGGAGTGGCTATGGTAGTTACGCTTCTCCTGCTCGTTGTGGGAATTACGCTCCTGATTACGATGCTAGCTTATCAAGTTCATCTCATGGTCGGCATTGTGGTTGAAGCGGTGATCATCTGGACGACGATTGCTCAAAAAAGCTTAAAGGAGGCAGCGTTGACGGTGTACGGTCCGTTAAAAAAGGGGGATCTCGTTGAAGCTCGCCATAAGCTATCGTTTATCGTTGGCCGTGATACGGATCAACTTGATGAACAGGGGGTGGTTCGCGCGACGATTGAAACGGTCGCAGAAAACACAAGTGACGGAGTAACTGCTCCCTTATTTTGGGCATTTCTCGGTGGTGCCCCTCTAGCGATGCTGTACCGTGCAGTCAATACTTGCGATTCGATGGTTGGATATAAAAATGATAAATACATGGAGTTTGGCTGGGCGTCGGCGAAGCTTGATGATTGGTTAAATTTGATACCGAGTCGCCTAACCTCCGTTTGTATGCTCTTAAGCAATAAGCCGGTCCGATCCTCGGTAAAGGAGTCAGCGAAAATTGTCCTTCGTGATGCGAAGAAACATCCAAGCCCAAACAGTGGATGGGGAGAAGCTGCTGTGGCTGCCTTACTTGGGATTCAGCTCGGAGGAATCAACTATTACAAGGGTATTCGCTCCGATCGAGCCAAAATGGGAGAATCTTATTTTCCTGTCACTGCGGAGCATATTTTGCAAGCCAACGGTATTTTAACTCGAACGGTACTCACATTTTTACTTTTATTATGGATTGGAGGGATGATCGTTGAAGTGGCCTATGCACGGAGCTAATCCACAATTTTTATATAAAGCACTACATCTCGACATGCCTGAAACAGTGATTGATTTTAGCGCCAATATTAATCCGCTCGGTCCACCGGCTACAGTAAAGGGCAGGTGGAATGAGCTGTTTCCTCTTGTATCTGATTATCCGGATCCAACGGCAGGAAGGCTAACAGGTTTGCTTTCAAAGCAAGAAGGAGTAAGAAAAGAGCAAATCTTAGTGGGGAACGGCGGGGCGGAGCTTATTTCTTTGGTCGGACGACTGCTCACTGGTAAAAAAGTGCTCATCGTACAACCAGCCTTTTCCGAATACGAAGAAGCGTGCCGAGTGAATCAATGTGAGGTACGCTACCACTTGATGGATGTAGACAGCTGGGAATTACGCTTAGATGAATTACTAGTGAGCTTACG
Organism: Robertmurraya sp. FSL R5-0851; assembly: GCF_038002965.1. Classification (NCBI taxonomy): domain Bacteria; kingdom Bacillati; phylum Bacillota; class Bacilli; order Caryophanales; family Bacillaceae; genus Robertmurraya; species Robertmurraya sp. FSL R5-0851. The sequence continues at coordinate 3,976,812 of NZ_JBBOOE010000001.1, read as the reverse complement.
AGAAGTAGACGCTGTATTTCTGTGCAATCCAAACAATCCAACGGGAATGTTTTTTCCGAAACATACGATTGAGATTCTTGCCCGTGAATGTGCCCGATACGGAACCTTGCTTATCGTCGACGAAGCCTTTTACGACTTTATTGAAGAGTACGAATCTATCGTTTCCTGTCTCCAACATTGCGAGAACATGATCATTCTTCGTTCCATGACCAAAATGTTCAGCATTCCAGGAATCCGCTTAGGATACTTAATGGCCAATGAAGCCCTGCTAGCAAAAATTAGGGAAAGCAAACCGCATTGGAGTGTGAATGCGATAGCTATGAAGGTGGGGGAATGGTGTTTGTCAGAAAGTGACTATATAGAACAAACCATTCAATTGATAAAAAAGGAGCGGGAGAGGCTACAGGCTTTTTATCGTGATCAGGAATTCTCTTATTCTCCTTCAAACGTAAATTTTTATTTGCTAAAAGATACGAAAGTCTCCGATCCATTTCCGTTTTTCCGTTTTTTGATGGAAAAGGGGATGATTCCACGGCATACGATGAATTTCCCAGGACTTGACGGAAAGTGGCTACGATTGGCGATTAAGGGAGCAAACGAGCATGAAAGGTTATTAGAGGTGATGAGTGCATGGCGGAGGCTGGACAGCTGATATTTATTAGTGGTGGGGTTAGAAGTGGAAAAAGCAGTTTTGCTGAGAAAACAGCCATGGAGCTAACAAAGAAAACTCAAGGAAATCTCCACTATATTGCTTCAGGAGTTGCTTTTGATGAGGAAATGAAGGACCGAATTAAAAGGCATCAACAGCAAAGAAATGAAGGCGAGCACCAGTGGGTAACTTGGGAGGAACCCTATTTTTTACATAACCTCTCCACTGTTTTTCAACCGAATGATATTGTGCTCTTTGACTGCTTAACGAATCTATTAAACAACCGTTTGTTTCAAACCGAGGAGAGGCTGATGGACCCGTCTTTTCATAAGGAAATCAGGATATCAATCATAGAGGGGATCCTTTCGGTACAGAAAAGTTGTCACACCCTCATCGTCGTTAGTAATGAAATCTTGAATGAACCGATTCACTCTAGTGACCTTGTTCTTGTGTATGCAAAGATCCTTGGAAGGTTAAATCAACAGGTCGTTGCAAGGGCAAAGGAAGCGTATCTCGTGGAAGCAGGAATTCCAATTTGCATGAAAAAGGAGGATGATGACGTTGTATTTCGTGATGGGAGGAGCATGTAACGGAAAAGCCGAGTGGGTACGTAGCCATTTTTGTTTGGGTCAGTATCCACGAGTAAGTTGGATAAAAGCTTATGAATGCTCATATTATGACTGGATTAGTGAAGATTCTACTGACTCCTTAGTGGTGGTTGAAGGAATCGAGTATTGGATCAGGGATTTATCGCTGCAACACGAATCAGATAAAGTAAGACAAATATGGAAAGAGACACTATTGAATTGGGATCAATGGGAAAAGGATGGTTGCAAGAGAAAACTCGTCATCATTGGGTCAGATATTACTAGAGGAATTGTACCTGTTGAAAAAGCAGATCGGAAATGGCGTGATGATGCAGGATGGACATTTCAGGATACGGTCCAACTATGTGATCGAGTGGATCATATTTGGTACGGAATTGGGCAACGCATGAAGTAATTGCAAATCAAAAGGAGGAAGAAAAAATGAAGGTGGAAAAAGTAACTTGGATGGCTGTGTTTATCGCTTTAACAGTTGTAGGTGGCATGTTGAAAATTCCAGCAATCATCGGAAGTGTCGCGCTTGATTCGTTTCCAGCAATCGTTGCTGCCGCGCTTTTAGGAGGAATCCCAGGGGCGATCGTCGGTGGAATAGGCCATATGGTATCAGCATTAATCGGAGGAATGCCTCTTGGACCTATGCATTTCTTAATCGCTATCGAAATGGCAATACTTACATGGATATTTGCTTATTTTTATCAAAAAGGCAGCAAGTGGACGGCGTCTATTTTATTCGTGCTAGGTAATACCTTTGCAGCTCCCCTCCCATTTATCTTTTTAATCTCAAAAGCATTTTATATTAGTCTGGTTCCCTCTTTACTCATTGCATCTATCTTTAATACCGTTTTAGCTGTGATCGTTGCTCCACGATTAGCTAGCATCATGAAACCAGCAGTAGCGGGGAAATTTCAAAAATGAGAGATGTTCAATTACTTAAAATGGGAAAAGAAACCCTTGTGGTAGCTTCTGATAATAGCGGGGCGATCGGGTTAAAGAAGCTCGATGCGGTACAGGTTCCTTACGATATCGTTGGTTATTATACTTTTCGTGTGGCAGCTATGGAATGCTACTCGGCGGGGGCTATTCCTGAAGCAGTGATTCTTCAAAACTTCTGCGGAGATGGATCTTGGGAAGAACTCGTAAAGGGAATTACGAAAGGTCTGCTTGAGCTAGATGTACCAAACGTTCCGATCAGTGGAAGCACCGAAAGTAACTTCTTGCTTGTTCAATCTGCCGTCGGATTAACGGTATTAGGAAATAGAACGAGCCATGCTCCTTTGAGTGCCATTCCCTTTCTTGAAAATACGAAAGTGGCGGTTATTGGTCTTCCTCTTGTTGGAAATGAAGTGATTGAGCAGGAAGCAGAAGTAGCTCCGTTACGATTAGTGAAGGAGCTCTCACAACTAGATGGCACTGTCTTATTGCCTGTGGGGTCCAAAGGGATCCTTTATGAATTGAATCGTCTTTTTTCAAACCGAACGTTTTTAAAAAGTGAGGTAAACTCTGTGGTTAATTTAGAAAAAACATCTGGTCCATCTACCTGCTTCCTGATTGCTTTTCCAGTTGATAAAGAGCATGAGGTGAAGGAACTCTCTGGTTATTACTATCATGAATTAACTTTTTAAATCGTAAAGGGAGTGACCATGATGATTGATTTATATATTGTTAGGCATGGACAAACCACATGGAATGTACAAAAGCGAATGCAAGGTAGATTGGATTCCGCCCTTACAAAAAAAGGAGTGGAGGATGCTAAACGATTAAGAGACTACTTAGCTACTACCCCATTTGATGAAGTGATCTCTTCTCCAAGTGGAAGGGCTTATACCACCGCGAAGCTTATCCGGCCAAATGAAACAAATATGAAAACAGACCCGAGGTTAATGGAAATTCACCTAGGAAAATGGCAGGGAAAAACGGATGACGAAATTTATCATGAGTTTCCATCAGAGTATGATCATTATTGGAATGCTCCAGAGCGATATTACAACGATGGAGGAGAAACCTTTACAGATGTGATGACAAGAGTGGAAGACTTTCTACAAGAAATAGAGAGAATGCACGGTGGCGGGAGAGTGCTAATGGTCACTCATGGAGTAACCATTATGGCATTCTTATCTATCGTGAAAAAGCATTCACTAAATAATTTTTGGTCTGCTCCTATCAGTGAGGGAACAAGTTTAACCTTGATACGGCTGGATAAAGGGGAAAGAAAACTCCTGGTTGAGGCGAGTGTAGAACATCTCTCACTAGTATCCGTTTATTAATCATATATGAAGTATTTGTGAAAAATTTATAGGCACTAGGATTTTAATAAGGAAATCCTGGTGCCGTTTTTATCGACGAGTAAATGGAATATGGAAGATATTCTTACAACTTGCTGTACTCAATTAAAGGAAAATGGAAGAATGGGTTAAGCGTTACAAGCGAAATTCTTAACAGGAACCACATTTGAAGGTTATTAGAATGGCAAGTTCGTAGGCGATATAAGTTCTTAGGAGCTGTTCTTCATTTATAGAAACTTTTTATTTCACGGTGTAGGGGGAACATCATGCGTAGAGCACAGTCCATTATGATTCAAGGAACACATTCAGATGCAGGAAAAAGCGTGATATCAACAGCGCTTTGCCGAATTTTTTCAGATATGGGCTATAAAACAGCCCCATTTAAATCTCAAAATATGGCATTAAACTCTTATATCACGTTGGATGGTAAGGAGATTGGAAGAGCTCAAGGCGTTCAAGCTGAAGCCGCACGAACAATAGCAACTACAGATATGAATCCGATTTTAATTAAACCATCGAGGGACTATGAGGCACAGATCGTTGTTCATGGGAAGCCATATAAAAATATGCAAGCAGGAGCTTATCGTCAAGATTTCTTCCAACAAGGACTAACCTTAATTAAAGAAGCGTACGAGCGACTCGATCAACAGTTTGAGCGCATTGTGATTGAGGGGGCAGGAAGTCCAGCCGAAATTAATCTAAATGATCGTGAATTAGTAAATATGAGGGTCGCGAACATGACGGAATCACCTGTCATCCTAGTAGGTGACATTGAACGTGGTGGTGTGTTTGCAAGCTTAGTCGGAACGCTTCAGTTAATTGAAGCGAGTGATCGAGACCGAGTGATAGGGGTGATTATCAATAAGTTCAGGGGAGATGTAAGCTTACTCGAACCAGGTCTTGATTGGTTTACGGAGTATACAGGGGTGCCAGTTCTAGGTGTCGTTCCTTATACGAACGTGAAGGTGGATGCAGAGGACTCCGTTGCCTTAAAGCTATACAGCACAGAAAGAGATTCAGAGAAAGAAATAGATATCGCAGTCATTCAATTTCCTAAAATATCAAATTTTACAGATATTGACCCGTTCTTATCAGAAGAAGACTGCCATGTACGCCTTGTCAGCAGCAAGGAACAGCTTCAAGATCCTGATCTGCTTATCTTGCCTGGCAGTAAAAATACCATCGAGGATTTGATATTTCTTAAGCAATCCGGATTGTATGATGAAATTCAGAGGCTCACGAAAAATGGGAAAACTTTTGTGTATGGAATATGTGGAGGCTACCAAATGCTTGGAGCAACCGTCGAGGATCCAGAGGGTATTGAATCCAAGGTATCAATCGAAGCCGGTTTAAACCTATTACCAATCTATACAATCATTACATCTGAGAAAACGACGACCCTATCAAAAGGGACCATTCAGACAAATGGCCAAACTCATTATGTGGAAGGTTATGAAATTCATATGGGAGTCACGACGTTTCTAAAGCCATGTACACCATTAATAACTCAAGGTACCACCACCGATGGAGTCATAAGTGAAAATCAACAAATAATCGGAACGTACTTTCATGGAATCTTTGATAATGATTCGTATCGTGCAGCCCTTATTAATCAGATACGGAAAGTTAAGGGGCTAGAAGAAAAACATGACCGAGTAGCGTTTCGCTCTCAACGTGAGGAAGCGTATAACCAGCTAGCGGAACATGTAAAAGAACATATCAATCTTTCATTTATAGAAGAGAAGATGCGAGAGTATTACGATAAGAAGATACGTTTAGGAATGGAAACAACGATGGAGGGATCTCAATGAAAAAAGGGAAGGTATATCTCGTTGGAGCAGGTCCTGGTGACCCGAAATTACTAACATTGTATGGGCTGGAGTGCATTCAAAAAGCGGATGTTATTTCTTATGATCGGTTAGTGAATAAAGAATTACTGAAACATGCGAAAGAAGACTGTGAACTGATTTATAGCGGGAAAAGACCGGGGAAACACCATTTGATTCAAGATGAAATCAATCACCTGCTTGTGGATCAGGCGATGAAAGGAAAGATTGTAACAAGGTTGAAGGGCGGAGATCCGTTTGTATTTGGTCGAGGGGGAGAGGAAGCGGAGTTTTTAGCAAGACATGGAATCTCTTTTGAAGTGGTCCCTGGAGTAACAGCAGGAATCGCCGCTTCAGCTTATGCGGGTATTCCTGTCACACACCGAGATTATGCCACCTCTTTTGCGATGGTAACGGGACATGGGTGTGTGGAAAAGGGAAGTGAATTTTTAAATTGGGAGGCTCTTGCTAAAGGGATTGATACGATTGCTTTTTATATGGGTGTAAACAATCTTTCAAATATTTGTAAGAACCTAATATCTCATGGGAAAAAGGCAACAACACCGGTAGCAGTCATTCATTGGGGGACGACCTCAGTTCAAAGAACCGTAACAGGAACGTTGGAAACAATTGAAGAGATTGTGAGTAAGCACCAAATCTCTCACCCTTCTATCATTCTAGTAGGAGAGGTTGTTCAAATGAGAGAAAAGATTCATTGGTTTGAAGAAAATCACGCTGAAGCGCTAGTTAAGGCAATGGCGTAAGGAATGCAAGAAAAGGGAACGGCAGGATGGAAAAAAGGGTACTCTTTTTTGTAGAGTATCCTATTTTTTTGTGGTCATAAAGAGCAGTTGTAGGATAAAGTAGAGGATAAGAATGGAGGGATCGTAACTTGGCGAATTTCATTGCGGTAAAAAATATTCGTATTGGGGTAGGAACACCTAAGATTTGTGTACCTATGACAGGGAATACAGTGGAAGACCTTTTAGCGGAGGCAGAACTTATTCAATTGAATAAGAATTTTGTCGATATGGTTGAATGGAGAGTAGATTTTTTCAATGATAGTGAAGATCTTAGTAAGGTGATGACTGCACTTTCAACGATCCATCAGCGTTTGAAAGAGCTTCCTCTTGTTTTTACATTTCGAAGCCTTGAAGAGGGTGGGGAAAAGGAAATTCATCCTTCTTATTATTTCGACTTGAATGAAGCGGCAGCAAAGTCAGGTATGGTGGATTTAGTAGATATTGAGCTACGTCATCGAGATGAGGATATTAGTCAGATTCTCTCCATCATTCATGAGAACGGCCGATTAGGGATCCTTTCTAGCCATAATTTTGCCAAAACGCCTTCAAAGGATAAAATGGTGGAAATTCTTGAACGTGGAAAGAAGCTAGGAGGCGATATTCCCAAAATAGCAGTGATGCCGACCTCTGCTAGAGATGTGCTAGCATTGTTGGAAGCCACTGTTGAAATGCAAGAAAAACATCCAGATACTCCGATTATCACCATGTCAATGGCAGGGCAAGGCGCCATTAGTCGCCTATCTGGTGAGGTGTTTGGATCAAGTGTTACATTCGGAGCGTTAAAGAAAGCGTCAGCACCAGGACAAGTTCAAGTAAGTGATCTTAGACGTACATTAGAAATCCTTCATCATAGCTTACAAAAGTAGCGAGCCAATTTGATTGGTTCGTTTTTTTTTGTTTGACAGAAAAATGTGACTCCATTATGATAATCGAGTAGATAGTTAAACAGTTGAACAATTAAATAATGAAACTATTTTCTGGAGGTGACATGCTACAGATGCCAGACCAGCATATTAAAGAGGTTGTGAATAAATATATCTCTCTATCTTTTTCCGTTAACAAGATAGGGGAAGCGCTTGTTAAGGAGCAGTTAGATTGTGATCTAACAAGTGAGCAGCATTATATGTTGCGCTATATCTATCAAAATCATTCTTGTACATCGTCAGAGCTTGCCGACGTATTTTCTGTAAAAAAAAGTGCGATTACAGCCATCATTACCCGATTATGGACGAAGGGCTTTATTCAAAGAACAAGAGATGAAAATGACCGTCGAGTGGTGTACTTAACGTTGACGGATAAAGGCAATGAGCTTTATTTAGAAACGGAAGCTAGAATTCATAAACTGGTGGAATCGATTATCACAAAATTCGACCAAAACGAAATCGAAATGTTTATCCAGTCATACGAAAAATTGTATAGCGTACTTTTAGAAACAAAGAAGAATCAACTGGAGGATTAGCCCATGTATGCGATTATTAAAAATAAGTGGTTAGTACTAGTCGCATGGATAGCTCTCATTGTGGGACTATTTATGCTGGCTCCGAACATGGCCGATCTTGTGCGTGAAAAGGGGCAAATTGATGTTCCGGAAGGATATTCCTCTACACTAGCCTCTGACATTATGGAAAACGTCCAAGAACAGGAAGGCGGAGGGGATGATACGCAGGTCGCCCTCGTGTTTCATAGTGAGGAAAAACTAACGGAAAAAGAAATACAAGAAGCTGAAAAAGCGATTCGGGCACTTGAAAACAAGAAAGAAGAGCTGGGGATTGCAGAAATTCTGACTCATTTTAATGAAGAGGTTTTAGAAGAACAGCTTGTTTCAAAGGATGGAAAAGCGATTCTGACGTCGTTAACCATTGAGTGGAAGGACCGTGAACCGAAAGAATTAAGTGAAGCCCTTTATGAAACGATCGAAGACGTGAAGATCGACCATGATTACACGAGTAATTGGTTAATTAATGAAGACTTGATGACAAGTTCTCAAGAAGGATTGAAAAAGACAGAAGGAATAACTGTTGTTTTCATCTTAGTGGTATTGTTACTCGTATTCCGTTCGGTAGTAGCACCGGTCATCCCATTGTTAACGGTTGGATTCTCGTATTTAGCCGCTCAATCGATTGTTTCGATTTTAGTAGATAAATTAGATTTTCCCGTTTCGAGTTATACGCAAATCTTTCTTGTGGCGATATTATTTGGAATAGGAACGGACTATTGTATCCTTTTACTAAGCCGTTATAAAGAAGAACTTACACATTACGAACATCGTGCAGATGCGATCGTAGCGACGTATCGTAATGCCGGCCGTACGGTATTTTTCAGTGGATTAGCCGTAATGATTGGTTTTGCTGCAATCGGGTTTTCAAAATTTGTGCTTTATCAATCAGCAGCAGCTGTTGCGGTTGGAGTAGGACTTTTGTTGATTGCCTTGTTTACGATTGTTCCATTTTTTATGGCTGTACTTGGCGGGAAAATCTTCTGGCCTTCAAAGAGTACGGCGGAGCACGGAGAAAGCAAATTCTGGGGTGTAGTTGGTCAATTTTCTCTGAAGCGCCCAGTAATTGCACTTCTTATAGTAGCAGCTGTTTGTGTACCGTTCTTGGTCACATACGATGGAAAACTTTCTTATAATTCTCTGGAAGAAATCAGTGGAGATGTCCATTCTATTCGTGCCTTTAATGCTATTGCTGATAGCTTTGGACCGGGCGAATCGATGCCAACCCAAATCGTTTTAAAAAATGATGAGGCAATGGATTCGATAGAATATATTAATTTAGTGGAAGAAATTAGTAAGCAGTTAGCACGCGTTCCACTAGTAGACACCGTTCGTTCGGTGACACGACCAACGGGTGAACCGATTGAAGACTTTTTAATCGCGAAACAAGCTGATACCTTACAAGAAGGGCTTGGGGAAGGAAAAGAAGGACTTGATCAAATTAGCTCAGGTCTAAAGGAAGCAAGCGATGGTCTTGAGAGTTCAGCACCACAACTTGAACAGGCAACAGCGGGTATCGGGGAACTCGTAACCGGAACATCGCAGGTTCAGTCAGGATTAACCGAAATTCAAACAAATTTAGCAAAAATAGAAGATGGTATTCGCCAAGGAGCAGCAGGTTCTGCTCAAATCAAAACAGAGCTTGGAAATATGAAGTCTGGTGCTGAGCAGCTGTTAGCGGAGTATAAAAAGCTTGCTGGTGCTTATGGACAAATGGGTGCTGGGTTAAACGAGCTTTCTGCGGCACTTGCTTCTACTGAACAGTATTTTGCCGCTTTAGAAACCAGTTATCCAGCGTTACAAATGGATGAATCTTATCAAAGATTAAAGGGAACGGTTCAAACGGTCCAGCCGCAATTAGCTGGAGTAGCTAGTGGCATGGCGGAGGCTAATGCTGGATTTTCAGTCATTAATGAGAACCAGCAGAAAATTGTTTCTGGTTTAGAACAGTTTATCGTGGGAATTGACAAACAGCTTGCCGGCCTTAACCAGCTTGCAAATGGTCAAGGTCAAATTGTTGATAATATGCCAAAGCTAACTTCCGGATTAGCCGGAATTCGTGACGGTCAACAGCAGCTTGCAGATGGATTTGGTGAATTAGGCGGTCAATTGGGCCAACTAACAGATGGCTTGAACCAAAGTGTGGATGGCTTAAATCAAATCTCAGATGGATTAGGCTCGGCTCAAGACTATATTAAAGGTCTTTCTGAAAATGAGAATGGTGCGTTCTATCTACCACCTGAGGTTCTTGAAAGTGAAGATTTCGTACAGGTGTTAGACACCTATATGTCTGAAGATCGTAAAGTAATGACGATCGATGTCATTCTTGAAGCCAATCCTTACTCCAATGAAGCCATCAATCAAGTGGATAAACTCAATGAAGCAGTAAAGAGTGCCACCGCGAATACGAAGCTTGAAAATGCCGTGGTTGCTGTGGGTGGAGTAACAAGAACAAATGCTGACCTTGATGCGATTTCAGGAGAAGATTACTCTCGAACGGTTGTCTTGATGTTAGTGGGGATAACCATCATCTTAGTTATTCTATTCCGATCAATGATCATGCCAGCGTATATCATTGCGTCGTTGATACTAACGTTCTACACATCTATGGGAATAAATGAAGCGATATTTGTTAACCTCCTAGGCTATACAGGAATAAGCTGGGCCGTACCATTTTTCGGCTTTGTAATCTTAATCGCACTGGGAGTTGACTATAGTATCTTCTTAATGGACCGTTTTAATGAGTATAAAGATCTCACTATTCGCGAAGCTATGCTTGAATCCATGAAAAAAATGGGTACAGTTATCATTTCAGCAGCTGTCATCTTAGGTGGGACCTTTGCTGCGATGATGCCTTCAGGAATGCTATCCTTACTACAAATTGCATCCATTGTGTTAGTAGGATTATTCCTATATGCCCTAGTGATTCTTCCATTATTTATCCCGGTCATGGTCAGAACCTTTGGGAAAGCCAACTGGTGGCCATTCTTACGGGAAAAATAATTAGATTGTGGGAACCCCGCCATGGTTGGCGGGGTTTTTAGTTGGAAATAAATCAACGGATAAGAAAAAGGAGTAGAAAGATACTATACAAGAGGTGAGTGAATTGAAAAATAAAGAAAATGAAGTGGCGGCCATTAATGATGCCAATATTGAGCTAACTGAAAGACTTGAGGATAGTGAAGTTCATTCTTCAAGCCCTGGTGATACAGAAGCAACGAAAGCCAATTTAGAAATTGACAAGGCGTTCTCTCATGATCAAACGGCGGATCCTCTTCCTACGTATGTAATGTACAACACACCAGCAATCAAGATTAATCCAAAAAGATAGGTGCTGAAGAAATTCAGCACCTTTTTTCATTTTCATTAATCAAGATCGGTCTTATCGGTTTTAGCCTTATTATTACGCTTGTTACCTTTACTATTGTCTCCACTTCCATTCAAGACGCCATGGTTTTTAGGAGAATTTTGGTTTTTACTGCCTTTATTATACTTTTTAGTCATGTTATGAGCTCCTTTCAAAATACCTTCGATGATAGTTTGGCTCACAACGGGTTTCTTCAACCGTGAAAAAGAAAAAGACCTCCACTATTGGGAGGTCAAAGAAAAAGGGGGAATTACACTTGTACTATTATATTCGCCAATGTGTTACCATTTTATACATGTATAGGAAAAAAATTATATAAAAATTTGATAATGGAGAAAGTATATGGAGTTCGTAAGGAATTACAAAGACCAATTGACGCTTCGGCAAAGTTTTAATGACCTTGCATCATCGACCTTTGGTATTCAATTTGAAAAATGGTATAAAAGAGGCTACTGGAATGAACGGTATATTCCGTATTCATTTGTAGTGAATAACAAGGTAATTGCCAATGTGTCCGTAAATGTATTAACTCTTCTTATAAATGGGGAATTAAAAAAAGCCGTACAGATTGGAACGGTTATGACTGATGACCAATTTCGAAACAAAGGGTTATCAAAGGCTCTTTTACAAAAAGTGTTTGAGGATTATGACAAACAGGTAGACCTCTATTATTTATTTGCGAACCATACTGTTCTTGATTTTTATCCGAAATTCGGATTTAGTCGAAGAAAAGAACATCTTTTCAGCAAAAAACTCCCAACAAAACAACATGACAAAACGCTCAGAAAGATAAACCTAGAAAAAGACATCTATTTACTTGAAGACTACAGTACCAATAGAAAGCCACTATCACAAACATTTTCAAGTTTGCATACAGAAGGAATTAACTTTTTCCATTTTCTTCATGTGTTTTCAAACGATCTTTATTATGATGAATCATGTGAATCGATTCTTATCTATAAAGTGATCGACAGCGAGATTCATTTATTTGATTGTATTAGTAAAAGGGAAGTAGCCTTGGACGAGCAAATTCAAGCATTATCAGCATTAGGGGAAAACGTGTATATTCATTTTACACCTGATCAACCTGAGAATTACAGAGTTCATCCAATCGATTCGACTGATGATGTACTGTTTGTAAAAACCACTTCGCCATGTGAGTTTCCCCATTATTTTAAGCACCCAGTTACCAGTCAAGCATAAAAAAGTAGCTTCAGGAAATGGAAGCTACTTTAGTAGATTATTTACGCTATAAATTTTTCCGTTTTCAATCTCTTCAGTAAGAAGCAAGTCAATGAGTGCATCGGCAACAATTTTTGTGCTTCTTAGCATCCCATTTTCTTTATAAGCAATAAATTTATTCACCTCTTGGAAGGCATGCTCCGTTGAAGAGCGTATAACACCTTGCATATCAGTATCCATAATTCCTGGACTATAACCAATAATCGTCGCATTGTCGGAATGGTCTTGTTCTACTGCCACGGTTTTAGTAAACATATTTAAGGCTGCCTTTGTACTACAATACACACTCCATCCTTGAACCGGTCTTTCGGCAGCACCAGATGTAACATTGACAACGGTTAGCTTTGTTCCGTTTGCCTTTTGTAAGAAAAGGTTCGTCGCGAACATCGGAGCAGCAACATTGAGTTGAAGGGATATTTCAATTGCCTCATGATCTAAACTTCCAACTCGGTCAATCGGTTCAACCACACCTGCGTTATTAACGAGTAAAACTTCATTTTCTGTGCTGGAAAAAATAATCTCTGTAACTGCAGAAAAAGCTTGCTCGGTCTCCATTCTATTCGTCAAATCGCACGTTACATGCTTATAAAACAATCCATTTTCCTGAGCAAGCTGTTTTAGTGCAGGATTTTCATTTCTAGAAATAGTAATGAGCCCGAATTGTTCCTGTAGAACTCTTTCGGCAATCGAGGCACCAAGTCCTTTGGAAGCCCCAGTAACAACTGCATATTTCATCACAACACGTCCTCTCATCATATGAAATATTTTACCATACGAGATAAAAAATCAGCACATCATAAGTCTTTTTCAGATTGCTGAAATTTAAGGAGCTGATCCTCAATCAGAATGTAAATCGAGGTAATAATCCCTGCTGCAAGCCAAGCAATTGTAATTAAGTGGTAGCCTAAAATGAGATACAGTAAAAAGGAAGAAATAAAAGTGAAAAATAAATAGTGGTGAGGGAGAACATGTACTTTATCCATTTACCTTCTCTGCCTTCCAATAGTATTCACTAAAGATCTCTGCAAAGGCCTCAACCGTGTTATACAGTTCGGTTAAGTCATTATCCACTCCGCCAAACTCTACGAGAATCGACCCAGATGATAAATCTTGATTGTAGACTCCATTTCCTTCCGTTAGTCCTTTTGCTAAAACCCCACGGCTCAGGTTCGGATATTTCTCATCTATCATTGCATTTAATTCTGTTGCCACTTGTAGATTCTGTTCGTAATTTTTATTTGCTTTACCGACAACAAAGAATAGCCTCGCATAAGACTTGCCATTAATCACCTGTGTTGTTTTTTCTTTTCGAAGCGCGTCTCGGTGGATATCAATGACGTAATCAATAGCATCATTGCCTCCAAGTGCTTCTTGGACGAGTTGTCGGGAAAGATCGTAGGAATGATCAGTTGTTAGATTATTTTCTTTTAATAGGTTAGGCATGCTGGTTGTATCGTGAAGAACACTAATGCCATTTGTATTTAATTCCTCTGTAAGCTTTTTCCCGACCGCAATAATGTTTGCGGATTCATTGTTACTCGTCGCTTCTTCAGGTTCCTTAGCATCTTTTAATAATGGTAAAAATGATTCCCAGCTATGTGTATGATAGATAAATACACTTTTTTTCCCTGCCACAACTGGGGTGTTACCGCCTTCCGCCTCTTTAAGCATTTCCTTTGCTATTTCTCTTTCTTGTAATAAAATTTCTACCGGTGGAGCGGATTCGATCGGAAGGTTAGTGAAATTCGTACCGCTACCAGCAACGACGATATTTGTATCAAACACGGAAAATCCAGGGAGTTCTCTGCCAAGAAACGTTCTTGTATCCTCCGGTTGGATATTGGTTGCTAGTTTTAGAGCGAGCTTTGATAAGGAGGAAACCGTTATACTCGCTTTTTCGTTGTATATATGATGGTTCTCTGACTTTACGAAATAAACAAGCCATTCATGGGTGTCAATATTCGAAATCCACTTCTTGACGGTTTCAGATGCAAAGGTATTTGTGTAGGTGGTTGTTATTCCTGCAAGTAAGAACGTAGCTAGCATGATAGCCAACCAGCCTTGAAAAAAGGTCCATAATGATAGTTTTGAAGACTTCATGTCAACACCTCCTTAGCTACTATATGAGCCTTTCCACCTTTTCAGAAGAGAAAAAAGAAACAAGCAGGTCCTTTACAGTCTTAGAAATATCAATTTCTCACTTTTTTCACATTTGTAATGTACATTAGGTAGAACCGATATGTAATCATTCCCAAACAAGAAAGAAGAGTTGTGCTTTACAAGAATTAAAAATATAATGGAGAATTGAATACCATGTTTTCAGATGGGAGTATTACTATGTCTTCAAATCAACAGCCTTCGTCTAAAATAGACTTTCATTTAATATTTATCTTAATTCTTTTGTTTCTATCGAGCTGTATTGCTATTTACAGCGCGCAATCAACAGGACAGTATGATTCAAACTTTTTATTAAAACAGATCATTTGGTATGGAATTGGAATAGGGATTATTGTTGCAGTCATCACCCTTGATTCGGACCAGCTTAAAAAGCTCTCATGGTATGCCTATGGATTTGGGGTATTTCTATTGGCCTTTCTCATTATTGCTCCATCTAGTATTGCGCCTGTAATCAATGGGGCAAAGAGTTGGTATAAGGCACCGTTTATCGGATCGCTTCAGCCAGCTGAGCTGATGAAGGTTTTTATTATCCTCGCACTTGCCAGAGCAATAGGAGATCATCATGAAAAATACCGAATCAAAACGATTCAAACGGATTTTATTTTATTAGGAAAAATTGTTCTTATTACGATGGTGCCGTTACTGCTCGTCATGCAGCAACCGGATTTAGGGACTTCTCTTGTGATGATAGCGATAATGATAGGGATGATCTTTATTTCGGGGGTATCATGGAAGATTCTTCTGCCGATCTTTTCGTCAGGAATCACTTTGATCGGAGTCATTTTCTACTTAGTACTATGGAAACCTGAAATACTTGAAAAGTATCTTGGAGTAAAGGAATATCAGTTTGGAAGAATTTACTCCTGGATTGATCCTTACAATTATCAAAGTTCTACCGGCTTCCAGCTTACCCGTTCGTTGCTAGCTATTGGTTCAGGAGAAACGACAGGGAAGGGCTACGGTACGAGAGAAGTATACTTGCCAGAAAGTCATACGGATTTTATCTTTAGTATTGTAGGAGAAGAATTTGGTTTTGTTGGAGCTAGCGTTATTATTAGTTTGTTTTTCTTACTGATCTACCATATTACAAAGGTTGGTATGGAAACGAAAAATGAGTTTTATACGTATATTTGTGTCGGAATTATTAGCATGATAACCTTCCACGTGTTTCAAAACATTGGAATGACGATTGGTCTATTACCAATCACAGGAATTCCGCTTCCGTTCATTAGTTATGGGGGAAGCTCAATAATGGGGAATTTCCTAGCAATTAGCTTAATTTTCTCGATACGATATCATCATAAAAAGTATATGTTTTCAAGTGACGATTAAAAAACCTCGCCGTTATGGCGAGGTTTTTTAGGGGAGTGCTCGATTTCCGTTGAGGGGGGTAAGAAATCAGAGCTAGTCATATATATCAAATTTAAGAAGTTAACTTATTGTAAGAAATACTTTTCGATGTCATCAAGCATCAGGTTCGCTGCGATAACTCCGCCAGCTGTATTCCAGATGGCATCGTCAATTTCATGAACATTTCCTTGCTTGGCTACTTCTAGGTTTTTAAATAATGGATCTTCAATCCATTCTTTCGCTACTTGAGTTGCTGCTCCGTCACCTGTTTCATAAGTGAAATAGAATAGAATGTCTCCATCCATCAATGGAATCTGTTCTTTTGTTGCACCTTTGATCGCGAATTCATTCACATCTTGACTTTCAGGACGTGCAAAACCTAATTGATCTAATACCACACCAGAGAATGAATCCTTTTGATAAATACGAACATCAGCTGCTAAGAAACGAACAATAGATACTTTTTTCTGAAGTTGGTCTCCAAGCTCTGTTTTCAAATCAGATACACGAGTATCGTAATCAGAAATTACTTTGTTTCCTTCATCTACTTTATTTAACGCTTTTGCGTAAAGCTCAAAGTTTTCCTTCCAATCTCCACGTAATGTTTCAGAGAATACAGTAGGAGCAATGGCACTTAATTGATCGTAAATCGATTCTTGACGCATTTTGTTTCCAATAATTAGATCCGGTTGTAATGCAGCAATGGCTTCAAGATTTACTTGTGTATCTGTTTCAAATCCAACCACTTGAACATCCTTCATATCATCAGCAATATGTTCATACCAAGGGTCTCCATTTGCTGTCCAAGATTGAACCGCTCCAACAGGTGTTACTCCTAATGCTAATAAGGCTTCAGTTCCTTCATTTGTTAAAATAACAACCTTTTTAGGTGTATCAGGAATAGTGGTTGTCCCCATTGCATGCTCAACGGTATAGCTTGTATTTTCCGTCTTTGCATCCTCATTTTTAGTACCTGTGGACGCTTCTTCGTTGCTTCCGCATGCTGCTAGAAGACTAAGAATCAAAATGGTTAACATAGTGAAAGAAAATTTAATAAGTTTCATAAGTTCCTCCTACAATGAATGTATGTAATTGTTAATGATAATCATTTTCACTTACGGTTATTATCATAAAATGAATTGTAAAGGGTGTCAATAGGTAATTGAGATTTATTTTCAATTAGATAATAAAAAACAGTTGTTTACATCATTGAAAATGATTCTCAAAATCATTGACAGTGTGTTTGGCATCCAATAGACTAAAACTTGTAAGCAGTAATTATATAGGAAAAGGATAAGAAGGATGCTGTTAAAAAATAGTTTTCAAAGAATCGCTGGACTCATTTTTATCGTTTTATTATTTCTCTATTTAATAGGTGCAAGCATTGTATATGGTTATACCGATACATCGTGGAAAATGGCATGGGAAGCATTTCAAAACAATAATGGATCAAACGAGCATTTAGTGATTGAAACCGTTCGATTGCCAAGAGCATTGATTGCAGCGGCAGTGGGGAGTAGTCTCGCCATTGCTGGTGCTTTAATGCAAACATTAACAAAGAACCCATTGGCGTCACCTAGCATTTTCGGTATCAATGCTGGAGCAGGTTTTGCTGTGGTCATAGCCGTATCGCTTTTTCAAATCAGTCATTTACAAGCTTTTGCGTGGATTGCTTTTCTAGGTGCAGCGGTTGCTGCCATCAGCGTCTATTTCATCGGGTCGCTCGGACGAGAAGGACTCACTCCGATGAAACTAACATTGGCAGGTGCAGCCATTGCTGCGATGTTTTCTTCCTTTACACAAGGTTTTCTTGTATTGAGTGAAGTTGCACTGGAACAAGTATTGTTTTGGTTAGCTGGTTCTATTCAAGGGAGAAAACTTGAAATTCTTGTGTCTGTTATCCCTTATCTCGTTGTTGGTTGGTTGGGTGCATTACTTCTTGCCTCCAAGCTTAACGTTTTATCGATGGGAGAAGATGTCGCTAAAGGACTTGGTATTCGTACCGGTTTATTAAAAATCGGAATCGGGACCATTGTCATTTTATTAGCTGGAGGGTCAGTAGCGGTAGCGGGTCCTGTCGGATTTATTGGTATTGTGATACCGCATATAACTAGAAGTATTGTAGGAATTGATCATAAATGGGTCATTCCTTATTCCGCATTTTTAGGAGCCATTCTTTTGCTATTGGCTGATATTCTTGCAAGGTATGTCATTATGCCTGAGGAAGTACCAGTCGGTGTGATGACAGCTATCATTGGGACTCCTTTCTTTATCTATATTGCTAGAAGGGGGTTTAAAGCAAAGTGAAGCAGTATCAAAATCTTCGATGGTTTCAAGGAAAAGTGTCTATATTAATAGATAGAAAAGCAAGCTTTGTGATGCTTTGCTTGCTGCTAGTGACAATGGCTATTTTTATTATTAGTACCGGATTAGGTGATATGAAAATAAACCCAGTCACGGTTGTCTCGGTATTCTTTGGCGGGGGAACGGAAATGGAACAGCTCGTGATTCAATCCTTTCGTTTGCCAAGGATCATTGTTGCTTTAGTTGTCGGAATGTCACTGGCTGTGGCTGGGGGCATTTTGCAAGGAATGATTAGAAACCCATTAGCTTCACCAGATGTTCTGGGAATTACTGGTGGAGCATCAGCTGCCGTTGTGTTATTTTTGGCCATTTTTAGTAATGAAAGTAATGCGTTAACGGTTAGCATACAATGGATGCCGCTTGCCGCTTTTATTGGTTCGGCTGTTGCTGGATTACTCGTCTATTTCTTTGCTTGGAAAAACGGAGTGTCCCCAGTTCGCCTTGTATTAATAGGAATCGGTTTATCAGCCCTTTTTCAAGCACTAACTACGATGATGATGCTCCTTGGCCCGATTTACCGGGCAAGCCAAGCGAATATTTGGATTACAGGAACGGTCCATGGCTCAACTTGGACCAATGTGTTTACGATCGTTCCATGGGCATTCGCTCTCATGTTGGTGGCCTTTTTTATGGCTAGAAAAGTGAATGTGCTCGGGTTAGGTGATGATGTAGCCACCAGTGTAGGGACTTCTGTGCAAAGACTAAGATTCGTGCTGTTGCTTATAAGTACAGCTTTAATAGGTAGTTCTGTTGCTTTTGCCGGAGGAATTGGATTTGTGGGCTTAATGGCGCCACATATGGCTCGCCGTCTTGTTGGCTCAGTCTACGGGGCATTACTCCCGGTCTCTGCTTTGATCGGTGCCATTTTAGTGATGGTGGCCGATTTGATTGGTCGAACCTTGTTCTCTCCATTAGAAATTCCAGCAGGCGTATTTACAGCAGGCATCGGTGCACCGTACTTTATTTATCTTCTTTTTAAAACTAGAAATGGATAATGTCAGGGAAGGAGTGCGAATAAAGATGAAAAAAGCCATTGAAACGAAACAATTAACGCTATCATATGGTGACTCCATCATTATAGATGAATTAAATTTGAAGATCCCGAAAGGCGAAATTACTGTATTTATCGGTGGCAATGGATGTGGAAAATCCACTCTTTTACGGTCGATTGCTCGGTTATTAAAGCCCAAAAGCGGAGAAATCGTATTAAATGGAAAAGAGATTGTAAAAATGTCCTCCAAGGAAGTGGCAAAGCAAATGGCCGTGTTGCCGCAAGGACCGGTGTCACCTGAAGGTTTGACGGTTCTTCAACTGGTGAAGCAAGGGCGCTATCCTTACCAAACATGGCTTAAGCAATGGTCTAGTGAGGATGAAGAGAAGGTCTATAAGGCACTTGAAGCAACCGGGTTGCTCGATTTAAAGGAACGGTCTGTGGATTCACTTTCAGGTGGTCAACGTCAAAGAGCATGGATTGCGATGACATTAGCACAGGATACGGACTTTATTCTTCTGGATGAACCAACCACCTATTTAGATATGACCCATCAAATTGACATACTTGATTTATTATTTGAGCTGAATGAGAGGGAAAATCGTACGATCGTGATGGTCCTTCATGATTTGAACCTAGCTTGTCGTTATGCGCATAATATCGTGGCAGTTAAGGACAAGAAAATCGCAGCAATGGGAAAGCCAGAGGATGTCGTGACAAGAGGGCTTGTGAAGAAGGTATTTGAAATGGACTGTGAAATTTCCATTGACCCATTATTCGGGACACCGCTTTGCATCCCCTATGGAAAGGGAAGAACGGTATTTAGACATGCAGGAGCAGTCAATGGATAAATTTTTTTCAGAAACAGAATTAAGTCAACTGAAGAATTACCGATTTACATTAGAAAAAGTTCATGGGGAATCTGATCTATCGATTACGTTAAATGAGCTTCTTCAAAAAGATCAGCTTCGGACCTTTATCAGTCGTGCTTCCGAGCATATTGGGTCGCCCAATGTAAAAGTAACAGCTTCCATGTTTATTAAGAGATCCGCTTTTTTATCCGCCATTTATTTGTATGCAATGACCGCATTTAACAAACGATTTCATATACAGCTCGAGCATATGCATCTTCAAACAGACGAACAAGATCCACTTTGGCTACCTACGTTCTATTTTTCAAAGTGGAGAATCAGTGAACCCACTGGTGATAGAGACCAATGGAGATATGAAGCCATAGCTGACTTTTTTTCCAATATCGTAACTCCTATTGTGGAGAGTGTGAAGACGGAGTCCAAACAATCTAAACTCGTATTATGGGAAAATATTGCGATCTATATTTTTTGGCTGTATGAATCGGTGTTAGCTGAAAATGAAGATGAAGAGGTTTGTGGACGTGCTGTGGAAGATTTACAGTTCATTGCTCAACTTGCACCTGGATCATTGTTTGGACATTATCATGAAAACCCCATTAAAAGACATTTTCATGATAAACGTTATATTCCTGAGCTTGGAGAAGAAGTTCGTGTACGAACCACATGCTGCTTCTTTTATGCCTTAACAGGAACACCGGACCGCTGTAGAATTTGTCCACAAACTTGTAATCGACCCAAAAAGGCACTAAAGAACGGAGGGAACTCGTGAGCAATCAACTAGATGAAAAGATCAATGGATTACTAACCAAATATACCGAATTGCTACTAGGTGAGGCAGATGCTGATCATGTGGAAAAAGTAAAAGCGTGGATCCTTTACTCTCACATGAGCAAATCAATGCCTGCTCTCGTTAAGCATTGGAACGACACATATCCTGATGCGAAAAATGAGGTTAAGGAAACAATTAATGAAATCAAACAATTAAATGAAGCGCACCGACAAGCGAAAAAATAAAGATAACGGGTTCTATTACCTATCACAAAAAACCAAAACGTATATTAAAATGACCATCAATTTGTTTGTGAATTTGATGGTCATTTATTTTGATATAACGTGAATATTTATAAAAATAGGCTTGAAACTGTAGTCCAATTTGTAAATCAAATCATAGATGATTTCGTATAGGTAAAAGAATTAATAGGCGGAGAATTTCCGGCTAATTATGTAGAGGAAGCTTAAAAAGCAGATATAAGCGGAGGAATTCCGGTTAACTGCTCTAAATAAGCCAAAATTCAAAGATTTTGATCATATAAACGGAAAAACTCCACTTATACTTAAGAAAATATGGGGTTTTCCCAATTTAAACGGAATTTCTACGGTTATATTTTAAACATAGTGAATCAACATCAGTAAACGCTTAGCCTTTCCATTTCATATAGCTATAGTAAACGCTTGCAGGAGGGATATCAAAATGGAACAATTGATGAGAGATTTCTTTTTATTCCTTTCTAAAAATCGAGCATTAACGAAATTAGCCAAGCGATATGGATTACGATTCGGTGCGTCACGATTTGTTGCTGGTGAAACCATTGAACTCGCAACACGCGTTATTCAAGACCTTAATAAAAAAGGGCTACTCGTTACCATCGACTATTTAGGTGAATTTGTCGACAATGAGAAAGAAGCAAATGAAATGGCCGATAACTCAATACTAGCGATAGAGTCAATCGGACGGGAAAAACTTCAATCACAATTATCACTAAAAATGACTTCGATGGGATTAGATATATCAGACCACGTCGTTCTACACAATATGAGAAGAATACTAGAAGCAGCGAAAAAGAACGATGTGTTCGTCACGATTGATATGGAAGACTATTCTCGTGCGCAGAAAACATTAGATATTTTTAAAAAATTAAAAAGGGAATATGAGAATGTAGGTACAGTTATTCAAGCGTATTTATATCGAACGGAAAAGGATATCGAGGAGCTTAATGAGTACCAACCCAATTTACGGCTTGTGAAGGGGGCATACAAAGAATCTCCGGAAGTAGCATTTCCAGTAAAAAAAGACGTGGATGAAAATTTTAAAAAGATTATTAAGATGCATATGTTAAACGGAAATTACACGGCCGTTGCTACACACGATGATGCAATCATTGAATATACAAAACAACTAGCTAGTGAGCATCGCATCAACAACGACCAATTTGAGTTCCAAATGCTATACGGCATCCGCCCGGAAAAGCAAATCGAGCTAGTTGAAGAAGGATATAAGATGAGAGTATATGTCCCGTATGGAACCGACTGGTACGGATACTTCATGCGCCGCCTAGCCGAACGCCCAGCGAATGTAGCGTTTGTCCTGAAGGGAATGTTTAAAAAGTAAGTGAGGAACTACCCATTCGTTTGAGTGGGTAGTTTTTTATGTCCTTCGAAGGATGAAGGGAGTTAAAAACTTTAAAATGAACAACATTTTGCAGCTACTTAAAGGGGGAAACGTCTTTCATCAGGTGAATGAAGAACGTTAGGAAGGCTTGAAAAGGGGGAACGTCTTTCATCAGGTGAATGAAGAACGTTAGGAAGACTTGAAAAGGGGGAAACGTCTTTCAACAGGTGAATGAAGAACGTTAGGAAGGCTTGGAAAAGGGGAAACGTCTTTCATCAGGTGAATGAAGAACGTTAGGAAGACTTGGAAAGGGGGAAACGTCTTTCATCAGTTGAATGAAGAACGTTAGAAAGGTTTGAAAAGGGGGAAACGTCTTTCATCAGGTGAATGAAGAACGTTAGGAAGGCTTGAAAAGGGGGAAACGTCCTTCAACAGGTGAATGAAGAACGTTAGGAAGGCTTGAAAAGGGGGAAACGCCTTTCATCAGGTGAATGAAGAACGTTAGGAAGGCTTGGAAAAGGGGAAACGTCTTTCATCAGGTGAATGAAGAACGTTAGGAAGGCTTGGAAAGGGGGAAACGTCTTTCAACTACGGCCCCAACTAAAAAAAACGTACCCGACACCTATTCAGTGCGGGTACACTCCTCATTATCTCTTATACTGGTTGTTCTGGCTGTTTCTTTTTCCACCACCATCATTTTCAACAGTTGGGCCAGCATCACCCTTAACGCTAGCGGCACTTACGCCAGCCTTTGATGGGTTTTTCTTCATCTTTGCCATAGGTACACCCCCAAACTTTTTTCCTCGTGTATAACATATCCACAATCATAGGATTCTATTGGTCGCATAAAATAATGTAACTTTCAAAAAATTTTTAAATTTCAACGACAAAGGATTGCGTAAAATATTTAAATATCATATGATAAAAGTAACCAAAAATGAATGAGTATTCATTCAAAACGACGAATCCACTCAAAAACGTTAAAGGGGGAGACTGAAGTTGATCCAACAAATTAAAAAAGCTGCCGTATTAGGCTCGGGGGTAATGGGGTCTGGTATTGCCGCACACCTTGCCAATATTGGGATTCCAACCTTGCTATTAGATATCGTTCCGCGCGAGCTAACTGATGACGAGAAGAAAAAGGGGTTAACTCTAGAAGATAAAGCGGTAAGAAATCGAATTAGCCAAACAGCTCTTCAAAAGCTGTTAAAACAAAAACCTGCACCATTAACCTCAAAAAATAATTTAGCCCTCATCGAAGCAGGAAATTTTGAAGATGATCTATCACGACTAAGTGAAGTTGACTGGATCATTGAAGTGGTAGTAGAAAACCTAGCCATTAAGCAGCAGATTTTCGAGAAGGTTGATGAATATCGAAAGCCTGGTAGCTTTGTAAGCTCAAATACATCAGGTATTTCTGTAGAGGCGATGGCAGAAGGCCGCTCTGAAGACTTTCAAAAGCATTTCCTTGGTACACACTTTTTTAATCCTCCTAGATACTTAAAGCTTTTAGAAATCATTCCAACTCAACATACTTCACCGGATGTACTTCATTTTATGAAGCAGTACGGGGAAGATATTCTCGGAAAAGGTGTGGTTGTGGCTAAGGACACGCCAAATTTTATCGCCAACCGAATTGGTACGTACGGTCTCTTAGTAACAGTAAGGGAAATGTTAAAAGGTGGATACAGCGTTGGGGAAGTGGATTCTGTAACGGGACCGCTAATCGGACGACCAAAGAGTGCAACCTTCCGTACGTTGGATGTGGTAGGACTTGATACATTTGCGCATGTTGCAAAAAACGTGTATGACCAAGTGGATGGTGAAGAGAAAGAAGTATTTGAGGTTCCTGCCTTTATGAATCAAATGCTTGAAAAAGGTTGGCTTGGCAGCAAATCTGGTCAAGGATTCTTCCTGAAAAAAGGAAAAGAAATACTTGAATTAGATCCGGTCACTCTTGAATACGTGGAACGAAAAAAATTAAAAACGGCCTCTATTGAAATGAGCAAACAGGAAAAAGGCTTAGCGAATAAATTGAAAGCGCTTGTATATGCGAATGACCGTACTGGAGAACTACTTTGGAATATTTTTAGTCCTGTACTTGTGTATTCTGCGAATCTACTTGGTACGATTGCCGATGACATTGTCGCGATTGACCGTGCCATGAAATGGGGCTTCGGTTGGGAGCAAGGACCTTTTGAAGTATGGGATGCGCTTGGATTAGAAAAATCGATTGCAAAAATGGAGAAAGACGGTCTTGTTATTCCAAGCTGGATAAAGGAAATGCTAGCAAATGGTCAAACAAGCTTTTATAAGGAAGAAGAAAACGGGGATGTTTTCTTTTATACCAATGGTGATTACAAGCTAGTAGAAGAAAACCCAAAGGTGATCAACCTGAAAAAAATCAAAAAACAGCGTGGTGTTATCAAGAAGAATAGTGGTGCCAGTTTGATTGATCTTGGAGATGGAGTAGCCCTTCTAGAATTCCATTCACAAAGTAATGCGATTGGGCTTGATATTGTGCAAATGATTAATTTTGCTGTTGAAGAAGTGGAAAAGAACTTCAAGGGCTTGGTCATTGGGAATCAAGGTAAGAACTTCTGCGTCGGTGCAAACCTTGCCATGATTCTTATGGAAGCACAGGATGATAATATTTTTGAAATTGATATGGTCGTTCGTCACTTCCAACAAGCCATGATGAAAATTAAGTACAGCACAAAGCCAGTCGTTGCTGCACCATTTGCGATGACCCTTGGTGGTGGAGCAGAGGTTTGCCTACCAGCTGCGCATATTCAAGCGACAATGGAAACGTATATGGGACTTGTGGAAGTTGGGGTTGGTCTTATCCCTGGAGGTGGCGGGAACAAAGAGCTATACATGAAGTTTTTAAACAGCATGCCAAACGGAGTTCCATTTGACCTTCAAAACGTGGCAAATAAAGTGTTTGAAACGATTGCAATGGCAAAGGTTTCCACATCGGGAGAGGAAGCGCGTGAAAACAACTTCTTGAATAAAGCAGATGGTGTCAGTGTAAACGGAGACCACCAGCTGTATGATGCGAAGCAGGCAGTTCTAGCTCTTTATGACAAAGGGTATAAGCCGCCCGTCCGAAAGAAGATTCCCGTCGTCGGTGAAACGGGCTACGCCACCTTACTTTTAGGAGCACAAACGATGCATTACTCTGGATATATTTCAGAGCACGATTTGAAAATTGCAAAGAAACTAGCTTATGTGATTGCGGGCGGAAAAGTGCCATTTGGAACGGAAGTCGATGAGCAATACTTGCTTGACCTTGAAAAAGAGGCCTTCTTGAGCTTAATTGCAGAGCCAAAATCGCAAGCAAGAATGCAGCATATGCTTTTAAAAGGAAAACCATTACGTAATTAATAGGTTAATAGACTTGTAGCATAAATAGGAAGCGAGGGAACGTGATGAGAGAAGCGGTGATCGTTGCTGGAGCACGAACTCCAGTGGGAAAATCAAAAAAAGGATCGCTTGCCAGTGTTAGACCTGATGATCTAGGTGCATTGGTTGTAAAAGAGACCTTAAAGCGGGCAGGAAATTATGATGGAAATATTGATGACTTAATTATTGGCTGTGCGATGCCGGAAGCAGAGCAAGGGTTAAATATGGCAAGAAATATTGGGGCGCTTGCAGGACTTCCTGACACAGTGCCTGCCATTACCATCAACCGCTATTGTTCATCAGGGCTTCAGTCAATTGCCTATGCGGCAGAAAAGATCATGATTGGTCATGCCGACACGATCATTGCTGGTGGAGCAGAATCCATGAGCTTAGTACCGATGATGGGTCATGTGGTAAGGCCCAATGCCAAACTGGCTGAGTCAGCACCACAATACTATATGGGGATGGGACACACAGCAGAAGAGGTAGCAAGGAAATTTGGAATATCTCGTGAAGATCAAGATGCTTTTGCGGTAAGAAGTCACCAAAAAGCAGCAAAAGCTCTCCAAGAAGGAAAGTTTGTTGATGAAATTGTTCCAGTAGACGTTATTCTACGCTCGGTTGGAAGAGACAATAAATTAGTTGAAAAACCATTCGTTTTTAGCCAAGACGAGGGAGTGCGTCCTGAGTCAACGGTAGAAACATTGGCAAAGCTTCGTCCGGCCTTTTCCGTAACAGGAACGGTTACAGCAGGAAATTCCTCACAAACAAGTGACGGAGCGGCGGCCGTCATGGTTATGGATCGTGAAAAGGCAGAGGCTGGGGGACTCACGCCACTTGTCAAATTCCGATCATTCGCCGTTGGAGGCGTGCCACCTGAAATTATGGGAATCGGTCCAGTTGTAGCCATTCCTAAAGCATTAAAGCTTGCCGGTTTAGAGCTATCGGATATCGGATTATTTGAACTAAATGAAGCCTTTGCTTCTCAATCGATTCAAGTGATTCGTGAGTTAGGAATTGATGAGGAAAAGGTGAATGT
The DNA here is from genome assembly GCF_038002965.1 of Robertmurraya sp. FSL R5-0851. Classification (NCBI taxonomy): domain Bacteria; kingdom Bacillati; phylum Bacillota; class Bacilli; order Caryophanales; family Bacillaceae; genus Robertmurraya; species Robertmurraya sp. FSL R5-0851. The sequence goes on along the minus strand of NZ_JBBOOE010000001.1, from coordinate 3,949,955 downwards.
AAATGGAGGTGCCATTGCACTAGGTCACCCACTTGGCTGTACTGGTGCGAAGCTAACCCTTTCTCTTATCCATGAAATGAAGCGACGCAATCAACAATTTGGGGTTGTTACCATGTGTATCGGAGGCGGCATGGGTGCTGCTGGAGTATTCGAACTTTTATAAAAAACGGAGGCAAAAAGATGACTAATCACACAGATAAATTAATTAAGGGTGGAAGCTTTTTAATTGAAGATGTTTCCTATGATCGAGTCTTTACTCCAGAGGATTATACAGATGAGCAAAAAATGATTGCAAAAATGACAGAGGATTTCGTCACGAATGAAGTTCTCCCACAAGTGGAGCATATTGAAAACCATGAATTTGATCGTTCAGTAAAGCTATTAAAAGAAGCGGGTGAACTCGGTCTTCTTGGGGCTGATGTTCCGGAAGAGTATGGCGGTCTGGCTCTTGATAAAATCAGTTCTGCACTAATCGCTGAAAAAATGTCTCGTGCGGGTGGTTTCTCGATCTCACACGGTGCACATGTTGGGATCGGATCGTTACCAATCGTATTGTTCGGAAACGAAGACCAAAAGCAAAAATACTTACCTACACTAGCCACTGGTGAAAAGTTGGCTGCCTATGCATTAACTGAACCTGGCTCAGGGTCAGATGCATTGGGGGCAAGAACAACGGCTGTTTTAAATGCAGAAGGAACGCATTATGTTCTTAACGGAGAAAAGCAATGGATTACAAATGCAGGTTTTGCCGATGTATTTGTTGTTTATGCAAAAATCGATGGCGAGCACTTCTCTGCTTTTATCGTTGAAAGAGAGTTTTCGGGAGTGTCTGTTGGTCCAGAAGAGAAGAAGATGGGAATTAAGAGTTCTTCCACTCGTACGTTGATTTTAGAAGATGCTCAAGTACCGGTTGAAAACCTATTAGGAGAGTACGGAAAAGGTCATATTATCGCCTTTAACATTTTAAATATTGGTCGTTATAAGCTTGGGGTGGGAGCCGTCGGAGGTTCAAAAGCTGCATTTGAAATTACGACGAAGTACACGAATCAGCGCCAACAATTTAAAACAAAGCTATCTCAATTCAATTTAACAAAAGAAAAACTAGCAACAATGGCTTCCAAAATCTTTGCGGCTGAAAGCTCTGTCTACCGTACTGTCGGACTTTTTGAAGAGCGCATGAGCAAGTTATCGGATGAAGAAGTGAAAAATGGGAAAGCGGTAGCAGCATCCATTGCTGAATACGCAATCGAATGTTCACTAAATAAATTCTTCGCCACGGAAGTGTTGGATTATGTAGCGGATGAAGGGGTACAGCTTCACGGTGGTTACGGCTTTATGAGCGAGTATGAAATTGAACGAGTGTACCGTGACTCTCGAATTAACCGAATTTTTGAAGGTACAAACGAAATCAATCGCCTTTTAGTACCTGGCACGTATTTAAGAAAAGCATTTAAAGGAGAACTTCCTTTATTCCAAAAAGCACAAGCCCTTCAAGAAGAGCTTATGATGCTTATGCCAGAAGAGCCAGGCGATGAGCCACTTGCTCAAGAGAAGTATTTAGTGAAAAATGCGAAGAAAATCGGCCTTCTTGCAGCAGGGCTAGCGGCGCAAAAGTTTGGAAAAGCACTAGAGAGTGAGCAGGAAATCTTAGTGAACATCGCCGATATCGTATCCAATGCTTATGCGATGGAATCAGCCGTGTTACGAACAGAAAAAGCAATCGCTAAGGACGGGGTAGAAAAGAGCAAGCAAAAGCTTTTATACACACAAATCTTCTGTCAGGAAGCATTCAACGAAATCGAGCAGCACGCAAAAGAAACACTTGTCGCAACAGAAACAGGTGACGCATTGCGCATGATGATCTCTGCCCTTCGCAAATTTACAAGACACACACCAATCAACGTCATTGCGAAAAAGCGTGAAGCTTCAGAAAAACTAATCGAAGCTGAAAAATTTGTCCTATAACTAGAGCGAATCCCCCCTTCATCTATTTGAAGGGGGGATTTATTTGCAAACGAGTAAATTCGCCAAAAAATTTGTAGTCAAAGTTATGAATTTGTACCTAATTATGTTAATATGCAATTGAAAGTGTAAAAGGATGGTGGTAACATGGCATTGACCTTCTATTGGTATCCGAAATGTGGAACCTGTCGAAACGCGAAAAAATGGCTGGATTCTCACAATCTTGAGTATCAAGAGGTACATATCGTAGAGCAGCCTCCTTCAAAAGCGGAACTTGAATCCTACTATAAGGCAAGTGGACTTGAATTGAAAAAATTCTTCAACACGAGCGGACAAAAATATCGTGAGCTTGGTGTGAAAGATAAAATAGCAACTTCTTCAGAGGACGAGCTTCTTGAGCTTCTTGCCTCGGACGGGATGTTAATCAAGCGCCCACTGTTAACAGATGGAGAGAAAGTAACGCTTGGCTTTAAGGAAGCAGACTATGAAAAAGTATGGCTTACAAAGTAACTAACAATTAATACATATTATGGAGGGGTTTTATCGTGAGTACACCAAAGGATCTACGTTATTCTGAAGAACATGAATGGGTAAAAACAGAAGGAAATACCGTTCGTATCGGTATTACACATTTCGCTCAATCGGAGCTTGGTGACATCGTTTTTGTTGAACTTCCAGAAGTAGGTGACACTGTAACAGCTGATGAGCCATTCGGTAGCGTTGAATCTGTTAAAACGGTTTCTGAACTTTATGCTCCAGTAAGTGGAAAAGTAGTAGAGGTAAATGAAGATTTAAACGACAGCCCAGAGTTCGTAAATGAGTCACCATATGAAAAAGCTTGGATGATTGTTGTTGAGCCATCTGACGCTAGTGAAGTGGATAACTTAATGACAGCTGAGCAGTATGAAGAAATGATTAACGAAGACTAAAACATGAGGCACCTTTCTAGGTGTCTTTTATTTGTTTCTTTTTTTTCTAGCAAACATGGGCATGCTACACGTATAACAGAAAAGAAAGGGATGGCTAACAACATGACTTTGCAGCAAGGAAAATTAGATATTACAGACCGTGTTGTCGGAAAGCTTCAAAATGGTGAAATCGTGCTTTATCTAGAAAATGAACAAATCGGAAAGGTCCCTTTACCGAGTGGAAGTGATATTCAGCTTGAACATCATTTTGAAAGTGCTGGAGAGAAGATTTTTCAGCTGGTATCCACTCCATCTCGTGACGAACCAAGATATACAGATTGTGATGAAGGTGGATGGTGTTAATCCATGGACAGCGGGTTTCTTTCCGCTGTTTATTTTTTTATAATCGTAAATAGTTAGAGGAATTGTACACCTCTTTCGAGAATAATGAATAAAGTAAAGAAAATACAACATGTTCACAGGTGATGCATATGACTGAAGTGAGACCTGAAAAAGTAATTATTGTAGAAGGTACGTCAGACAAAAAGAAGGTGCAAAAGGTTATTAAGGAGCCTGTAGACATTATTTGTACGAATGGAACGATATCTCTTTCGAAGCTTGATGAAATCATTGATGAATTGTTTGGAAAGGATGTCTATATTCTTGTTGATGCTGATGAAGCTGGAGAAAAGCTTCGAAGACTTTTTAAACGCGAGTTTCCTGAAGCAGATCATTTATACATCGATCGAACCTACAGGGAGGTAGCTACCGCACCAGAACATCATTTAGCTACTGTACTGCTTGGGGCAAACATCGATGTCTTTACGCAATTTTTAGACAAAGTGTAAGAAGGAGTAACAACATGCAAGAATTGCTTGAAAATAACAGGGAAATACTCTTCTCGGCGGAGGAAACAAATTTTCTCTACTTGTACACACCGTTATGTGGTACATGCCAGGTAGCAGGAAAAATGCTCTCAGTCGTTGAACAGCTTTTACCACAATATAACTGGTTAAAGGCTGATCTGAATTTTGTGCCAGCATTAGCTGAGCAATATTCGATCGAGTCTGTTCCCTGTTTACTTGTTATAAGGAAAAACAAATTAGTTAAGAAAATTTATGCTTTTCAATCGGTACCATTTTTATATGAAAGCTTAAAGTCCTTATAGGAATCAGACGTTTTTTGTCTGATTTTTTTTATTTGTCGATTTCCGAATCCCTTCGACAGCAAAAGTAACTTCATTTTAAAAAGTGACATATTTCTCGGGAAATGAACTCTAATTACAGCATTCGATATAAAGCTTGTTAGGTACCCCTGACAAATGTTCGAAAATTTGTCGAAGAAATATTAAAGGTAAGGATTCTCTCCAAGTGGAATATATATATAGTTAGATGTTGAGAGGGGGAAGACCGTTGCTTTTTCATTTACAAAAAACAGTGAATGAATGGAATAGCCGAAGCCATTTACTGCCTTTTTTAAGAAAGGCATCAGTCGTTATTTGTATTCAATCCGAAGATGATACCTTCTTTATCCATATAAACAAAGGGAACGTTGAACTGTTAATCGAAGAAAATCATCATCATATTGACGCATATCTCCAAGGACAGAAGGAACATATCATCTCCTTACTCAGTGGGGAGATCAAGCTAAGGCAAGCAACCGTATCAAATGTAATTACCTTACAGGCAACCTTTAGAACAGCTCTTTACTTAGAAACCTTATTCTATCTAGTAAAACCATATAAGTATGTAAATAATATTTGAAGTTTTATGGGAGGGAATGGAATGTCAGAACAGAAGAAGTATCGGTTAGAAACGCTTGGTGTACATGGTGGATTAAGCCCAGATCCTGTTACAGGAGCTAGAGCGGTACCAATTTATCAAAATAATGCTTATCAATTTAAAGACACAGAGCATGCGGCTAATCTGTTTGCACTTGCTGAGCCTGGATATATTTATACACGTATTCATAATCCAACGACTACGGTATTCGAAGAAAGAGTGGCCCTATTAGAAGGTGGAGTCGGAGCGCTTGCCGTTTCGAGTGGAATGGCAGCAATTACACTGGCCATACTCAACTTGGCAGAAGCAGGAGATGAAATTGTTGCGGCTTCAAATTTATATGGTGGTACATATAATTTATTTGCAGTAACTCTCCCTAAATATGGGATTCAAGTGAAGTTTGTGGATTCAACTAATCCAGAGAACTTTAAACAAGCTATTACAGATAAAACAAAGGCGGTATTTGCCGAGACCATCGGAAACCCAAGTTTGCGTATTTTGGATATCGAAAAGGTTACAAAGATTGCACATGATGCAGGTATTCCGCTTGTAATCGATAATACCTTTGCGACTCCTTATTTATGCCGACCAATCGAACATGGTGCAGATATTGTCATTCATTCGGCAACCAAGTGGTTATTAGGGAATGGGACTACTCTTGGTGGTATCATCGTGGATGGCGGAAAGTTTGATTGGAATTCGTCTAAATTCCCTGGTTTTACAACTCCTGATGCAAGTTATCATGATATTGTATATAGTGAGGCAATTGGTGCTGCAGCTTATATTGTAAAAGCTAGAGTGCAATTGCTTCGTGATTTAGGTCCAGCATTAAGCCCTCAAAATGCCTTTCAATTCACACTTGGTCTAGAAACTTTGCACGTGAGAATGAAGGAGCACGTGGCAAATACTGAAAAGGTAGTAGAGTATTTAGAGGCGCATCCAGGTGTTAATTGGGTGATGTATCCCGGAAATCAAAAGCATCCAGACTTTGAGCTTGCGAAGAAATACTTACCTAAAGGAGCAGGTTCTATCGTTGTCTTTGGAATTGACGGAGGCCGTGCGTCAGGAGCAACGTTTATAAATAGTCTAAAGCTTTGGGCACATGTTGCTAATGTTGGCGATGCAAAAAGCTTAGTTATTCATCCTGCAAGCACTACTCATCAACAGCTAGACACAGAGCGGTTAAAAGCGGCAGGAGTTCCAGAGGATTTAATTCGTCTATCGATTGGAATTGAAAATGTGGAGGATTTAATTGAAGACTTAGAGCAAGCGATTACATTGGCAACAGGGAAAACCTCACTTACAAGCAATGTGTAATCAATAAGATTTTTGTCGAATTTTATCGTTGACACTCCAATTTATCCATGATACGATATCACTCGTGATTAAGACTACAACGTAAAAGTTCATATAGATTGATAAGCTCTTATCAAGAGAGGTGGAGGGATGTGCCCTATGAAGCCCGGCAACCGTCAAATTATTGAAATGGTGCCAATTCACACAAAGCGTATTGCTTTGATAGATGAGAGAAAGGTGACTGTTTCTGCCTTTCTGCTCATGCAGGAAGGTTTTTTTTGTTCATATAGAAAGCTCTCATTCGAATAGGAATGGTGCGGATGATAGAACCTAAGTTATAATGAAGCTTTCTTGATGCATGATACCATGTAGTTTTATCAGAATAATCGGAAATGGAAGGAGGAGAAACCTTTGATCTCGATAAAAGATGTGAAAAAGATTTATTCTTCAAGACAAGGAAAAGTAACGGCTGTTGATAATGTAAACCTAGAAATTACTGAAGGAGAGATCTTTGGGGTAATCGGTTATAGTGGAGCAGGAAAAAGTACGCTTATTCGTATGCTCAACGGGTTAGAAATTCCTACGGTGGGATCTGTTATCGTAGCAAATAATGAAGTATCGAAAATTAAAGGTAGTAGCCTTCGAAAAGCTAGACAGGAAATAAGCATGATTTTCCAACATTTTAATCTGTTATGGTCTCGTACCGTTAGAGAAAATATTGCATTTCCACTTGAAATTGCAGGAGTTCCTAAAGCTCAAAGAATGAAAAGAGTGGACGAGCTTATTCGTTTAGTTGGATTAGAAGGAAGAGAAGACGCTTACCCATCTCAATTGAGTGGAGGGCAAAAACAAAGAGTAGGAATTGCAAGAGCACTTGCTAATAATCCAAAGGTTCTTCTTTGTGATGAGGCAACATCTGCACTTGATCCGCAAACAACCGATTCGATTCTAGAGCTATTAGTTGATATTAATAAGCGTTTAGGATTAACCATTGTCCTTATCACACATGAAATGCACGTAATCCGAAAGATTTGTCATCGTGTAGCTGTGATGGAAGGTGGAAAGGTCGTTGAACTCGGTCCTGTTCTTGATGTATTTAAGAACCCTAAGGAAGAAATTACGAAACGATTTGTTCAGCAGGTAACAGAGCCTGAAGAAACGAAGGAAACGATTGAACATTTATTAGAACTTTACCCGCACGGTACGGTTGTTCAATTAGGCTTTGTTGGAGAAGCAGCAGAGCAACCGCTGATTACCAATCTTATTCGTCATTACCATGTGACTGTTAATATCCTGCAAGGGAAAATATCACAAACACAAAATGGATCTTACGGAACGCTTTTCATCCACTTAGATGGGGAAAAAGAAGAGCTTTCAAAGGCCATTGCGTATATCGAGTCACAACAGGTTGGAGTGGAGGTGATTTCGAATGCTTGAGACACTTTTACCAAACGTAAACTGGGAAAAAATGATTGAGGCAACGAATGAAACTCTTTATATGACAGCTATATCAGTTGTTATTACATTTGTTCTTGGATTAATTTTAGGACTTTTATTATTTTTAACAGCTAAGGGTAATATTTGGGAAAATGCAATTGTAAATAAAGTGATCAGTTCTGTAGTGAACGTCTTCCGCTCGATTCCCTTTATTATATTGATCGTTCTTCTTATCCCTTTTACAAAGCTTATACTAGATACGATGATTGGTGAAAATGCAGCTTTACCGGCATTAATTATAGGTGCGGCTCCGTTTTACGCGAGAATGGTGGAAATCGGATTGCGTGAGATTGATAAAGGAGTTATTGAAGCGGCTAAATCCATGGGAGCTAAAACAAGCACGATTATCTTTAAGGTGCTTATTCCTGAATCACTGCCAGCTTTAGTATCTGGTATTACGGTTACGGCTATTGCTTTGGTGAGTTATACAGCAATGGCTGGTGTGATTGGTGCGGGTGGTTTAGGTAACCTTGCGTATTTGGAAGGGTTCCAAAGAAGTCGTAGCGACGTCACCTTGGTAGCAACAGTCATCATTTTAATTATTGTGTTTATTATCCAATTTATTGGAGATTCTATAACATCAAAACTAGACAAAAGATAGGAGAGAGACAAAAATGAAGAAATTTTTAAGCTTATTTTTATCATTAGCAGTTGCTTTAGTTCTTGCAGCTTGCGGTACAGCAAAAGAAGATGAGTCTAACGCTGGTGAAGGCGAAGAAGCAGCAGAAACTACTGAGTTAGTAGTTGGAGCTTCTAACGTACCACATGCGGAAATTTTAGAAGAAGCAAAGTCACTTTTAGCGGAAAAAGGAATTGAATTAAAGATTGAAACATTCCAAGATTATATCCTACCTAACCAAGCGTTAGAGTCTGGTGATCTTGATGCAAACTATTTCCAACATATTCCTTACCTTGAGTCTCAAATGGCTGAACATGGTTATGATTTTGCTAATGCGGGTGGAATCCATATCGAACCAATGGGTGTGTACTCTAAAAAGTACAAGAGCTTAGAAGAGCTTCCAGAAGGAGCACATATCATCATGAGCAGCTCCGTTGCAGACCACGGTCGTATTTTAACTATGCTTGAAAAAGAGGGATTAATCACTCTTAAAGAAGGCGTTAATAACGTAGAAGCAACAGTTGAAGATATCGCAGAAAATCCTAAAAATCTTCACTTTGACACAGAGTACGAAGCATCATTATTACCACAAATCTTTAACAATGATGAAGGTGATGCAGTACTTATCAACTCGAACTATGCGATCGATGCAGGTCTAAACCCAATTGAAGATTCAATTGCAATCGAAGACAAAGAGTCTCCGTACGTGAACGTAATCGCGGTTCGTAAAGGTGACGAAAACTCTGAAGCAATCAAAGCTTTAGTCGAAGTACTACACTCACAAGAAATCCAAGACTTTATCCTTGAAAAATACGAAGGTGCTGTAGTACCAGTATCTGAATAATAGAAAAAACAGGTGTCTCTTATAGGGGCATCTGTTTTTTTGTGTAATAATTTGTTTCAATTCAAGGATACTAACATATGTGATACTACATAACTTAAAGACTGGAGTGGGACAAATGGATCAAGGATTTATTGCAAGAAATCCGAGTGAAGAAGCTCTACATGATTATAAACAAGGTCTTGGTGCGTTTACTCAAAAAATGCCAGATATCGCTAGCCATTTTAATGCATTCACAGAAGCATGCTTCAAAGAGGGAGTCTTAACTCAAAAACAAAAGCAACTAATTGCTCTGGGAATTAGCCTGTATTCTCAGGATGAATATTGCATCATCTACCATGTGAAAGGATGCTTGGACCAAGGCGCAACCGAACAAGAGATTCTTGAAGCGATTGGTGTAACTGCAGCCTTTGGTGGAGGCGGTGCCATGAGCCAGGCTGTTACCCTTGTACAAAATACGATGGATGATTTTAATCAATTAAAACAGTGAGTTAAGCTCTTATCGAGAGGATTTAGCAAGAAAAGAATGGAAACCACAAGGTGAGTTTTTCTAACAAAGTCTTATTCGTACTCATCCTTAAATATCGTGTTTTTTCGGCTTTGTTCCAAAGATTTAACCTATGTTACGATAGATGTGACCAAAGAAGTCGAAAAAAAGTGATAGTTGGAAGGGATGGATTCATTATTAGTCAACTAAGGTTGAACTACACGAGTGAGATGGAAAAGGCGATGTATGGAGCTCATGGAGTGGGATATGAAACCTACAGTCGGAAACATAAGGTTAGAATGAAAATTGAAAAAGTAAGGCAACAAGATTATTTGCAAAGTCAAAGGATGATTGCAGATTTGGATCGTAGGGTTCATGCCTAGTAACATATATATTTATAGAAGAAATTCGTGAGCCAGTGGAGAATTCCACTGGTTTTTCTGTTAAGCAAATGGTATCGTACATAGAAAAGATAGTCGAAGAAAAAAATAGGTAAGTAATAGAGCGATAACAGGTTCTTAAGAGTTGATATCACATTTCATTTGTTATAAGATTGTAATGAGAATAAAATGAGAATGAAAATAAAGTTTTTATAGTAAAGAGATAACTAATTTTCTTTCAAATTATGGAGGTAATAGATATGTCAGGATCAACTTTATCCATTAAGGATTTACATGTGTCAATCGATGAAAAGGAAATTCTAAAAGGGGTAACTCTTGAAATTAAAGGTGGAGAAATCCACGCAATCATGGGACCTAACGGAACAGGTAAATCTACTTTGTCTTCTGCCATTATGGGACATCCTAAATATGAAGTAACTTCGGGTTCAATCTCTCTTGATGGAGAAGATGTACTTGAAATGGAAGTAGATGAGCGCGCTCGTGCAGGTCTATTTTTAGCAATGCAGTACCCAAGCGAAATTAGCGGGGTAACAAATGCGGACTTCTTACGTTCAGCTATTAACAGCCGTCGTGAAGAAGGAGATGAAGTTTCTTTAATGAAATTCATCCGTCAGATGGACAAAAACATGGAGTTTTTAGAAATGGATCCAGATATGGCTCAACGTTACTTAAACGAAGGGTTCTCAGGTGGAGAAAAGAAGCGTAACGAAATTCTACAATTAATGATGATTCAGCCGAAGATTGCCATCCTTGACGAAATCGACTCTGGATTAGATATCGACGCGTTAAAGGTTGTTTCAAGAGGAATTAACGAAATGCGTAGCTCTGAGTTTGGTTGCTTAATGATCACTCACTACCAACGTTTATTAAACTACATTACACCTGATTTTGTTCACGTAATGATGCAGGGACGTATTGTAAAATCTGGTGGCCCTGAGCTTGCTCAACGTTTAGAAGCTGAAGGATATGATTGGATTAAAAAAGAGCTTGGCATTGAGGACGAAACTGTCGGGCAAGAAGCGTAAGTTAGGGGGACCAGACATGACTACAGAAACCGTATTACCATTCGATAAGGAATATGTGACTTCTTTTTCAAAAGAGATGGGTGAACCAGCTTGGTTAACGGAACTTCGCGTAAATGCGTTAGCCTCAGCTGAAAACCTATCCCTTCCAAGACCAGATAAAACAAATATTACAAAATGGAACTTTACTCAATTCGATAAGCATATCGTTAAGAGTGAAGATTATGCTTCACTTGCTGACCTTCCTGACGAAGTAAAATCATTGATCGGTACAGAAGAAGGCGAGAAAACCTTATACATTCAACGCAATAACCGCCCCACAATTCTTTCTGTTTCAGAAGAATTGAAAAATCAAGGTGTGGTGTTTGTAGATATCTTTACAGCAGCTCGTGAGCATGGAGATCTTTTACAAAAGTACTTCATGAAAGACGGTGTAAAGGTTGATGAGCACAAGCTTACAGCTCTTCATGCGGCATTTATGAACGGTGGAGTATTCTTATATGTTCCTAAAAATGTTGAAGTTTCAACACCGGTTCAGGCTGTATTTATCCACGATGATAAAGAAGCGACGGTATTTAACCATGTTCTTGTAGTGGCTGAAGACAATAGCTCTGTCACATACGTTGAGAACTATATTTCAACTGTGGAAGAAGCTAATTCAATCTTCAATATCATTACAGAAGTAGTTACAGGGACAAACGCAACGGTTCAATACGGTGCAGTTGATACATTAGCAAAAGGTGTAACGACATACGTGAATCGTCGTGGAGTAACTGGACGTGATGCTCGTATTGAGTGGGCACTTGGTTTAATGAATGATGGCAACACTATTTCTGATAACGTAACAAACCTTGTTGGAGATGGCTCTGTTGGCGATATGAAAATGGTAACTGTTGGACGTGGCGAGCAAACACAAAACTTCACAACAAGTGTTGTTCACTGGGGTAAACACACGGATGGCCAAATCCTTAAGCATGGTGTAACGAAAGACAGTGCCACTTCTATCTTTAACGGAATTGGAAAAATCGAGTATGGTGCAACCAAGTCAAATGCGGAGCAAGAATCACGCGTATTGATGTTGAGTGAAAAAGCACGTGGAGATGCTAACCCAATTCTTCTTATTGATGAAGATGATGTAACGGCAGGACACGCAGCTTCAGTAGGACGTGTGGATCCACTTCAGCTTTACTACCTAATGAGCCGTGGAATTCCTAAAACAGAAGCAGAACGCCTTGTCATTCATGGCTTCTTAGCTCCTGTTGTTAATGAGCTTCCAATCGAAGGCGTGAAAAAGCAATTAGTGGAAGTTATCGAAAGGAAAGTAAGATAATGAATATCCAAGATATTCGCAGTCACTTTCCGATTCTTCATCAAGAAGTGAACGGCAAACCATTAGTGTATCTTGATAGCGCCGCAACTTCTCAAAAGCCCGTTTCGGTTATCGAAACGCTTGAAAAGTATTATAAAGAATACAATTCAAATGTGCACCGAGGTGTTCATACACTTGGTACAAAAGCAACCGATGCTTACGAAGGGGCACGTGAAAAGGTTAGAAGGTTTATTAATGCAAAATCTACCGAAGAAATTATCTTCACTCGTGGAGCGACTACCGCATTAAACATGGTCGCCCACAGCTATGGTTTAGATAATCTTCGTGAGGGTGATGAAATTGTGATCACCTTTATGGAGCATCATGCGAATATTATTCCTTGGCAGCAAGTAGCTAAGAAAACCGGTGCAACACTTAAATACATTCCCCTTCAAGAGGATGGAACCATTAGTCTAGAAGATGTAAGAGCAACCGTTACCTCTAATACAAAAATTGTGTCCGTGATGAAGGTTTCAAATGTTTTAGGTGTTATGAACCCGATTAAAGAAATTGCCAAGATCGCTCATGAAAATGGTGCAATTATGGTGGTGGATGGTGCTCAAGCTGCTCCCCATATGAAGATTGATGTACAAGATCTAGACTGTGACTTCCTTGCTTTTTCAGGCCATAAAATGTGTGGACCAACTGGAATTGGAGTTCTTTATGGAAAGAAGCAGCATCTAGAAAAAATGGAGCCAGTTGAGACAGGTGGAGAAATGATCGACTTTGTAGATTTATACGAATCTACATGGAAAGAGCTTCCTTGGAAGTTTGAAGCAGGTACTCCAATTATAGCGGGAGCTGTTGGACTTGGGGCTGCGATTGATTTCCTAGAGCAAATTGGTTTAGAAAATATAGAAGCACACGAGCATAAGTTAGCTGCTTATGCGATGGATAAGTTATCACAAATTGAAGGAATGACGATATACGGCCCGAAAGACCCAGGTCTTCGTGCTGGAGTTGTTACTTTCAATATTGAAGATGTTCATCCGCATGATGTGGCAACCGTGCTTGATGCAGAAGGGATAGCTGTTCGTGCTGGGCATCATTGTGCACAACCGCTTATGAAATGGCTAAAAGCTTCTGCAACGGCTCGTGCCAGCTTTTACCTGTATAACACCGAAGAAGAGATTGATAAGCTTGTGGAAGGGCTTATCAAAACAAAGGAGTATTTTAGCGATGTCTTCTAATCATTTAGATACCCTCTATAGACAGGTAATTATGGATCATTACAAAAACCCTCGTAATAAAGGGATTTTAGAAAACGATAGCCTAACCATCAACATGAATAATCCTACATGTGGAGACCGGATTCAGCTTACACTTAAGCTCGAGGAAGGTGTCGTAAGGGACGCGAAATTTGAAGGAGAAGGCTGCTCCATCTCTATGTCATCTGCTTCCATGATGACGCAAGCCATCAAAGGAAAAAAACTTGACGAAGCATTACAGTTATCGGAAGTGTTTTCCCAAATGATGCAAGGCAAGGAATACGATGATAGCCTAGACTTAGGTGATATAGAAGCGTTACAAGGCGTTTCCAAGTTTCCAGCGCGAATTAAGTGTGCGACACTAGCATGGAAAGCAATGGAAAAGGGCATTAAAGAAGAACAACAATAAGGGGTAGCATAAACGCATGCTCCTACGAATGGAGGAACACGACAATGGCTAAAAAAGCGCCTGAAATCGGTGATTACAAATATGGCTTTGCCGATAAAGATGTGTCTATCTTCCGCTCGAAGCGTGGATTAACACGTGAAATCGTGGAAGAAATCTCAAAAATGAAGCAAGAGCCACAATGGATGCTTGATTTCCGTTTGAAATCACTAGAGCATTTTTACAATATGCCAATGCCACAATGGGGTGGAGATTTAGCGGCATTAAACTTTGATGAAATTACGTACTACGTAAAACCATCTGAAAAGACAGAACGTTCTTGGGATGAAGTTCCTGAAGAAATTAAACAAACATTTGATAAGCTAGGTATTCCAGAAGCTGAACAAAAGTACTTAGCAGGTGTATCTGCTCAGTACGAGTCAGAGGTTGTATACCACAACATGCAGGAAGATCTAGAAAATCTAGGAATTGTGTTTAAGGACACAGATTCTGCTCTACGTGAAAATGAAGACATCTTCCGTGAGCACTGGGCAAAAGTGATTCCTCCAACGGATAACAAATTTGCTGCATTAAACTCGGCTGTATGGTCAGGTGGATCATTCATCTATGTACCAAAAGGTATAAAGGTAGAAACTCCACTTCAAGCCTATTTCCGTATCAACTCTGAAAACATGGGGCAGTTCGAGCGTACGCTGATCATTGTTGATGAAGGCGCACACGTACACTATGTAGAAGGTTGTACAGCACCTGTTTATACAACAAACTCCCTTCATAGTGCGGTTGTTGAAATTATTATCAAGAAAGACGCTTACTGCCGTTATACAACAATTCAGAACTGGGCAAATAACGTGTTTAATCTAGTTACAAAGCGTGCGGTTTGTGAAGCAAACGCAACAATGGAATGGATTGACGGAAACATCGGTTCTAAGTTGACGATGAAATACCCAGCAGTAATCCTGAAGGGTGAAGGTGCTCGTGGAATGACATTATCTATTGCACTTGCTGGTAAAGGTCAACACCAAGACGCTGGAGCGAAGATGATTCACTTAGCTCCTAACACGTCTTCTACCATCGTTTCGAAGTCGATTTCGAAGCAAGGTGGAAAAGTAACGTACCGTGGAATCGTTCATTTTGGACGTAAAGCGGACGGAGCACGTGCGAATATTGAGTGTGACACACTAATCATGGATAACCAGTCTACTTCAGATACGATTCCTTACAACGAAATCTTAAACGACAACATCTCTTTAGAGCATGAAGCGAAGGTTTCAAAGGTTTCTGAGGAGCAATTGTTCTATCTAATGAGCCGTGGTATTTCAGAAGAAGAAGCAACAGAAATGATCGTAATGGGCTTTATTGAACCATTTACGAAAGAACTTCCGATGGAATACGCAGTTGAAATGAACCGTCTAATCAAGTTCGAAATGGAAGGTTCAATCGGTTAAGAAATAAAGGAAACGTTCACCTTAGAAGGTGAGCGTTTTTTCATACATATGATATGATGATGACACATACTTGGAGGGGTGGAATTGATCTATATTGGAGTGACTGGTTGGGGCGACCAGGATCGATTATACGGTCCACATACCTCACCTAGAAATAAGTTAAAAGAGTATGCCGGCTTTTTTCCAACTGTCGAAGTCGATTCCTCCTTTTATGCGATACAGCCTATAAAAAATGCGCAAAGATGGGTCGAGGACACCCCACCTTCCTTTCAATTTATTGTAAAAGCATATCAAGGGATGACGGGGCATTCGAGAGGAGACATCCCTTTTGAAACCAGAGAGCATATGTTTCAAGCGTTTAGGGATTCTCTTACACCTTATATAGAGAGCAACAAATTAGCTATGGTCTTGTTTCAGTTTCCGCCCTGGTTTGATTGTAAAAGGGAACATGTGGAATACTTGCGTTGGTGCAAGAAACAGATGGGTGATATCCCGTGCGCTCTCGAATTTCGTCATCAATCGTGGTTCCGTTCTTCCTTTTATGATCGTACGATTCAATTTATGAACAAAGAAGAATGGATACATAGCATTTGCGATGAACCGCAATCAGGAGAGGGCTCTGTCCCTATTGTACTTGAATCATTGGGAAAAAAGAGTGTGTTGATTCGTTTTCATGGAAGAAACGTACATGGATGGCAAAAACGTACAGAAAATTGGCGGGAAGTCAGATACTTGTATCGATATAATCAGAAGGAATTGCGACAATGGGTAGAGCATATAAAAAAGCTAGAAAAAGAAACGGAACATCTATATATTGTATTTAATAATAATTCTGGTGGAGATGCCGCAGATAACGCACTTGATTTGATTGATCTTCTTGGAATCGAGTATGAAAACTTAGCTCCTCGCCAGCTTGATTTGTTTTAGCATTTTGGTGATGAGGGGAGAAACAGTATGACCTTAGAAGATATTCATATTTATCACACAAATGACCTACATAGTCATTTTGAGCACTGGACCAGAATCAGCTCGTTCTTACAGAGAAGGAAATACCTTCATCAAAGTGCAAATGAAGAAGTTCTTCTTTTTGACATAGGTGACCATATGGACCGTTGGCATCCTCTGACAGATGCTACACGAGGAAAACGGAACACCGAGTTATTAAATGAAGTGGGATACACGGCGGTAACGATTGGAAATAACGAAGGAATTACTCTCTCCTTCGAAGACTTAGACACTCTCTATCAAAGAAGAAGATTTGATGTGGTTGTAGCAAATTTCTTTACGGCTAATGGCACACGTCCTCAGTGGGTAAAACCATACCAAATATATGAGTTGAAAAATAAAGCACGTGTGGCTGTTATCGGTTTGACCGCCTATTTCTCACATTTTTATAAACAGCTTGGCTGGACATTATCCGAGCCATTGGAAGAATTGAAGCACCAGTTAGCAGAAATAAAAGAAAAAGCAGACATGATCATTCTGCTCTCTCACCTAGGCATACATGATGATGAAGCCATTGCTGAACAATTTCCGGAAATAGATGTGATTTTAGGGGCGCACACTCATCATGTGTTTCATGAAGGAAAAGAAATAAATGGGGTCATTCTTGGGGCAGCAGGAAAGTATGGGATGTTTGTTGGCCATATCACACTGACGATTGATAGTGAAACACTTCACGTGAGGAAAAAGCGAGCCATAGCGTATGATTCCAATCAACTACCATATGTTGAAGGTGAAAAGGAAGAGGAGAATCAGCTGTATGAGGAAGGAAAGGCATTGCTACTTACCGAGGTTGCTAGAATAGGAGAACCTTATCGCTCAAGGGAGGTGCTAGCTCGCCTTCTTTGTGAAACTCTTCGCAGCTGGTGTAACGTAGATAGTGCCTTCTTAAACGAAGGGTTAATACTAAGGGATTTACCGAATGAAACAGTTACGGAATATGATTTATTATCGATTTGTCCGCATCCCATAAATCCTACGGTGGTTGACCTCTCAGGAGCTGAATATCAAGAAGTTATCAGGCTGGCATTAGAAGAGAAGTGGAGAAATATGATGATCAAGGGGCTAGGCTTTCGTGGCACGTTCATGGGGCAAATGATCTTTGAGGGTGTTGAGGTGAAGCATGGGAAAAATGGACTCTCTTTCTATATTAATGGTAAGCAAATTGAAAGAGAAGCACGCTATAAAGTAGCGATACCAGACATGTTTACTTTTGGACAGTTGTTTCCTGAAATTAGAAGAGCGGAGTATAAAGTATACTTCTTCCCAGAGTTTATGCGTGATTTATTACGCTGGAAGCTCCAAAACTTGCAATAGCTAGGCAAATGAAACTCACATTTTTCTTCCTACTACATAAGTTGATAAGGAAGAAAGGAGAGTGTAGCAAGTGATTGAGCTTTCACCAATTGAAATCAATGGTCACACTTTTTTAAGTGTATCAGTAAAACTCCCAAAAACAAATTTGCTCGTCGTGAGTAATGATAAAGGATACATCATGTGTGGTGCTCTTGATGTGGCACTTCTCAATGAAAAGCTAAAGGATAGAAAAGTCATTGCCGGTAGAGCCGTTGGTGTTAAAACCATTGAGCAACTTTTAGAGGCACCTTTAGAATCCGTTACGTATGAAGCAGAAAATTTAGGGATTACAAAGGGTATGCTTGGAAAAGATGCGATGTTAAAAATGATTTAAAAAGGTGCTGAATAGGCGCCTTTTTTATTTTCACTAGGAATAGTGGGAATAGGAAAGGGTTTGTTCTTATTTGTAAGCAAATAAAGTCATTTGGCCTATTTATTTTTTCAATTAGGTACTAAAGTATGTTGAAATTAAGTCGATAATAGAGTTATCTTAGAAGATAAAGTAGGATTTTGTCAGAACTTGTTGAATAATCTCAGTCAGACGAATACAGGAGAACTATAATGAGACTAGTAGCTACCGCTAATGTAGAATCTGGAACAATACTAGGAAAAACGGTTAGAAATGATAAGGGACAGATTTTACTAAGCGAGGGAGTAGAGTTAAACGAAAAAATGCTTAGGCGATTACTTTTGCTTGGCATTACTTACATATATATAAAAGATTCTGTAACAGAAGGGATTGAGTATATCGAGGTTCTGCCGGATTCGGTTCGAAGAAAGGCTGTACAAACGATTGAAACGACCTTCCAAGAGCTTCAGAATGATAGTAAATTTGATACGTCATTTGTTATTGAAAAAGCGTCCAAAAGATTTAAAGATCTGATAAGACAGCTTTTATTTGAGTTGAAAAATAACGAAAATTTGCTAACCATGTTAGCTGACGTTTATACATATGATAACTATATCTTTACTCACTCCTTACATGTGACGATGTATTCTCTTGCGATCGGGATGAAATTGAAACTTACTCCAAAAGAACTTGAAATACTAGGGATGGGAGCCATACTTCACGATGTGGGGAAAATGAAAGTACCATTTGACATTCTACAGAAACCTGGTAAATTAACAGATCAAGAATACGATGAAATTAAAAGGCATCCTGAAGAAGGATTCCAAATGCTTCGTAATGTTCCAGCGATGTCACTTATTGTTGCTCATTGTGCGTATCAGCACCATGAACGGCTAAATGGGACTGGCTATCCACGCGGTATTGAAGGTGAAGATATACATCAGCTTGCGAAAATTATTGCGGTAGCTGATGTGTTTGATGCGGTCACCTCCAATCGAGTGTATCGGGATGCTATGCTGCCCCATCATGGTCTGGAAATATTATTTGCCGGCTCAGGAACTCTTTTTGATCCAAAAATAATAGAGGCATTTCGTAAGGGAGTAGCTATATACCCTGTTGGGATTACGGTCATACTTGATGATGGTCGAAAAGGCGTTGTGTCTAAACAAAACATGGGAGTCAGCGACCGACCGATTGTAAGGATTATTGAAGAAAATGGCAAAGACACGGATCCCTATGAATTAGACCTGAGTGTAAGTTTGTCCACAATGATTGTTGAATGTGACACGACCTTTCCTAAAAACGTATAACTTGTCTTAAAGATAGGCTGTTTTCGTAAAGTTTGTTGTTTTGGAAAAATCCCAGAAGCCGGATTTTTCCCCGTATAACACTGGGTTTATTGGTCTATTTTGAGAGTAGCTCTTTTCTAAGGATGATAAAATCCTGATTAGCTGTTGAAACATATAGTTTATTTCCGAAAAACTGTGTATATAGCAACAATGTTTTAGAAAAGAGCCTAAAGATAAAAAAATTCATATTTTTGCGCTAGTTCCCTCCTTTATAGCATACATATAGCTTGTAAAGGGGGGATTTGTCTTGCGTAAATTTCGCGGTCGTCTGCCGCGGAGAGGTCCATTGCCGTTCAGATATGTATTTTTACTTACCTTTGTGTTTTTCATCTTCTCAACAGCAGCTGGTCTTTGGATAATAAATGAGGGGCTAAAGCCTACACTTGTTAGCTATGCAAACTCACAAACTCGAAAAATTGCTTCACTTGTCATAAATAACGCAGTAAGTAAAAAAATAACAAACGTTATGGATATAAAATTTGAAGAAACCGGAAACGGAGATGTGGTGTTTCTAAACGCAGAACATCTAAACCGTGTAAAAGCAGAAGTAACTGAGTTGGTACAGGACAATATTAAAAAAGCTGAAAAAGGAGATCTTTCGGAGCTTGAATCCTTCACCGATATTGAGATCAATACGGATAAAAAGGAAAACGGTATTGTTTATTATGTTCCATTGGGGCAAGCTACCAACAATGCCCTATTAGGTAACTTAGGACCAAAAATACCAATAAAATTTAACTCCATTGGTTCAGTAACCTCCACCTTTAGGACAGTGAAAGAAGAAATGGGAATTAATAATACATGGGTGGAAATTCATGTTCAAGTAGAAGTAAAGGTACAGATTATCATTCCATTTGCTACGGAGATTATTACCGTTAGAGAGGATGTTCCGGTTGCGACTGGTTTAATAAAAGGAGAAGTTCCACAGTTTTATAACGGTGGCGGCGGGGATTCTGGTGCATCTATTGAGCTGCCTATAGACAACTAATCAGTGAGTGAAAAAGTCAGAGGATATCTGTTTTCTTCTGACTTTTTTTCTAAAGAAAAATAGGAAGTGAGGGATGGATGAAAGGGGAGAGGAGGAGGAATCAGTATGCAAGAATAATATTCTGAAATGTTAGTTTTTTCACATTTATCACATATTCTACTATATTAACGTGATAAAATTTATTATTATTCTGAAAATAATGTTTTGACAGATGGACAAAAAATAGCTATACTAACTTTAGATTAAATTAAATAATCAGAAAATATAAAAAGTTCCAACTATTTTCTAAAATAAGGAAATAAGGCTGGGACACAGTAGGAGGTCATTTTTACTATGGATAATCGTCCACAATGGGGGACTCGTGCAGGTTTTATCATGGCAGCAGTTGGATCAGCTGTAGGACTAGGAAACATCTGGCGTTTTCCCGCAGTAGCATATGAAAATGGAGGAGGAGCATTCTTTTTACCGTACTTATTCGCTATCTTAACTGCTGGTATTCCGCTTCTCGTTCTTGAGTTTACACTAGGTCATAAATATCGCGGATCAGCTCCGTTGACATTCGCTCGTCTGAACAAAAAAACTGAATGGCTTGGCTGGTGGCAAGTTGCGATTTCATTTGTTATCTCAACATATTATGCTGTTATTATCGCTTGGGCAATGTCATTCGCTTACTTCTCTTTCGGAGAAAAATGGGGCAAGGATCCAGGAGCTTTCCTATTCGGAGACTATTTAAAGCTTGCTGAAGCACCAGGTCAAGTTGGAAGCATCGTTCCTAGCGTTTTTATTCCATTAGTACTTGTTTGGGTAATTGCACTCGGTGTTCTTTTCAAAGGTGTTAAAAAGGGTATTGAAGCAGCGAACAAGATCTTTATTCCGGCACTTGTTATTTTATTCCTTGTAATCGTCGTTCGCGCTGTAACATTAGATGGTGCGGCTCAAGGTTTGGATGCATTCTTCAAACCGAACTGGAGCTTAATTGCAGAACCTAAGGTTTGGGTTGCTGCATACGGTCAAATCTTCTTCAGCTTATCTATTGGTTTTGCCATCATGGTTACGTATTCTAGTTATCTACCAAAGAAGACAGATTTAACAAACAATGCATTTATCACTGCTTTTGCTAACTCTGGTTTTGAATTATTAGCAGGTATTGGAGTATTTGCTGCACTTGGTTTTATGGCCCAGCAGCAAGGTGTGGGTGTTAGTGAGGTTGTTGCAGGTGGATTAGGGTTAGCTTTCGTTGTTTTCCCGCAAATCATTAGTGAATTCCCTGCATTTAATGGTTTATTAGGATCAATTTTCTTCTTATGTTTAGTATTAGCAGGTTTAACATCATTAATTTCAATCATTGAAACATATGTAGCTGGTATTCAAGACAAATTTAAAGTGTCACGTAACAAAGCGGTAGCGATTGGTGGAGGAATTTCTGCAGTTATTTCAATTTTATTTGCTACTCAAGGTGGATTATACTTCCTTGATGCTGCTGACTATTTCATCAACCAATTTGGTATTGTAGTGGCTGGATTTGCTGAGGTAGTAATAGTTGCTTGGGTACTACGTGAAATGAAGGTTCTTCAACAGCACGCTGATAGCATGTCCGATATGCTTTTAGGTGCTTGGTGGAAAATCTGCTTAGGAGTTATTACACCTGTTGTTTTAGGATATATGATGATTCAAAACTTCATCAATAACTTAAAAGAAAACTACGAAGGATATCCTACAAGCTTCCTATTATACACAGGCTGGGGAGTTGCACTAGCTGCGATTGTAGTTGGATTTGTATTCGCTGCATTCAAGTGGCAAAAAGGGTCATTAGACTTACCTTCAGCAGATAACAAGGGGGTTTCAAAATAATGTCAACAAGTGCGATTGTTATGATGGTTGTTGGTATGGTTATTCTATGGGGTGGATTAGCAGCTAGTATTGCTAATGCTTATAAAAAATCTAAAAACGCTTAATCGAGAGTAATAATAAAAGAGGACTAACGGGTTCGAACCGTTCGTCCTCTTTTTATGTTATTTCCGTCGAGCGCGTTCTTGGCGTTCCCAAAGTTTTAAATGTGGAAAAGGATCATAGCTCCATTCTGTATATCCATTATCACGATACATTCCATAATGAAGATGTGGCGGGAACTTACCTGACGTACCTGGAGGTCCATAACCAGAACTTCCGACTCCTCCAATGACCATTCCTGGTTCAACGATTTGTCCAACTTTTAAGTCCTTACTAAACCCACTTAAATGGGCAAAATAATGATAGTTATTGTTAATATCACGTATCCCAATTCGCCAGCCACCAAAACGGTTCCAGCCTTTCATCTCGACAATACCATATGAGGTTGCACGAACAGGAACTCCATAATGAGCAAAAATATCTGTCCCTTCATGCATCCGTCGTCCACCCCAGCCACGAGCGTCTCCCCATGTGTTTCGATAACTATAATCGGATCTAAGTGGTACGGGAAAGGCATGACTATCAAGATCTAGTCGACCATATTTTTTATAGATTTCGGACTTTCCAATAATAATCCCTACTGTTTTGTCCCGTTTATAATAATCCCAAAGACCAATTTTTATATTATCGTGATCCGTCCCGTAAGATAGGATGAAATTGGCAAAAGCAAAGAGAACATCTTCGTCATCTTTCAAACTTGCCTTGCCGTCTCCGTTCCCGTCTACTCCAAAACCGTTAAAGTACTTGATCGACATCGGATTCTCATCTTCAAGATTTGGGTTTAGCGGTCCAACCCATTCCTCTGGTTTGTAGTAAATGCCAGTTAGACCCTCTGCTTTCGGCAAATCTCGTCGAGACTGCCTAAGACTTCTTTCATATTGGTCAACAGCGGCCATATAGTACCAAGGAATATTGGTAGCTGCTTCCACTTCTTTATATAGCTCAAGTCGCTTTGCGTAAATGGTCTGTTGATCCATTTCAGCCTGTGCGTGTCGAACAGAAGGTAATAAAGCAATAATAACATGAAAAATAAAGATTCCTTTTAGCAGTTTCCGCACGATGATCCTCCTTCAAAAGAATTAACATGCTTTAGTTTGTCTTAAAACATTTAAAACAATATATATCAATTACTGGTAATAGTAACTCTCTTGCTTGTCGTATAATCTTCATTATGTTAAAGTGATTCAGGAGTAGTCTGAAATAGCTACATAGTGTGAAAAAAACACTTATCATATAAGGATGGTGTGGGAAGTTGAGCAAAAACCAAGAACATTTACGTAAACCCGAGTGGTTGAAAATTAAATTAAACACGAACGAAAATTATACAGGCTTGAAGAAAATGATGAGAGAAAAAAAGCTTCATACCGTATGTGAAGAAGCAAAATGCCCTAATATTCATGAATGTTGGGCTGTTAGACGTACTGCTACATTTATGATCCTAGGTGATATTTGTACTCGTGCATGCCGTTTCTGTGCGGTTAAAACGGGTCTTCCGACAGAACTTGACCTTCAAGAGCCAGAGCGTGTCGCTGATTCTGTTGTGTTAATGAATCTAAAGCATGTGGTTGTTACTGCTGTAGCTCGTGACGATTTAAAAGACGGTGGTGCAGCTGTATTTGCAGAAACCGTTCGTGCCATCCGTAGAAAGAGTCCGTTCACAAGTATTGAAGTGCTTCCGTCAGACATGGGTGGAGTAGAAGAGAATCTTCGTATGTTAATGGATGCACGTCCAGACATCCTGAATCATAATATTGAAACGGTAAAACGTTTATCAGATCGTGTGAGAGCACGAGCCAAGTATGATCGTTCACTTGAGTTCTTAAGAAGAGCGAAAGAAATGCAGCCGGATATTCCTACAAAGTCTTCTATTATGATTGGTCTTGGCGAAACGAAGGAAGACCTACTAGAAGCTATGGATGATTTACGAGCTAATAACGTGGATATTTTAACCATTGGACAGTATCTGCAGCCATCTAAAAAGCATTTGAAAGTTGAAAAATACTACCGCCCTGAAGAATTTACTGAACTAAAGGAAATTGCTCTAAGCAAAGGCTTTAGCCACTGTGAAGCGGGTCCGCTTGTTCGTTCTTCTTACCATGCAGACGAACAGGTAAATGCTGCTGCTAAGCACAAGCAATTATTAGGTGAAAAAGAAGCGAAAGAAGCATAATATAAAGAAAAGAGGCATTACGAAGTTCGTAAGCCTCTTTTTTTTATTGGTTCATTTTCGCCTTCATCTGTTGGCTTATATCATCTTTGTCCATGTCTTCATTAAGCTCTCCCTGAGCTTCACCGTTTGCATTTTCACCTGTGCTCATGCTTTTCCCTTGAGGGGAAGCTAGCATTTGCTTAATAAGTTGGTTGATTCCCGTTTCCGTATTTGCACTTTTCGGACCAAGGTTGGAAAAATTCTCTACATTTGGTCGAAGAGCTTCATTATCACTAACATACACATGGTACCATCTTGGTACAACAGACATAGCCATACGCTTTACTTGGTCAGCTGTTAAATTGCGATCACTAGAATCGGTATGGTACACTATGAGAACTTCCTCATCAGTTACTAATGTGGAGATATCGTCTACATTAGGTACATCTGTGCAATATTCTCCGATGATATCGGCCACCTTTTCACGATCAATGGCAGCATAGTGATTTTGGGACTGTGTACGAGCCATTTCGTCCTTTTTATGTCTTACATAGCCAAAATCCTCAGAACCATCCTTATCTCGAGTGTATATATCACCGGTTGGGTCATTCACGCTTAGAGCATGGCTTCGCTCGTTTTGAACATCATCACGCCCTAGATTATTTTGACAAGCAGTAAGAGTGGTCATTGCACAAATTCCAAGGATTATCATTGAGTTTTTCAAGATTTACACCCCCTCTTTTATAGAATGACCACGATAATTCTTTTTTCCTCTTAGTAATTCATGGAGAATCAGTTATAATTTAAAATAGATGAGTGAGTGAGGTGGACAAATGATCTGTATCGGGAATATATGTTACGAAGTTGTAGAAGAACGATCAAATGGATTCAATGAAGATGCCTTTAAGGCTCGTTACAGCGATATATTGACGAAGTATGATTATATCGTGGGTGATTGGGGTTACGGTCAACTCCGTCTACGAGGGTTCTTTGAGGATAGTAATCATAAAGCAACATTTGACACGAAAATCAGTACATTAACAGAATATCTGTATGAATACTGTAACTTTGGTTGCCCCTACTTTGTAGCTAAGCGTGTAAAAAATACCAATACGATAAAAAATGACGTGTAGCGGATACACGTCATTTTTCGTCCATGAATGGATCATTTTTATAAGGAGTCTGAATGCGTTGGATGTGCTCCGTCCATTTGCCTAGGAAGCCCTTCGTGGAGCGTCTTATTTTCGTAGTTGAATGCACTATAAGAACGCTGTTCCGTTGCCCCTGCAAGTTCCTGTTTGCCTTGTAAAGGCTCGTCTGCTTTATAAGGAGAGCCATATGGACCTTCAGGTGTTTGTTGAGGAGGAATATAACTTCTCCCCACCTCTACATTTGAAAAATCTGTATACTTCTCATTACTCATGGTCTTTCCCCCTCTTACATTAGTATGTGAGAGGTTTAGGAAAGAATTCAAACTTACACTAATTCCATTAAAAAGGAACGTAATTCTTCTGCATCTTCTTCAGAAAGCTGGAAAGCATACTCTAAATATCCTTCTTCTTTTAAATCATCCGGACCAATGATCGCAAAGCGACTACCTTGAATATCTAGAACGATATGTTTGCCATAATATCTATCTGATTGAATAATGGCCAAGTCAAATCGAGTGTTTTCCCCCATAAAGCTTATAAAACGTGTTTTTGTATTCACTAATTCATCGTATAAAAAGAAACGATCTCCCATCCTAGTCACCCCTATGTCTCAATGTAACGCCTACTATCATCTTAACAGAACAAACAAGCCCATACTAGATGCATGTTCTGAAGAGAATTATCGAATGGGAAAAGCATCTCGGACTTCCTAATTTATGTTACAATGGAAATAGTTTTCACCGTGAACTTCTGAGAGGAATGAGACGAAATGGCATGGACCACGAAGTCATTTAACAACTTATTACAGTGGAGAAAAGTAGTCTGGCCTTTAAGGTCCATTCGAATGTATCCTCCACAATTCGTCATAAGAGATCCGATTATTCAAGCGGTACAAAAATCCTTCAATCAAGGCCATGAAGTGGCTGTTATTGTGTTTAACATCTCTAATATGAAAGATATTTATGAGCAGTTAAGTGAGATGCAATATATAGATTTTATTAAGGAAATGAAAATGAGTTTTCAACAGGTTATTCAAGAGCAAATTGAGGATGATGATCTGCTTTTGTTGCATGATTACAACAGTGATGGAGTTACTTTATTTATTAAGGTGGATCATGAACAACACTGTATTTCTGAAATCGATCAGGTGATGAAGAAGGTCTTACGGAATACAGAAAATAGGATTTGCGACCAATTTCCATGCTTATTCATTCAATTCGAGTCTGGATATATGTTTGTTGAAAAGAAGCAATACTCCATTCAGGAAGCGATCTTAAAAGCTGGGCAGCAAGCGTTGGCGATGGCGGAAAAGCGAGTGCAGTCAGAGTTTAATGAGCTTCTTTATAGCTTGAGCAGAATTGTCGCACAAAAGAATATTTTACTTCTTGCCCAACCAATATTTGATGTAGCCACCAAGGAAATTCGTGCCTGGGAGATGCTGACAAGAGGACCAAAGGGAACGGAATATGAAAATCCATTACATCTATTTTCGGTTGCACGACAAACAGGAATGTTATATGACTTAGAGCTAATCGTTCTAGAGAAAGCACTACAACAAATTAATGATACAGGTTGTACACATGATATTTTTATTAACTTTACCCCGATTACAGTGGGAAATCAAAAGTTCATTCGTGATCTAAAGAAGCTGATGGGGAAATATAAAAATATCTCGCCGACTCAAATTACGATTGAAATTACAGAGAGAGATTCGATCGACGGTATGGAATACTTTATTTTTAATATCAACCTGCTAAGAAATTTAGGATTCCGTATTGCGGTGGACGATACGGGTGCAGGTTATGCGTCATTAAACACCATTAGTGAAATTATGCCTGATATTATTAAAATTGACCGTTCCGTCATTCAGGATATTGACAAAAACTCAGTGAAAGAATCGATGCTCAAGGGTCTTCTTCTTGTAGCCCGTGAGGCAGGATCCCTCGTAGTCGCTGAAGGAATTGAAAGTGAAGAGGAAGCCTCTGTCTTATCCAGAAATCGTGTCGATTTAGCACAAGGATACTTATTTGCTAGACCAGCTTCGTTAATTCATGGACTAGCATCTGTATAAACTGATTTTTGCTCAATTAGAAAAGGAGCTGAAGATACGTGTACTTTGTTGATAGAGAATTGATTGAGGAAAGACTAATATATTTAGAAAAGCAAATACAGCAGTTTGAAGGTACGAATGAGTGGAATACAGCACTTGAACAGGCTGCACTTGAGCGCCTTACACAAATGATGATTGAATCGATCCTTGATGTTGGCAATGCGATGATCGATGGATTTATCATGCGTGATCCGGGTAGTTATGAGGATATTATCGATATCCTTGAGGACGAGTTGGTTATTTCGTCTGATATGAGTCAAGACTTAAAAGTAATGGTCCAATACCGCAAAACACTCGTTCAGGATTATACAAGGATTGATCATGATGATGTGAAGAATACTTTTTCACGGGTCCTTCCATCGATTAAGCTTGTAGCTGATTCTGTGAGACAGTACTTAACGAACGAACTCGGTCCAGTCACCGCATTTAAAAACTAAGCGAAGCCTCTGTTGTTGAGGCTTTTTTGTGCTTTCTATCAGTTTTGTGCAGAATAAAAAAAATAAAAGATACAGGAGCGAAAAAGATGAAAAAATATAAAGGCTACCTAATTGACCTTGACGGGACAATGTATAGAGGAACTGAGTTAATTCAAGAAGCAGCAGATTTCGTAAAGCAGTTAGTGGAGCAAAACATCCCGTATTTATTTGTAACCAACAATTCATCAAGAACACCTAGTCAAGTAGCAACCAAATTACGTGATTTCGGCATTCCAACGACCGATGATCAAGTATTTACAACTAGCATGGCAACGGCAAACTATATTGCTAAGCAAAAACCTGACGCAACCGTGTATTGTATAGGAGAAGAGGGACTTCAAACCGCATTAGCTGAAAAGGGATTTCAGCAAGCTGAGACAGATGTTGACTATGTGGTATGTGGAATTGACCGTGACATTACATATGAGAAGCTTGCAACTGCTTGTTTAGCGGTTCGAGCGGGAGCGACCTTTATCTCAACGAATGCAGATATTGCGATTCCAACGGAGCGTGGATTGTTGCCGGGGAATGGATCACTTACATCGGTGATTGCTGTCTCCACAGCAACAAAACCAATTTTTATAGGAAAGCCAGAGGCCATTATTATGGAGCAAGCGCTTGAGGTTCTCGGGACAGGAAAAGAAGACACCATCATGGTAGGAGACTATTATGACACGGACATTCTCGCTGGAATGAACGCAGGACTAGACACATTATTGGTTCACACAGGCGTTACGACGAAGGAGCTTTTACAGGGGTACGAAAAGCAACCAACTTATGTCCTCGATTCATTAGATCAGTGGGAAGTATAAGGAAAGGGATGAATACTCGTATTCATCCCTTCTTTATATTAATCCGTATTCTGGGCTCGGTGTGCCAATCTACTTGAAGCCGCCGCCGCAACTGCACCAACGATGTCATCTAAGAAGGTATGGCATTTTCCTGAAGACTTGTCATTAAGGTCTTTTAGTATCCCAGGTTTTAACTTATCAATGTATCCGTAATTCGTAAAACCGATGGAACCGTACACATTGACGATCGAGAAAGCCAGAACCTCGTCAACTCCATAAAGACCTTCATCCACCTCAATAATGGACTGCAATGGCTCTTCCATCAATTTTTTTTCAGCCATAATGTCTAACTGAATTCCGGTTAAAATGGCATTTTGAACTTCTCTTTTCGAAAGAACTCGTTCTACATTTTCGATGCAGTCTTCCATCTTTAAATCAGGATGATACTTTTCCTGTAGAAAATAGACAAGGTCAGCAATGTCTTGAACTTCCACGCCTCGCTCGTGTAGCCATTTACGTGCTGTTTCTTCTGATAGACTCATCTTCTTCTCTTCAGCCATTCGCTTCACCTTTTCTCTCTCATTTTCACTATATATATAACTATATCATTAAAATTATGCACGGAACCAACTTTGGGTGCACGGTCTACCTTTGAAGCATTTGTCACTTCGTTCGCTCTTATACAACAAAACACAAGTTTTCTTTGATATGAACATATACATAGGTAGTAAATCAAACAAAAGTGGGTGAACGTATGCTTCGAGAAATATTAAATGAACATTTTCAACTCCAAATAGAAGAGCCACTCTCGGTAGGGCGTTATGAGTCCGGAAGAATTAAAAACCAAATGTATATGCTCGTACCTGTAAGTTCCCTGGCAGAGGATGATTTATCTGAGCTCATGCAGCTTTCTACACATGTCATAAATCAAGGGGATCGGAGCACTTGTCAGTTTTTGCAAAAAGAATCAGGAGAATCGGTAATTGAAAGTCAGCAGGGAAAGTATGTGGTCCTAGTTTGTCTGATGTCTACAAATAGAATTCAGCAACATATAGGTCGCAAACTGTCTAAATTTCATTACAGGGGAAGAACAGTAAATTTTCAAACAAACAAAATCAATCGGATCGGGAAATGGAAGCAGTACTGGGAACAACGGTTAGATCAAATGGAACGGGTATGGAATGAAATGCTTTATAAGCAACCAGACCATGAATTTGAACGATTGTTTTTAGAAGCATTTCCTTATTATATGGGCCTTGCGGAAAATGCAATTCAATATTTAGTTGATACAGAGCTTGATGATGATCCACAAGCAGTTGATAGTGGAACGGTCTGTCATGTTCGATTTACAAAACATACATGGGGAAATCAAATCTATATGAAAAATCCATTTGATTGGGTGTTTGACCACTGTAGTCGGGATTTAGCTGAATGGACAAGAGAACGATATTTTGCCAATATTAAGTTATATGAGCCAGAGGTAAGTCAGTTCTTCCAGGATTATCAAACCGTGTTGCCTCTATCCTCTTTCTCATGGAGACTGTTGTACGCTAGATTGCTATTCCCCCTTCATTTTTTTGATAATGTTGAGAATTATTATATCACCAGCTCAGAACAGGAGAAAAATAGGCTTCAGGATCAGTTCGTCAAAAGTCTGGATCAAACAAAGGAGCACGAAGAATTTTTATCGTCCTTTTATCAACTGGCAGAGGTGCCAGTCCGTAGAATGAAGATACCAAAGTTGGATTGGTTATAATATAGAAAAAATATATTTCTCGAAATAATCAAATAATACAAAGGGTAAAGCGTTTGCAAACAAATTATCCCTACAATTACCCCTTGTAATATTGAGCCCCTCCATCTATAATGTCTACTATACACAAACAACTGTTCATTCCAGAAATACACATAGGAGGGGAAAAGGATGAAAGCTATCTCAATTGGATTATTAGGTTTAGGCACGGTCGGTACGGGTGTAGTGAAAATTATTGAAAATCATCAAGACAAACTCATGCACCAAGTTGGCTGTCCTGTTCAAATAAAAAAAGTGTTAGTAAAAGATATCGACAAACAAAGAGATGTAAGTTTAAATAGAGAAATGTTAACAACAAATCCTAATGATATACTACAAGATCCGGAAATCGATGTAGTTATTGAAGTAATGGGTGGGGTAGAAGACACGAGACAACATCTGCTATCAGCTCTAAATAACAAAAAACATGTGGTAACAGCAAACAAGGATTTAATGGCACTCTATGGTTCGGAACTACTCACTGCAGCTTCTGATAATGGCTGCGACTTATTTTATGAAGCAAGTGTTGCAGGTGGAATTCCTATTTTAAGAGGTCTAGTAGATGGTCTAGCTTCTGATCGAATTACGAAAATGATGGGAATTGTAAATGGAACAACCAACTTCATACTAACGAAGATGGCACAGGATGGAAGTGCGTATGAAGAGGTACTAAAAGAAGCGCAAGACCTTGGTTTTGCTGAAAGTGATCCAACGGCTGATGTAGAAGGGCTTGATGCTGCAAGAAAGATGGCCATCCTTTCAACACTAGGTTTTTCAATGAAAATTGATTTAGATGATGTAAAAGTAAAAGGAATTACCGATATTACTGAAGAAGACTTAGAATACGGAAAGCAGCTTGGATATACAATGAAGCTGATTGGTATTGCCGATCTTGACGATGATAAAGTTGAGGTAAGTGTTCAGCCAACGTTCCTAGTAGAGTCGCATCCGTTAGCATCTGTTCATAACGAATATAATGCAGTGTACGTTTACGGGGAAGCAGTAGGAGAAACGATGTTTTACGGACCAGGAGCTGGGAGCCTTCCAACTGCGACAGCTATCGTATCAGATCTAGTTGGAGTGATGAAAAACATGCGTCTTGGTGTAAATGGTACAAGCGCGGTTACTCCACAATACCCAAAAAAGCTGAAAGAAGCTCATGAAATCAGATCCAAGTACTTCTTACGTCTACTAGTGAGAGATGAAGTAGGGGTATTTGCAAACATCACTTCAATTTTCTCAGAGCATCATGTTAGTTTTGAGAAAATTCTTCAGCTTCCAGTGAAGGAAAAAGGTTTAGCTGAAATTGTGTTAGTTACACACCATGCTTCTTTACAGGATTACGAGGATATTTTAGTAAAATTAAGAGACCTAGAAACAACAAAGCAAATCAAGAGCTCGTATCGAGTGGAAGGGAGCAAGTAGAACATGAGGTGGCAAGGGCTAATTCAAGAATATAAAGAGTTTCTTCCTGTAAGTGAGAATACTCCGAAATTAACATTAAACGAAGGAAATACTCCATTAATTTATCTTGAGAATCTTTCAAAAGAGTGGGGAGTAGAACTTTACGTTAAGACAGAGGGAACAAATCCAACTGGTTCTTTTAAAGACCGTGGAATGGTTATGGCAGTTGCTAAGGCGAAGGAAGAAGGCAGCGATACAGTTATCTGTGCATCTACAGGAAATACGTCTGCAGCAGCAGCGGCATACGCAGCAAGAGCGGGAATGCGTTGTATAGTTGTCATTCCTGAAGGTAAGATTGCCATGGGTAAACTTGCGCAAGCGATCATGTACGGAGCAGAGATTATCTCTATCGAAGGGAACTTTGACCAAGCTTTAACAATGGTACGTAAAATCAGTGAAACGGAGCCTGTTGCATTAGTTAACTCGGTGAATCCATACCGACTTGAAGGGCAAAAAACAGCTGCGTTTGAAGTGTGTGACCAGCTAGGTGGAGCTCCAGATATTTTAGCTATTCCTGTTGGAAATGCGGGAAATATCAGTGCGTATTGGAAAGGCTTTAAGGAGTACCATGAGGCAAAGGGAACGGCCCTACCAAAGATGCATGGTTTCGAAGCAGAAGGGGCAGCAGCAATCGTTCAT
The DNA here is from genome assembly GCF_038002965.1 of Robertmurraya sp. FSL R5-0851. Lineage (NCBI taxonomy): Bacteria > Bacillati > Bacillota > Bacilli > Caryophanales > Bacillaceae > Robertmurraya > Robertmurraya sp. FSL R5-0851. The sequence goes on along the minus strand of NZ_JBBOOE010000001.1, from coordinate 3,917,147 downwards.
AACCGTGTGTTTGAAAATCCGGAAACCATTGCAACTGCCATTCGTATCGGAAATCCAGCAAGCTGGCATTTAGCTTCTGCTGCTGTCGAGGAATCAGCAGGGAAAATTGATGAAGTGAGCGATGAAGAAATTCTGGCTGCTTATCAAAAGCTTGCATCTACAGAAGGTGTATTTGCAGAGCCTGCATCATGTGCGTCAATTGCTGGTGTGTATAAGCAATTACAAAATGGTACTATCGCTAAGGGCAGTAAAATTGTTGCCATTCTAACTGGAAATGGATTGAAGGATCCTAATACAGCGATCGAATGCAGCCCAATAAAACCTGTTTTATTACCAAATGATGAAGAAGCCGTTGCTAACCATATCCGAGGGGTTGTTCATCAATGAGTGAGGAAGCTGTACTTATCATCGATGTACCAGCAAGTACGGCCAATCTAGGACCTGGTTTTGATTCTGTCGGGTTAGCCTTAAATCTTTATTTATCACTTGAAGTGGAAAAAGCAGACAAATGGCAAGTTGAAATGCTATCAGAAGAGCTTGGGGTATTTCCGAAGGATGAAACAAACTTTGTTGTTTCAACCGCTATTAAAATTGCTGACACATATGGAAAGAGTTTATCTCCATGTTTGATTAAGATGAAAAGTGATATTCCATTAGCGAGAGGTCTTGGTTCAAGTGCTGCAGCGATTGTTGCAGCACTTGAACTTGCTGATCACGTAGCTGAACTAGGCCTTTCAAAAGAGGAAAAAATGAAGCTTGCTTCTGTTATGGAGGGGCATCCAGATAATGCGGGTGCAGCCCTTTACGGAGGTTTGATCGTAGGTACGCAAATCGGGGAAGAGGTTGATTTTTTAACCTATACAGACCTTGCTTTTGATATAGTCATGGTCGTTCCAAAAGAAGAATTGCTAACAAAAGCCTCCCGAGGTGTCTTGCCTTCAGAGCTTTCATATTCTACAGCTGTACGTGCTAGTTCTGTGTCAAACGTGCTAGTGGCGGCCCTTTTACAAGGGAATTTGACTTTAGCTGGTAAAATGATGAGTAAGGATCTGTTTCATCAGCCTTACCGAAAAGCGATCGTACCTGAACTCGAGCAAGTTGAAGACTTAGCCCTTCAATACGGTGCCTTTGGAGTTGCGCTAAGCGGTGCTGGCCCAAGTGTCATCTGTTTTGTAGAAAAAGGGCTTGGACAAGAGGTAATTGGTCGTATGGAGCCGTATTTGCCTCACGTATCGTTTTACTCTTTGCAAATAGACAAAGATGGAAGCCGTGTGCAAAAAAAGGTCAAAAGACTAGAAAAATAAGAAAAGCGATTTCGCAGGAAGTCGCTTTTCTTTAATAATTGAATTAGAAAACTTGTTCTACTTCTACTACACCTGGAACTTCCTCTAATAAAGCACGCTCAATTCCAGCTTTTAAAGTAATTGTTGAGCTTGGGCAGCTACCGCATGCGCCTAACAAACGAAGCTTAACAATGCCATCCTCAACGTCTACTAATTCACAGTCCCCACCATCACGAAGAAGGAATGGACGTAATTTATTTAGTACCTCTTGAACTTGTTCAAACATTTCTTGCTCTGCCATCTAAATCGCTCCCTTCATACCCCTTATTATAATCATTTTAATTAAAAAAATCTATTGGTAATACTCAAATCCAAAAATCGTCAAACTAGTGTGTCTGTTCCTTTTATCATGTAAAATAGACATAGTGAATAGAAGGGGGAAGGAACATGATTGAGCTTGTAGTGTACGGGGCAGAAGTACTTTGCCCAAGCTGTGTGAATTTACCATCATCAAAAGAAACCTACGAATGGTTAGAAGCGGCAATTGGAAGAAAATATCCGAACCAACCATTTCAAATAACATATGTAGATATTTACCAACCACCAAACGATGAAAAAAAGCAAGCCTTTGCTGAACGTGTCATTGAGGAAGATATGTTTTATCCGGTTGTTGTTCTAGAAGATGAAGTGGTAGGGGAAGGAAACCCGAAGCTTAAAACGATCTATGCAGCAATGGAAAGACATGGGTATAAGACAAGTGAATAGAAAGGAGATTTGAGTTTTGATCGATCAAGCAGTACATTTGCTCCAATCTTATTTTGGATATTCTAGCTTTCGAAAGGGCCAAGAACAAATTATTCAAACCGTGCTAAACGGAAATGATGGAATTTGTATTATGCCAACAGGTGGAGGGAAATCACTTTGTTATCAGATACCGGCGCTACTGTTTGAAGGAACAACCATCGTTATTTCTCCATTGATTTCTTTAATGAAGGATCAAGTAGATACGCTTCTTCAGGCAGGAGTATCAGCGACCTATATTAACAGTTCGTTATCGAACAGAGAGATTCAAGAAAGATTGACCGGAGCAAAGGAAGGGAAATATAAACTTTTGTATCTTGCACCAGAACGACTGGAGTCAAGTGAGTTTCGACAAAGTCTTCAAATGATTACCATTCCGTTTATCGCGATTGACGAGGCACACTGTATCTCGCAATGGGGGCACGATTTCCGTCCGAGTTATTTACAAATTCAAAAGTTTATTCGAAGCTTACAAGAAAAACCAGTCGTATTAGCATTAACAGCGACTGCAACTCCACAAGTAAGAGAAGACATCTGCAAAACCTTACAGATTAACGATGCTAACAGTGTGATTACCGGATTTGAACGTGAGAATCTAACCTTTTCGGTTGTCAAAGGCCAAGATCGGAATGCTTATATAAAGAGTTATGTTAAGAAAAATAATAAAGAAAGTGGCATCATCTATGCGGCCACAAGAAAAATGGTCGATCAGTTGTATGAACGATTAAAGAAAGAAAAAATTGCCGTTACACGATACCATGCGGGCATGAGTGACGAGGAACGGAAGTCAGAACAGGAATTATTTTTAAATGACGAAAGTACGGTTATGATTGCTACCTCTGCTTTTGGAATGGGAATCGATAAATCCAATATTCGATATGTGCTGCACTTTCAGCTTCCGAAAAATATGGAAAGCTATTATCAAGAAGCAGGACGTGCGGGTAGAGATGGTCTTAAAAGTGAATGTGTCGTTTTATATTCGCCTCAAGATGTTCAGATTCAGCGCTTTTTAATTGATCAATCTGCTGATCGCAGCCGCATAAGTCAAGAGCTCGAAAAGCTTCAATCAATGATCGACTATTGCCATACAGAATCATGCCTGCACTCACATATATTAGAGTACTTTGGTGAAGAAGAGGCAACCGATTGTGGACGCTGTGGCAACTGTAAAGATACGAGAACGAGCGTGGATGTTACAAAGGAAGCTCAAATGATTTTATCGTGTATCATTCGTATGGGGCAGAAATATGGAAAAAACCTTGTAGCTCAAGTTCTAACCGGTTCAAAAAATAAAAAGGTTTTTGACTTTCGTTTTAATCAGCTCAGCACGTACGGAATATTAAAGACCAAAAGTGCGAAAGAGGTTAGCGAAGAAATTGAGTTCCTCATTACCCGTGAATTGATTGGTGTCGAGCATGGATCTTATCCAACGATATATGTCACACCTGCTGGAAGAGAAGTATTAGTTGGGAATGAGATAGTACTGAGAAAAGAAGCCGTAAAGACGAGTAGTATTACGGAGGTGGACAACCCTCTTTTCGAAGAGCTTCGTGCCAAAAGAAGAAGCCTGGCCGAGAAAGAAAAAGTTCCACCGTTTGTTGTTTTCTCGGATGCTACCTTAAAGGACATGTGTGCAAAAATGCCGCAAACACCGGATGAATTTCTAAACGTTAACGGTGTTGGTCAAAATAAACTGAACAAGTATGGAGAAGAGTTTATAGAGGTAATTCGTAGCTTTTCTAGTAAAGTACCTGTTCAATAATAGAAAGCTCTCCTACTAAGGTAGGAGAGCTACTTTATTATTAGCCATTATGATATTTATACATCCATAGAATACCTGATTTTAATAGTCTTGCCACTCGTCCTGTGATCGGGCGTTCTGCTACTAGCCCAAAGCCATGCTTTTTACCTAGAGAGCCTAGGACTCCCTTTAATTTAATAACTGGCATAGTTTCAGGCAGCGGTTCATTTGCCCATCTTTTTAAAAGAATTTGAACAATCTGTTCCGCTTGTCCTTCAGCTAATTGAGCGCTAGGTGCGTGCGGTAGACTTGCACAGTCACCCACGACATACACATGTTCATCATCAGGTAAATTGTGATGAACCGTTAGGACCACTCGACCTTGATGGTCCTTTTCGACATCAAGGTTTCGTATAATTTCTACGGGCTGTATCCCTGCAGTCCAAACAATCGCATCCGAGTGTAATGGCTCATCGTGATTGTATAGAGTATTTTCTTCTACCTTTGTGATATGTGAATTGTTAACAATTTCTACTCCGTGATTATCAAACCAATTTTCCACATACGTTCCTAAACGAACAGGGAAGGCAGATAAGATATGATTTCCACGGTCGAATAACTTTACCTTTAAATCCGGTCTGCTTTCATTTAATTCACTTGCTAGTTCTACACCGCTCAAACCAGCCCCAACAATGCTGACAACAGAGCCAGGGGCTAGATTATTCAATGCTTGATACGTTGTTCTGGACTTTTCAATCGATTGAATGCTATACGTATAACGGTCTGCACCTGGGACATTGTGGTATTTGTCTTCACAACCTAGTCCAATAATTAAATCATCGTAAGTGACTACATCATTATTAACGAGAACGGTTTTCTCTTGAAGATTAATATCTTTAACCTCTCCGTATTTGATGGTAAGCCTAGGGTGCTCAGGGAAAGCTACCCTTACATGCTGATCGGAAATGGTACCAGCTGCAAGAGCGTAATATTCTGTTTTTAAACAGTGGTAAGGAATTTTATCAACTAGCGTGATGGTCACATCGTCTGGAAGTTGAGAGGGTAATAAGCGTGCGAGTATTCTCATTCCCCCGTAGCCTCCGCCGAGAATAACGAGATTCTTCATAATCAATTTCCCCTTTTTCTCTACTGTTGAGTTGCTATTCTCTCTTATAAAAACGTTTTCAATATGATGACATATTATAATGATAAATCAATAGATAAACATGATATATGTTTCAAAACACCATAAAAAGTATAACGAAATTGTGACAAAATCACAACACATTCAGTACAATTTCTTGACAATGAAAATTTTTGGAAGGAAACTCCCTACTTGAACTTTTTGGTTGGACAAGGTACATTTACTTAGTAGAGGTGGGAGAAATGATAAAACCAATTATAGAGTTTTGTATAAGCAATTTAGCAAGCGGGGCTCAAAAAGCATTTGAACAGCTAGAAAAGGATTATGACTTAGATATCATTGAATATGGGTGCCTTGGCTATTGTGGCAAATGCGCATCAACACTGTATGCACTAGTAAATGGAGAAGTTGTTACTGGGGATACACCTGATGAACTAGTAGAAAATATTTATCAGTATTTAGAAGAAAATCCGATGTTTTAACAGGGCTCTTTTCTAAAACATTGTTGCTATATACACACTTTATAGGAAATAAAGAATATGTTTCAAAAGCCATCAGCATACATCCTTAGAAAAGAGCTGCTCTTCAAATAGATCAATAAACCCAGCGTTATGCGGGGAAAAATCCGGCATTTGGGATTTTTCAAAACAACAAACTTTACGAAAACAGCCTTTACCATACAAAAAAAGGGTCACCATACAGGTAGACCCTTTTATATTTTAGTTTTTTGCTTTTCACGAATTTCCTGCCAACGATCTCTTGCCATTTCAACGATCTTTGCCTCATTAAAGCTTCCTTGTTTTTCGATGACTTTTGAAAAATATTTTACTGATTGGTCAATCTGACCTGTTCGTTTAGAAAGTTCCGCAATCATATAGAGAAGTCGAAGCTCGGTCATTTGTGTTCCTCGATAATCATCGGTAATATACGCTTCCATATACTCGTCCACAGCAAGCTTCATAAATCGTTGTTCCTGCTCGTGATCTAGCAATACTCTGTAAATCCAAGCCAGTCTCAAATACAAACCCGCAATGGATACATGCTTTTCCTTTTTCAATGTGCCACAGTAGGCGGCAAGTTTAATGGTTTTTGCAGCCTCTAGATACGTCCTTACTTCACCAAAACTGCGGGGCAACCACTGTTGGGCTATTTTAGAATCGATGATTTCCTTGCTGCCTGGTGGAAAATAGGGAGCAAAGTCATCTGTAAAAGAAAACCCACATTTCGGACATACTGCAACAAAATAAAGATTAGGATCATTCTCTATATTTTCATATGTAGGGGCAAAGTCAGTGTCATAGGACTTTACTACCACAAAACGGGAGCGAAGTTTCTTAGTCGTAAACTTAGTTTTACACATCATACACTCACATTTTTTATCATAAAGTGGCTGTAGTTCAATCATACTCTCACACCCCTTTTATTTTTCGTGACGGTTTATATAATACTATTGTACCTTATTGTTTGTGATAAAAGAACTATAAAAACATAATATTTAAAAAGAAGTAGGTTTAGTTTCAAGTGAGATGAGGGAACTAAAACAATTCCATTTTTATAAGTCCGTTCAGTTGAGTATAAAGACATTGCTGTATATACTAAAAGTAAGATGTTCGAGGGAGGAATGAATGATCATGAAAGATATTATTATTGTGACAGAATCAGCTGCACTTCAAATAAAAGATATGATGAAAGAAAACGAAGAGGAAAATGCGTACTTACGCGTATCGATTAAAGGTGGCGGCTGCAGTGGCCTATCATATGGTCTTGGATTTGCTCATGAAGTAGAAGAAGGGGACACGGAGCTTGTTCAACATGGAATTACGTTCTTAGTTGATAAGGAAAGTGCTCCTGCGTTAGTAGGAACCGTTATCGACTATAAGCACTCCCTGATGGGTGGCGGCTTCACCATCGAGAACCCTAATGCCATCGCTTCATGTGGATGTGGATCCTCTTTCCGTACAGCAACGAACCAAGGTACACCAGAAGAATGCTAAAAAGTGCAAGGATCACCCTTGCACTTTTTTCTTTTCTCTGTCCAGCTTCAGCAGCTAGGGGCTCGGGTCATAAGCTAAATCGCTCCAGAAGGCAGGCCTTCCTGCACGATTCATCTTATGCCTGTCGCCCCTGACCAAGCTGCTTCCGCTTTTCTATTTAAACATGGAAGAGCTATGAAGCGGCTGTGCCTTTGCCTTTGGATCAATAAATGTTTTGGCGTTGTTCACGGCTGTTGGTGCTTCACCAAAGCCGCAGGCAATCAGCTTTACTTTTCCTTCATACGTACAGATATCGCCCGCTGCATAAATGCCTGGAATATTGGTTTCCATCTTTGAATTCACAACGATGGAGTTTTTTGAAATCTCAAGTCCCCATTCTTTGATAGGGCCAAGGGAGGATACGAATCCGTAGTTACAAATGACAGCATCTACTTTAACGGTCTCTTCTGTTTTATCATTCACATTCTTTAATACGACTTGAGCAATGTCTCCTTTGCTGTTCGAAAGCAGATCAGCTGGGATGTAGGGAGTTTTTATCTCCACCTTGGAACGTTGAAGGTTTTGTACACTGTGCTCGTGAGCCCTGAACTTATCACGACGATGAACAATTGTTACTTTTTCGGCAATTGGTTCGAGCATTAACGCCCAATCAACCGCTGAATCTCCTCCTCCGAATATAACCACCTTTTGACCAGCAAATTGGCGTAGATCATCAATAAAATAGTATAAATTTTTTCCTTCGTATTGGGAGGAGTTTTTTAACTCTAACCGTCGGGGTTGAAAGGCTCCATTGCCGGCGGTGACGATGATTGTTTTTGAAAAATGGACTTCTTTATTGGTGGTTAGTTTAAAGATACCGTTCGTTTGTTTCTCAATTTTTTCAACGGATTGCTCCAAGCAAATGTTTTGGTTAAAGGTAGCCATTTGGTCCTTTAAATTATTGACTAACTGCTGTGCTCGGACCTTTGGAAATCCAGCAACATCATAAATATATTTTTCAGGGTATAAAGCAGACAACTGTCCACCTAACTGGGGCAAGCTTTCAATTAATTTAACAGTAGCGTGCCTCATTCCCCCATAGAAGGCAGTAAATAGTCCAGTAGGTCCTCCGCCAATAATGGTAATGTCGTAAACTGTCTGGTCCTCTTTCATTCTATGTCCTCCTAACTATATGTAGGATTTATCATGTCATACTACCAAAAGTATTAAAAATGGCTAAGAGTTATGACTAAATAATCAATCTCCCACAGGAATAAGTCTCTAATATTAAGAGGATTGTCAGAAAAAATTACTATTTATATGATCGATTTTTGTTAGATTTTCTGCTTGAAAAAGTGACTGAAAAGGAATATGATGATATGTAGACATATTGTTAACTTTTTGTGTCTTTTTTTCAACATTTTCTTGTCTTCTTTCGTGAAAAACATCACAAACTTTTCGTTGTTATTATAAAATAAATTCCTTTATAGAAGCGGAAGATAAAAAAAACACAAAAAACTATATATAAAAAAGGTGGGTTTGAACGTCTTGAGAAAACCAAAAATCGTAGTATTAGGTGCCGGATACGGTGGATTAATGACAGTAACAAGATTACAAAAGCAAGTCGGAGTAAATGAAGCGGATATCGTTCTTATTAATAAAAATGATTACCACTATGAAACAACATGGTTACATGAAGCATCAGCTGGTACACTGCACCATGACCGTGTACGTTACAATGTGACGGATGTTATTGACACGAACAAAGTGGAGTTTATCTTAGGTACGGTTCTTTCTATTAACTCGGAAGAAAAGAAAGTGGTACTTGAAAAAGGTGAGGTAGAGTACGATTACCTTGTTGTGTCACTAGGTGCAGAGCCAGAAACGTTCGGAATTAAAGGGTTGAAAGAGCATGCATTTGCGATTGCTAATATCAATGCTGCACGTCAACTTCGTGAACATATTGAATACCAATTCGCTACGTACAACATGGAAGAAGAAAAGAAAGATGAAAGATTAACCATCGTTGTTGGTGGTGCAGGATTTACAGGAATTGAGTTCTTGGGTGAATTAACAAACCGTGTTCCTGAACTTTGCCGTGAGTACGATATTGATTTCGGTAAAGTAAAGTTAATTTGTGTTGAGGCAGCTCCAATGGTACTTCCTGGATTTGATCCAGAGCTAGTGAGCTACGCAACTGCTCAATTAGAGCGTAAAGGTGTAACATTCATGATCGGTACGGCTATTAAAGAAGCAACTGAAAATGGAATTGTTGTTGGTAAAGGCGAAGACGAAGTAGAAGAAATTAAGGCTGCAACAGTGGTTTGGGCTGCGGGAGTTCGCGGTAGTTCAATCATTGAAAACTCTGGTTTTGAAGCAATGAGAGGTCGTGTAAAGGTTCAACCTGACCTACGTGTTCCAGGACACGACAACGTATTTATTATCGGTGATTGCTCACTAATCATCGATGAGAAGGTAAATCGTCCATATCCTCCAACTGCTCAAATTGCGATGCAACAAGGGGAACTTTGTGCAAGCAATCTTGTCGCTCTTATTCGTGACAAAGGTGAGTTAGGTCACTTTACTTTCGATAATAAAGGAACAGTGTGCTCACTTGGACATGACGATGCAATCGGAGTAGCCTTTGGTAAAAAGATGACTGGTGGAACAGCTTCATTCATGAAGAAGATGGTTGATAACCGTGCATTATATATGATCGGCGGACCTTCACTAGTCCTGAAAAAAGGTAAATTCAACGTTCTATAATAGACGAGAAAGAACAAGCTGCTTAAAACAGCTTGTTCTTTTTTTGTTGTTATCGGTGATATAATTATTGTATAAGTGGGGTGTGGAATGTGAAGAAAACGGAAAGAGGAAAGGTCTGGCTAGCAGTGGCTGGTTTGGTTATAAATGAACATGGTGAATGGCTTGTGGTAAAAAAGAAGTATGGGGGATTGAAGGGGAAGTGGTCCTTACCCGCAGGATTTGTAGATGAAGGGGAAACAGCAGACGAGGCTGTTATTCGGGAGGTAAAAGAGGAAACAGGCTTAACCTGCCGTGTGGACCAGTTGCTTGGAGTACGAACAGGGGTCATCAAGCATGAAATTAGTGACAATATGATTATGTTTCTTTTGCAGCAAACAGTCCTTGAGGAAAGTATTGTCATTCAAGAAAATGAGCTGTATGAGGCTGCTTTTATCCTTCCAGACCAGTTACTCGATGAGAATACAGCTTCCATCATGCTCGCATATATGGTTGAAGCGATGAGATCTCAAGAGAGGATGAATGTAGATAGCATTGATCCAGGACAACAGTTCGGATACACATCATACAAATTGTTTTTGTAATATTAAAATATTTAGAAATAGCATGAAAAACAGAGAAAAGAACACTTGTATGCGTTTCCACCATTTGTTTTTGGTAGATTTTCTTACTTTCCCTTTTTGTTTTTTTATGATATATTATCTGAAAATTCAGTCGTTTGGAAAGGTTGAGGAAAATGAGTGCAGTGAAGGTTGAAACAAAGGAATGTCTTTATTGCTCAGGTAAGGGCTACTTCCAGCTATTACTTGGTGGTTCAGAAACATGCCCAAGCTGTGGGGGAACTGGAAAACAAAAAGAATCAAAATAACCAAACTTCCTCCGTGTATGATGCGGAGTATTTTTTTGTCCATCTTTCCTCCGGTCATTTTATTGACGAAAAACGTTTGGTTTTAGTACACTAAAAGTTGATGTGTGAAGGGGGAAACAACCAAATGCCAATGACGATATTTGTTCTACCAATATCCATGCTTTTGTTCTTTGTTTTATTTTTTGGAATCGGATTCATCTTAAATATGCTACTAAGAATGTCGTGGATTATGGCCATCATTTATCCAATCGTTTCAATCCTCATTGTGGATGTAGTTAGCTTCAGTGAGTATTTTACAAATAGCGCTGCTGCATTTCAAGACTTGGGAAACCGATTTATGAATCTAGCACTTGCAGACATTCTCATTTTAAGCAGTGGAATGGCAGGAGCCATACTTGCAGGAATAACGATAAAAATGTTAAGAAACAGGGGATATCGCATGTTTTAGCCTTCACATTAGTGGAGGTTTTTTTATTTTATATGCCTACTTGTTAAAATATACCAAACTCTACTAATTCACTAAAATATGAATACTTCTCTCGGAAATGGGAAATGACTATTTTTGGGAGGAGTGAACAAAAGATGAAAATAGTGAAATTGTTTATAAGGCGTGTCATGTTGATGGTGTTATTTTTGGGAGCTATAGGTTCAACATTTCAAAGTATCTCAGGTGTAAAAGCTGAATCTCTACTGGCAAATACAAATTATGGTGACGAAGTGGACGATGAGGATTCTGTCATTGATCACACCGTAAAAAAGATCGGATTGGCATTTAAATTTTTAAATAATATAGCTAGTGAAAAAACATTAATCTCATCAAGTGAAGAAGTAATCGGTGCTCCGCCAAAGCTTGAAGAAGCATTTGATTGGGGACAATACCCGAAAGCGACGGTAACAGCTACTGGCTACACTGCAGGTGTTGAATCAACTGGGAAGAATCCTGGGCATCCAGAGTTTGGAATTACATATTCAGGTGTGAAGGTAACAAGAGACTTATTTTCAACAGTAGCTGCGGATTTAAATGTTTTTCCAATCGGAACCATTCTCTTTATTCCTGGTTACGGATACGGAGTTGTAGCCGATAAAGGTGGAGCGATCAAAGGCAATAAAGTAGACCTTTACTATGAAACAGTTGAAGATGTGTACAACAACTGGGGTAAGAAAACAATAGAAGTGTATGTGATTGAAAAAGGCGATGGTAAGCTGACAGAAGAAGACCTTCGTGCCTTAAATGAGGACAAGGCATTACAAGTGTTTCGTCAGCAATATACGAGTTCAGAAAGTAAGTAAGTAAAAAGGCGAGTTTCTCATAGGAGGAACTTGCCTTTTTAGTTTTCCAATCAATCTTAAAAAGTTAAGTGGAAATATTTTGTTTATGAAGTGATGAACCGAAGGAAGAACGCAACGAGCACACCGGTGATTCCTCCAAAGAATACTTCAATTGGTTTGTGCCCAAGAAGCTCCTTTAACTCTTTTCGTTTCTCTTGTTCAGGTTTATTTGGCCACCCTTTTGCTTCATCTAAAAATTTGTGAAAATCATGTACAAGCTGATTTAGTACAATAGCCTGTTCTCCCGCTTGCCTGCGCACACCTGTCGCATCAAACATGGTTATGATTGCAAACACAGCTGATACAGCGAATATAGGGGAGTCAATTCCAGTTTCGAAAGCGACACCGGTAGACAATGCGGTTACAGCAGCAGAATGGGAGCTGGGCATTCCTCCTGTACTTGTAAGCAGGGACCAATCAATCTTCCGTGTAGCGAGATACTGAATAGGAACCTTCACAAATTGAGCAAAAAAGATGGCAATCAAGGAAGCGATAAATGGGAAGTTAAATAAAAAGTCCATATAGTATATACCTCTTTTCTCCATCATGAATCCATACCACAAAAATTTCTAGTTTATCACATGATTTTCCCACTTTCCTTTGCTAAGATAGTGGTAAATGAAGCACCGTTTAGGGGGGAAGTCATTGTCACACTATCCAGCTGAATATTATGAGTTTTTTATTTCTTTTAATGAAGGTGATTATTATACATGTCACGATTTACTGGAAGAAATGTGGATGACTGATAAAGGAAATTATTTTTTAAAAGGCTTATTACAAATGAGTGTAGCGATTTATCATTATGAATACGGTAATGTTGTTGGTGCAAGATTGATGATGAAGGTGGCTTATGAGTATTTAGACTCGTATCGTCCCAAACACTGGGGTTTAGACGTGGAAAAGCTCCATGCATTTATTTACCAGTGTCTTACTATTATACCACAACATATCGATCGAATTCCGTTTGAAAAAGTAGGGACACTCCCACGCCTACCCCAGTACTATTTATTTTTAGAAGAAGATAATTAGATATTCGAAATATTTTTTTATATAATAGTTTTATAAATGTTGGAGGTGACGGTATGTTTTCCGTACATAATAAAATTGATTTATCCGCGAAGTTGGACGCACTAGTCGTAGGCTTATTTGATAAGCCAGTAAAGTTTGACGGTGAATTAAAAGAGCTAGATAATCAATTCGAATGCTATTTAACTGAATTAGTAAAAAGCGGTGATTTATCCGCGAAAAAGAAGAGCATAACGAAAATACATACATTTGGAAAAATTGGTGCAAGAAATTTATATATCGTTGGTCTTGGAAAAGAGAATCATGCTACTTTTGCTACTATACGTGAAGCATTTGGAGCAGCGTGTAAACAAATTCAATCTGCAAAGCTTGTTGAGATAGCTGTTCACTTAGATTCTTTCATTGGGAAAGAACTAGACGCGTTGGATGTGGCTCATGCAGCCGGAGAAGCACTTGCTTTAGCTACGTATGAGTTTAAAGGCTATAAGCAAAAATCGAATGAGCCGGAAAAAAGGATTGAACATGTCCATGTGTACAGTGAGCAGTTAGAAAAAGAAGACAATCAGGCAGCGTTAACCGTAGGATATGTATACGGAAAAGGAACAAATTCTGCTCGTACACTAGTAAACTTACCTGGAAATATGCTGACGGCTACCGATATGGCTAAATACGCAATGGAGTTAGGTGAAAAATACGAATTTGAAATAGAAATTCTTGAAAAGGAAGATATGCTAAAGCTTGGTATGGGTGCGATGTTAGCCGTTAACCAAGGTTCAATCGAGCCGCCAAAAATGATTGTTCTGAAGTATCAGGGGAAAGAGGAATGGACAGATGTAATCGGTTTAGTTGGAAAGGGGATTACCTTTGATACGGGCGGATACTCGATCAAGCCAAAGGATGGCATTGTTGGGATGAAAACCGATATGGGTGGTGCCGCGGCGGTCCTTGGAGCAATGGAAATCATCGGTGAATTACGTCCTGAGCAAAATGTCGTTGCTGTCATTCCTTCGACAGATAACATGATTAGTGGTACTGCCTTTAAGCCAGACGATGTGATTACGTCTATGAGTGGAAAAACGATTGAAGTATTAAATACGGATGCTGAAGGCAGATTAGTATTGGCAGATGCTGTCACCTATGCCAAGTTCCATGGAGCACAGTATTTGGTTGACGTAGCAACTCTTACTGGTGGAGTGATCATCGCGCTTGGTACAGATACAACTGGTGCAATAACAAATCATGAAGGATTATTTGAGCAAGTACTTGAAGCCTCTTCCGAAGCGGGTGAACCTATGTGGCGACTTCCTCTTTTTGAAAAGGATAAAGAACGAGTAAGAAATAGTAAAATTGCTGATCTGAACAATTCACCTGGCCGAGAAGGTCATGCGATCATGGGCGGAGCCTTTGTCGGTGAGTTTGCCGAAAATACTCCATGGGTACATTTAGATATTGCAGGAACAGCTACCACTTCTAAAGCATCCGACTTAGGCCCAGACGGAGCAACCGGTGTCATGACAAGAACACTCGCCCTTTTTGTCGAGCGATTTGAAGCAATTAAATAGTGGGTAGCAGTCCAATTCACAACTGAATTGGACTGCATTTTTTTGTTGAAAATCAAGGCTTTATAGGCGGAGAAATTCCGGTTAATGTGCATAGTAGGGGCTCAAGAAGCAGATATAAGCGGAAATTTTCCGATTAACTTCTTTATTTATACCTAAATCTAAAGAATTGGTTCATATAAGCGGAAAAACTCCGCTTGTTTTCCGGGAAATGTCGGTATTTCCCGGAATAAACGGAATTTCTCCTTTTATTTTTCAAACTTAGTGAAACAAGGTTAGTTCTAATTCAAGTAAACGTCCATAGAGTTTTTTATTTCCTTGACAGGCTATAAAATTCTATGCTATTTTAATTCTTGTGTTTTATCACTCTACCAATTTACCAAACTAAAGTATTGAATATAGAAAGGAGCACATAAACAACATGAATGCAGTCATCCTTGCCGTGCTTGTTATGCTACTATTAAGCTTATTTCGCGTAAATGTCGTGTTATCCCTCATTATCGGAGCGATTGTCGGTGGACTAACCGGAGGATTATCGATCGAAGAAACAATTGAAATTTTCTCTGGAGGATTAGGAGGAAGTGCGGAGGTTGCCTTAAGTTACGCTTTATTAGGTGGCTTTGCGATTGCCATCTCAAAGACTGGTCTACCGAATGTATTGGTCGATGCCGTCTTAAAAATGGTTCAAAAGAATGGGGATTCCAAAGCTAAGATTTATTCAAAAGCGTTGATCGTATTTGCTATTTTATTAATGGCCTGCTTCTCGCAAAATCTAATTCCCATCCATATTGCGTTTATTCCCATTCTAATTCCACCTCTATTAAACGTGATGAATGAGTTGAAAATAGATAGAAGATTAATAGCGTCTGTATTAACATTTGGGTTAACAGCCCCTTATATCCTTTTACCAGCAGGTTTTGGTAAAATTTTTCACGATATACTAGCTACTAATATGTCTGATAGTGGATTAACCATTGACCCTACTGATATTCCGACAGCCATGCTCATTCCGACAGCGGGTCTTTTAGTAGGATTATTAATTGCTATTTTCTTTTCTTACCGTAAAGGAAGAAACTATGAAACACATGATTTAATTAAAGTTGAAAAGCAGGAACAAAGTAAGTTTGCCATTATTTTTGCCGTTCTAGCTATCATTGGTGCATTGATCGTGCAAATTCTCCTCGATTCTATGATTATTGGTGCTCTTACAGGAATCATCATTATCTACTTGAGCGGTTCCGTGAAATGGCGTGAGGCGGACGAGCTTTTAACAGATGGAATGAAAATGATGGCCTTTATCGGATTTGTGATGTTATCGGCCTTTGGATTTGCCGAAGTATTAAAAGCCACGGGAGCTGTGGATGAACTTGTTCAACAGTCTGCGAATGTGATTGGTGGAAACCAGGGGCTGGCTGCTTTATTGATGCTAGTAGTAGGTTTGCTAGTTACTATGGGAATTGGTTCTTCATTTTCTACCATCCCTATCATTGCTACCATTTTCGTGCCACTTTGTATGGAACTAGGCTTTAGTCCGATGGCTACGATCGCATTAGTAGGGACAGCCGCAGCGCTAGGGGATGCTGGCTCTCCAGCTTCTGATAGTACACTCGGTCCTACAGC
Organism: Robertmurraya sp. FSL R5-0851; assembly: GCF_038002965.1. Taxonomy (NCBI): domain Bacteria; kingdom Bacillati; phylum Bacillota; class Bacilli; order Caryophanales; family Bacillaceae; genus Robertmurraya; species Robertmurraya sp. FSL R5-0851. The sequence continues at coordinate 3,901,040 of NZ_JBBOOE010000001.1, read as the reverse complement.
AGGATTGAATGCAGATGGTCAGCATAATCATATTTGGGATACATGTGTGCCAACCTTTGTTCATTACAATATCCCACTTGTCATTTTCGGTTGGATTGCCGCTATGGTATTATAATAGATGAAAGTGCAGCTTTCTTTATGAAGGCTGCATTTTTTGATAGGCTCTTACATATTAACAATAGGGGAGTGCTTGTATGTATTTTGGAAAAATAAGCAAGAAGACGAATGATCGTGTTCCTCCTAATCAAAATGTAACCACCACTTTTCCTGTGTTGCATCACGGGAATGTTCCATATTATAAAAACTTAAATGAATGGACTCTCCGTCTTTTTGGTGAAGTAAAAAACGAAGCAATTTTCACTTTTTCTGAACTCATGACCCTGCCACAAACCGAATATCAAAACGATATTCACTGTGTGACAGGGTGGTCGAAGCTTGATACTACTTGGAGTGGAATAAGTACGCGTGCTGTGCTGAATACCGTCGAATTGTTAGAGGGTGTGGAACATGTCATTTTTCATGCGGAAGAAGGCTGGTCAGCTAATATTCCTTTTGAAGACTTTGCAAAAGAGACAAGTCTGCTCGCACACAGCTTTAATGGAGTGCCTCTGACAGCTGAGCATGGATATCCGCTTCGCGCGGTGATCCCACATTTGTATTTTTGGAAAAGTGCCAAATGGCTTCGGGCCATCGAGTTTTCCAAAAATGATAAACCGGGTTTTTGGGAGAAAAATGGCTATCACAACTATGGGAACCCATGGAAGGAAGAACGTTTTACTTGGGATTAGAAGAGGGAAATTCAACCATATTTTAAAAAGAAGGTAGACAGGGCATTGCACAAATGATTACAATTATGAAGTTGAAGACAGAACTGATTGATTTGAAAAGGGCTGTTTGGCAAGGAGGATATTATGGAAGAATGGATTTTTAATATTATTGAGAACTATGGGTATCTTGGTGTATTTTTAATTATTGTCATAGAAAATGTGTTCCCACCCATTCCATCTGAACTTGTTTTACCGTTTAGCGGATTTATGACAACCAAAACTGAATTGTCGGTAGCGATGATGATTGTTGCGTCAACGGCCGGATCAGTGGTTGGTGGAACGATTTTATACTATATTGGTACGATTTTGGATGTTGAACGTTTGGAAAAAATTGTGGATCGTTGGGGTAAATATCTTCAACTAAAAAGAGCAGATGTATACAAAGCGGATGCGTGGTTTGACCGTTACGGAATTTGGACAGTATTCTTCTGCCGAATGGTTCCGTTATTAAGAAGTCTTATTTCTGTTCCTGCCGGGATGTCTAATATGAAAATGCCATTGTTCCTACTGTTCACACTGTTAGGAACAGCGATTTGGAACACACTTCTAATTGTTATTGGTGCAAAGCTCGGAGAAAATTGGACGCAGATTTTAAGTTACACTGAAGTGTACTCCGATATTATATATGCAGTAGGTGCGATTGCGATTTTAGCGGTACTTATCTTTTTCGGAAGAAGAATTTTTTATAAAAAGTAAGAGTTTATACATGGAACACATTAATAGAAACAGAGGTATGTAATTGATGAATGTATGGGATATATTTGTTGCGATTATTTTAGGCCTTGTAGAAGGGTTAACGGAATTTGCTCCAGTTTCCTCAACCGGTCATATGATTATTGTGGATGATATGCTTTTTAAATCAAAAGAATTGTTTGGTAGTGAAGTGGCAAACACGTTCAAGGTTGTTATTCAGCTTGGTTCCATTTTGGCAGTTGTCATTGTGTTCAAAGACCGTTTTATTCAGTTATTGGGGCTTTCATCAAGAAAAGCTAAACAAGAGTATGGTGGGAAAAAGCTAAGACTTTCTCAAGTTATCGTCGGTCTTCTTCCAGCAGGTATTCTAGGTGTGTTATTTGATGACTATATTGATGAGCATCTTTTTACAACCGAAACGGTATTAATCGGACTTGTTGCTGGTGCGGTTCTCATGATTATTGCCGATCTAATGCCAAAGGATAAAAAGCCAAAGGTGGAAACGGTCGATCAGATTACGTACAAGCAAGCCATTATTATTGGTTTATTCCAATGTATCGCACTATGGCCAGGATTTTCTCGCTCAGGCTCGACGATGTCTGGTGGAGTCATTTTAGGATTAAGTCACCGTGCAGCAGCTGATTTTACATTCATTATGGCTGTTCCGATCATGGCTGGTGCAAGTATGATTTCTCTATTAAATAGCTGGGAATACTTCACTATGGATGCACTGCCATTCTTTATTGCAGGCTTTATTAGTGCGTTTGTGTTTGCGCTTATCAGCATTCGTTTTTTCCTGGCGTTAATCAATAAAGTTCAATTAATTCCATTTGCCATTTATCGAATTGTTTTGGCAACGATTATTTTTGTTGTATTTATTCTATAAAAGTGAAAGGCCTCCATTTGGGGGCCTTTTCCTATTAGTCGAAAAAGTCGAAATAAAATACATCGTATCCTCTTTCAAAAAACAATTGGAATACAATATAAGCAAATCCTAAATATTCATAAACTCCTTCATACATTCCAATTTCCAATTTAAATTAACTCCTCGCTTTCTATGTGTACTGGATGAGAACGGCTAGATAGCCAATGAAAAAGATTGGTGGGTAAACCTGCTCCGGATGCTATACCGGTATGTCCATTTGGCAATTGAATGAGCTCCTTATCTTTGCTGCCTGATAATGTGATCATAGGCAAAGCTTGCTCTAGTGGTACAAGTTCATCATTTGTTGATGCAATGACTAAAAGGTTAGCAGATATTTGTTGCAATCGAGCTGGTTCTCCTCCAATTTTAAACTTTCCTGTCATTAACTTATTGTGAATGATTAAGTCATTCACGATTTGCTTAAGAGCGGCACCTGGAAAGGCGATATGCTCCTTTGTCCATTTATTGAATAGTGACCATTTATGTGCATATTCCTGGTTATGACCTTTTTCTAATAACGATAAATACGGAGAAATATAAACAGGGGAAGTGATCAGGCGAACTCCGTAATTGATAAAGGCTGCTGGAATTATTCCTAGCGCATCAGTAAGAGGTGATAGGTCGATTCTTTCATCCTTGATCGCTTGGTGCAGCAGATCAAACTTTGGAAAATACGAAAAGTCGACAGGAGTAACAAAGAGAATAAGATTCTCGATTGGTTCCTTGGCCATAGCTGCGTAAATAGCAGCGAGTGTTCCTCCAAGGCAAAATCCCATGACACTAATGCTATTGCTATTAGAGTGTTTCAATGCGTGTCTTGCACCTGGTTGAATATACTTGAGAACATAATCATCAATGGTCATGTCGCGATCCTCGTATCTTGGAATACCGAAGTCGATTAAATACACCTCATAGCCAGCCTTTGTAAGAGCACCGATTAAACTTGTATTTGGCATTAAATCTAATATCGTGGGCTGATTCACTAAGGAGTAGACTAAATATAGAGGTGTATGATATTTTTTTACTGGGGCAGGGTAGTACCATAATGTGGCTTTGTTTCTTTTCCAGAGTGCTTGTCTATGTGTGGATGCTGTGATGGAAGCTCCGTCGGTAAACGCACGGAACAGTGAACTCCATCGAGTTTTCTCTAGGGAAAATCGTTCTGCTTCCATATTACTCACCAAGCTTTGACTGATTTAATAAAGCATCTGAGAGCCTAGCAAGGTTTTCTTGAACAAGCTTTGCTCGTTCTTTGCGGTCAAGAGGTCTTCTGCTTGCTTTTTGTAAGGGCGCTTTTTTAGAAGATGAAGGGGTTGTGCCTATTGCAGCTTCTAAACGCTGTAGAGTTGTTTCTATTTGTGTTAATCTTTGCTGAATATCCTCGAGCCGATCTTCGTTTTGAATCGTCAGTTTTGCCACACTTGCCACATCTCTTTTGGTAGGAATGTTCAATGGAACCGAGGCCGTTTCCACAGCGTCTTGAATTTCTTTAATCAGTTTCCCATACCATTGAGTTCTTCTGCCTAGTAGTCCGACGATGTCCTCTTTATTTACTCGGTTTTTTATCCATTCGTTTACTAAAGTCTCCGCTTTTGATCCAGTCAATTTAATTTGGCTATATAAATCATCAAGCTGTTCGCTGCGCAATGATCTCAGCTCCCTTTTTTAAAAGTACAAAAAATATCACTATATATTATAGACAGGCATTAAGGGAAGGTGCCAAAAAATAGATATTTGCCTTTGCCTTATTTTTCAACGGTCAAGAAAATGTCAATACTTTGAGGGTTGGAAAAGCATATTCTACTGCAAACGGTAAATAATATCTCCGTACCATATTTAAGGAGGTTTTTTTGCAGAAAAATGCTAGAGGATATGTTCAAGATTCAGTAAGTGCTTTATCAGAAGCAAAGGATTGCTTACAAAATGCATTAAATACAGTGGAAAAAGGATCGAACCGTGACCGCATCGAGCAAACTTTGCAACAAGTAAACTCAGCCCTACAATCATGTGACCAAACAGCTGGAGTATTAGGTCAGGAGTAAAAGGGTACAGGCGTGAATTCTTATGGAATTCACGTTTTTTTTGTATAAAGTAGCTTATGTTTTTAGGATATATTTCCATATGATGGACATTTGCCTATCCCAACTAGGTGTTTGTTGCATATGAAGTAGTGTAGGGAAGTACAGACACGAAAAGGAGGTATACGAATGCAACATCATTACGTTGGACCGTATCATCGTGGAGATAATAGATTCTTCTTTGGCGCACCGTTTGCGGCTAGTTTATTAGGTGGTTTTGCTGGGGGGTTGCTAGGTACCGCGTTTTTTCGGCCAAGGCCATTCTACCCATATCCATGCCCATACTATCCACCAGTATATGGCTATGGATACGGATACGGATACCCATACTACTAAAAATAAATTATGTTAGAAAACTAAAATCACGACGAAAAGGTTGAAATCACAATGAATGATTTCAACCTTTTTATGGTGCAAACACCCTTACATCCACCTGACTGTAAGAGTCAAGTTGCAACAATTCATTGTATCTATATCTCTGCTGAAGACTAGTTTTAACCCATCAGGTGTATAGCTCACAACGGGGATGTTCTGAATTCCCGTATGCTTGATTTGATCCTCGACAAGCTTCTGCTTTGATTCTTGTGCGTTACTCATAAGCTGTTTGGCAAACTCCTTTGAATCGGCCATTCTTTCAAGAAGCATACTTGCATCTTTCATCAGTGATTGCATATATTTAGCTGAAGTCATAAATACCTGTGGATTTACCTCTTGAAAAGGCCTGAGGTAATAAGGTTGGTAATAGAAAGGTGACTGACGTGTACCTACGGAGTAATAGAGCGAATAGTGTGGATAGGCTTGAAAGGGTAAGGCATAGTATGGAAAGCTTCTAGGATCGTAGCAGTACAACCATTTCACATCCTTTATAAGAAAATAGGGTAGATTTCCAACATAATATATGCGTCCGAAAGAATGTCTAATGATAACATTACAAAAATGTTAAAATAACCTAGTTGGTTCTATATTTTGCTATAATGAATTTACTTAGTTACTAATGTTGTTAAAGTGGTTTTGGGAGGTGAAAGAATGGAGTTAGATTTTATTCTTGATTTAATTGAGGAAAATGGATATATAGGGCTGTTCCTTTGGCTTTGGTTTGGAGTTGTAGGCATGCCAGTACCTAATGAAATCATAGCCATGACGGTGGGGTTAGCGGCATCCCTAGGTACCTTAAATCCAGTATGCATCTTTCTTTCTACGTATCTAGGAATAGTCGCTGCACTAACGACAAGCTACCTCGCAGGAAAGTACATAGGTGTTAGACTCCTTCCATTCTTTCAAAAAAGCAAACGGATCGCTCGAACCATTGACCGTTCCTTCCAATCCATTGAGAAGTACCATGCTTTTTCCCTTCTGTTTAGTTACTTTATCCCTGGATTACGAAACTTTGTCCCATTTATTTATGGACTAAGCAAACTGTCCTATAAAGTTTTTGCTCTGTTTGCCTATAGTGGGGCTTTTATTTGGCTGAGTATCGTTTTTTCAATAGGATATTGGTTTGGTGATCAGAAGGAGATTCTCGTCGAGTATGAAACCGAATTACTCTTCATGGGAAGTATCGTTTTTGTATGTGTGTTTCTTTTATTAAAAGTAATCAATCGAAAAAAAATAAAAAAGCTTAGGAGGTCTTCCACTCTATGATGGGAAACTCATTAATTCAAACGCTAGGAATTGAATTTAAACAGATTGAAAAAGGAAGAGTCGTCGCTACGATGCCTGTAGATGACCGCACACGCCAACCGTTCGGCCTTCTCCACGGCGGTGCTTCTGTTGCACTGGCAGAAAGTGTTGCTTCAATCGGTGCGTACGAATTGGTTAATAAGGAAAAGGAAGTTGTTGTTGGCTTAGAGATTAATGCCAATCATATCAAAGGTAAGAGAGAAGGTATCGTTACCGCTACTGGAACGGTACTTCATCAAGGTCGAACAACCATGGTGTGGGATATTAAAATAACAGACGAACAAGACCAGCTTATAAGTGTCTCACGCTGTACAATAGCTGTTATCGAAAAAAGATAAAAAAATCCATGTGTGAAGTTCACACATGGATTTTTTACTATTCCCTAGCACGTTCTTTTTTTACTGTAGCTAAATCGTCCTGAACACTGTTTTCCCAAAGCTTCCCATTTGTATTGTACGCAGCTCTAGCGATCAGATGGCCCGCCACTGGCGAGGTCATAAAAATAAACACAATTCCAAGAATCAGTCGAGAATTCATATGGCCCTCTAATAGATAGAAGTAGAGAAAGGTACCTGCTAAAACAAACATAACTCCTAATGTAGCGGCTTTAGACGCAGCATGTGTGCGTGTATACACATCTGGCAATCGGATAAGACCGACAGCTGTAACAACGGTTAGGAGTGCTCCAAGTGCGATGAATATCCCGATAATAACCTTAACTATTTCGATCACGTTCAAGGATGACCCCCTTTTCTAAATACTTGGAGAAAGCAACTGTCCCAATAAAGGCTAATATTCCGATCAACAAGATAACCTCTAGGAAAGCATTCGATTTTAACATGATGGAAACAAGTGCAATGATGGCAACTAAGCAGATTCCTAGAGCATCAAGTGCAACCACCCGGTCTGGTGTTGTAGGACCTTTAATGACCCGGTACACCATAGCAAGCATGGATAGGGTAATACAAACTAAAGAAATGGTTATGACCCACTGTAACACTACCTGCTCACCTCCATGATGGCTTTTTCAAATGTATTTTTGATACTAGAAATGGCAGCCTCCACATCTGAAGCGTCCATTGCATGGATATAAAGAGTTCGATTATCATCTGAAATATCCACCACTAATGTCCCGGGTGTTAATGTAATCAGATTGGCTAACAAAGTGATTTCCCAATCATTTTTTAATTCCGTAGGAAGAGCGAAAATTCCTGGCTGAATATCAAGCTTGGGTTTAATGATTACCTTTAAAACAGCAATATTTGAAAGAAGAAGCTCTTTTATAAAAATGGCAATCAGATTGACCACCGCTACTACTCTTAATAAGTAAAAGCGGGAAGGGAAAAAACGTCGAAACGTAAAGACGAGCAATAACCCGAAAAAGTAGCCAACAAAGAAATCGATCGGTTCATTTGAGACCTTTAAAAACATCCAGACAAGAGCTAGAAAAACATTTAATAAAATTTGAAATGCCATGGTTATCACTCCTTCATGACGGCATTGATGTAGGTGGAAGGATTAGCCAATGTTTCCGCAGCTTCTAAAATATACGGGTAAACAAGCTCCGCTCCAACTCCATACAACACAGAAATAATCACTAAAATAGCGGGAGAGATAAGCAACCAGCTAACAGGAGCTTTTTCTTCCTTTTCGTAAGTGCGATGAATGCCCCAAAATCCATTAATGAAAATTTTCATAACAGAAAATAGAACAAGGAGACTCGACATTAACACAATTCCAGCACCCCAATAGGCTTCTGCGCCAAAACCACTCTTAATGATCAACAGCTTACCGACAAAGCCACTGAGCGGGGGAATTCCAGCTAAAGCAAGGGCAGATAGTAAGAACATCCATCCTAGTAATGGATAATTTTTAATCAATCCACTGATTTTCTTTAAGTTGCTTGTTCCTGTGATCGCAATAACGACTCCAACAAGCAGGAATAATGCGGCTTTTATCAGCATGTCATGAATTAAATAAAAAATCGCACCTGTCAAAGATTCGGTTGTATTTACCGAAACCCCAAACAAAATTACACCAACGGCAACGATAATGTTATATATAATAATCTTTTTAATATCCCAGTACGCTAAGGCTCCTATAATGCCGACAATTATCGTAATGACGGCAAGTACCCCTAACAGCTCATGAGTATAGCCAGGGTCATGAGGGAAAAAGAGTGTATACGTCCTCATGATAGAGTAGACCCCAACCTTGGTTAAAAGGGCACCGAACAACGCCAAAACAGGTGCAGGAGGAGCGTAATACGAACCAGGTAGCCAGAAATAAAGAGGGAAAATGGCTCCTTTTAAGCCGAAAACGATTAAAAATAACACGGCAATGACTGTTAAAATACCAGGCTGTCCCACTTCTGCAATTCTTGTGGAGATATGTGCCATATTTAGCGTTCCAACCACTGAATATAGGTAAGCAACGGTAATAACAAACAACGAAGAAGAGATAATATTCACTAATATATATTTCACCGATTCGCGAAGCTGCGCCTTTGTTCCCCCCAAGACCAATAGCACATAGGAGCTCATTAGCATCACTTCAAAGAAGACGAAAAGGTTGAAAATATCTCCTGTTGTAAATGCACCATTAATCCCGACAATTAGGAATTGCAAAATAGAATAATAGTAGAACTTTTCTCTTTCCTCTCCAATTGCTCGGAAGGAATAGAGACAACAAGCGAATGCAATCACACTTGTTGTCAAAACAAGAAGGGCAGATAGCATATCAGATACTAACGTAATCCCAAAAGGTGCTTCCCAGTTTCCTAAGTTCAATGTTTGAATTCCATCTGCTCGTACCTTTTGAAAAAGGAGAACCGACACAAATACGGTGGATAATAGTGATAGAGCCGACACCCACCTAGAGGCGATCGTAAAGCGATTCAGAAAGATTAGTATAACCGCTGTTAAAAGCGGAATCAGTATAGGTAATAAAAGCAAATTATTCATTGATCTTCGTCCCTCTCAAGCGATCCATGTTGTCCGTTCCTAGCTCCTGGTACGCACGATAAGCTAATACTAGAAAAAAGGAAGTAACACCAAAGGCAATAACGATAGCCGTTAATATTAATGCCTGAGGCAATGGATCATTGTACTGGGCAGCATGTTCTCCAAGTAAGGGAGCAGCACCATTCTTTAGGCCTCCCATCGTTAAAACCAATAAATGTGTGCCATGACTTAATAGTCCCGTTCCGATAATAATTCGAAGTAAACTTTTAGAAAGCATTAAATAAGTGGCTGCCATAAAAATAATACCAACTACAAACGCCATAACGATTTCCATTATTCGTCCTCCCCTATTGTTTGAATAATGGTCATTGTGACACCGATAACGACAAGATACACACCGATATCAAACAACACTGCTGTATGCAAAGATGTTTTGCCAAGGAGAGGCAAGTAGACATCACTAAATGCATGAGTTAAAAATGGAACATTAAACAGCAATGCACCAGCTCCAGTTCCAATGGAAAAAAGAAGCCCAATTGCTGTCATAATACGGTAGTTGACGGGTAATATATTAGCTACCGTCTTCATATCAAACGCTAGGAGCAAGAGTACTAGAGCCCCTGCGGTCATCAATCCTCCAATGAATCCTCCACCCGGATAATAATGTCCAGCAAAGAAAAGATGAATAGAGAAGAGGAGAATGATGAACAAAATCACTTTTGTTACGGTTTGTAGAATGAGGTCATTCGTTCTCATCCTTCTTTCCCCCTTGTTAGACGTAGTTTAATCATTGCAAAAATACCAAGTGAGGCAATCGCAAGTACACAAATTTCAAATAGTGTATCAAAGCCACGGAAGTCAACGAGAATGACGTTAACCATATTTTTTCCTGCAGCTCGGATATACGTATTGTCTACGTAAAATTGAGAGATAGAGTCAAAAAGCTTTGTACTATTGGCGGAAAGGGCGATGGCTGTGACAATCGCACCCACTCCGATAGAAATAATAGCATTTGTAAGTTTAAAAGGAATTTTTGATTCTTCCTTTTTGAATTTCGGTAAATGATAGAAACAAAGTAGAAACAGTGCGACTGACACCGTTTCAATCACCAGCTGAGTAAGTGCTAAATCAGGCGCACGGAAAACGACAAAGAAAAGGGCAACCGTATACCCAACTGCTCCAAGTAAAATAATAGAGGTGAGTCTTGATTTAGCAAACAAAATGGTAATGGTGGCTACGACGATAAGCAAGGAAAGAACCAGCTCATAAAAGCCAATGCTAGATACATTTGCGGTATCGATCACAAACGCGTCTTTCTTATAAAGTGTGTAGCCTAAAATCAGAATGAAAAAGGCGAAAATATAAACCAAGTACGTCCGGATATAGCCATTCATATAAAATCTGGTCAGCTTAAACGACCCAGACTGAATCGCTTCTAGTCCCTTGTCATACAGCTTGTTTAAGGTTAATTTTTCAGGAAGTAAGTCATAGGTTCTTTCCCATTTCGGTAACGTCAAATACAGAATGATCCCCAGAACCACAACCCCAATGGTCATAAATAATTCGATGGTTGGTCCATGCCAGAAATAGATATGAACGTCAAAAATATCTCCTGGAGAAAGCAGGCTAGGTAAGATAGAAGCCATCGCCGGTGAAATTAAATTATGCGAAAGGATATTCGGAAATAATCCAAAAATGATGACTAAAGAGCCGAGTACAACTGGTGAAATGAGCATCCCAAGTGGTGCCTCATGCGGCTTCTTCTTTAATCCTTCCGGTTTGTATTTGCCAGTAAACGTTCTAAAGACGAGCTTCATGCTATATATGAACGTAAATACACTGGCGATCCAAGCGAGGACAGGAAATAATAATCCCCAAGTGCTTAAAGAGAAAAGGTCCAATTTTAAAATATTCACCATGCCGGTAAAGAACATTTCTTTACTTAAAAATCCGTTAAATGGTGGCAAGCCAGCCATAGAAAACGCACCGATAATTGCCAGCGTAAAGGTAATTGGCATCAAATGCATCAATCCGCCAAGCTTCCGAATATCACGTGTTCCCGTTTCATGATCAACAATTCCTACAACCATGAACAAGCTTCCTTTGAAGGTAGCATGATTAATTAAGTGGAAAACAGCGGCTGTTGTTGCCACGGTAAACACATTATCGTCTATTCCATCATAGTGTAGAGCAGCAGCACCAACACCTAATAAAGACATAATCAAACCTAATTGGCTTACGGTAGAGAAGGCAAGTATGCTCTTTAAATCTGTCTGTTTGACAGCTGAAAAAGAACCCCAGAACAATGTGACAATACCGAACCCTGCAACAAGCCAGAGCCAAACAGGTGATTCAGCAAACACAGGACTCATTCTAGCAACAAGATAAATACCCGCCTTAACCATGGTAGCCGAATGAAGATAGGCACTAACAGGCGTTGGTGCTTCCATTGCATCAGGTAGCCAAATATGGAATGGAAACTGAGCTGATTTAGTAAAAGCACCAAGTAAAAAGCAGAGTATGGCTGGAATAAGCAAGTTGTGATCTAACACAACGTCCGATTGCGCAACAATTTCTGAAATGCTAAAGGTTCCTGTCATGAGGTATAGGAGGATGATGCCTCCTAGCATGGCAAGTCCACCGAAAACGGTGATTAACATAGACTTTTGTGCACCATATCTCGACTTTTCACGGTGATACCAGTAACCGATAAGTAAAAAGGAAGAAATACTAGTGAGCTCCCAAAAACCGTACATAACGATTAAATTATCGGATAAGACCACACCAAGCATAGCTCCCATAAATAAAAGAAGATACACATAGAAGCTGCCGAGCTGTTCCTTATCCTTTGCTAAATAATAGATCGAATAAAGAACAACTAAAGCCCCAATTCCTGAAATAAGCAAGGCAAAGAGCAGTCCAAGTCCATCTACTTTAGCAGCAAAATTAATGCCAAGAGAAGGAATCCACTCGAAGCTTTCATATACCGTACCTTGGTGCGAAGTGGTACCGATAAACGAAAGAAAATAGATAAATAATACAACTGGTAAGGGTAGTACAAACCACCCCGTATGAATCTGTCTAATGCTTTTGGAAAAGGTAGGTATGATGACCGCAAGCAATAGAGGTGAAACAATGGCCAAGTGTAGCAAAGACAAAACAAAACCCCCTCTTTATATGTAAGTAATAACTGTTTTATGAAAGTAATACTGCCTATTACTATTTCCATAATTTTCTCCGAACATGCTTCCTCTTTCTTTTACGGAAACAGCCATATAAAAAAGTATAACGTAAAAAAACAGACCTTGCATGCCTCAAGCGCACAACATCCCTTACTTGAAGCAAAACTAATAAATAGGTAGAAACGCAGATCAAATGGTGAAAATTTTTTTATTTTTTTTGAATAAAATCAGACTTTTATCCTCAAAATAATTTTAAAGTGAGGTGTGAGGATGAAAAAGAAAATACTAGCATCTTTGTCCATTTTTCTCCTCTTAGTGTCCTTAGCATGGGCATTAGATAAAAAAGATAAGCGTGAATTTTATAGTCCTGATGAGGAGGGTGAAGTGGTGCAAATCTATACCACTGACCCAGGACTAGATATTCAGAAAAAGAAGTATCGTATGTTTAAGGCAAGAGAGTATGTAAGAATTGAAAGGCCATAAAGACTTGTAATCTGTTCTCCTATCTTTCATAATAATGGAAGACAAAATCATATGTGGAGAATTCAATGAAAAATACGTATTTAACTAGTTACTTTCCTTTGGTATCAATTTTATTATTTAGCTTGTCCTTTGCGATGCTAGTTGAGGTGCATCTTTTTAAATTTTTAAATGCTACCGGCATTTATGTAGGAATGCTAGAATTCTTTTCTAGAAGTGGAATTAAGCTGGCGTTACTTATCTTATTGATGGTTGTCTTTTTTATGGTTTTTGCGGCATTAAAGTTAATTGCAGATACCATCAATCAGCTTTCTTTGCTTTTCTTCTCGAAGGATTTTAATGGGGAAAGCTTAAAGGATGTCCGTGCGGGGGCGATTATTTATTTTTCTGGCTCAGTACTATCTCTTTTAGGCTCTGCCCATGTAACGATACTGGCTTTCGTTTTTGTTGTAACAACGATAAGCTATTTTGTGTTTTTTGTGTATAAGGTAAGCTCGAAGCTTTCGCTGTCTGGTATTATTGGGCTGATTTTCTTTCAGGTGCTAACCTGGTCAACGCTCGTGTTAGGTGTCGTATTTATTGCGTTAAAAGTTTACAACAGCATTGTTGCTAGTTTACCAGTATAAAGAACCCCGGATGAAGAAAGTCATCCGGGGTTTCTTGTGAGATGCATGCTGCTAAAGCGGGTTTTAAAAAATAAGAGGAGAATTTCCACTTAAATAGAAAATTACACTGAAAATAGTCAAAATAGACGGAAGGATTCCGTCTATTAACTCGAAAAACGTTAAAATGGGCTATTTTGGTTTGCTTAACCGGAAAACCTCCCCTTATTTCCTCTGAATCAGCTCTAATCTGGAGTTTAACCGAAAAATCTCCGCTTATTTTTGTCATGTAAACCCATTTGAAGGAGCTTATCCGGGATTTTTGTTACTGCGACATAATCGCTTTCCATATATAAAGATGTGGAGAGTATTGCTCAATATTTTCAATGCTGGATGGCATGTCTCTTCCGACCCAAACCCCAACCGTTAGCGTATCTGTTAAACCAACAAACCAGTAGTCTTGGTAATTATTTGTTGTTCCTGTTTTTCCGCCTTGGTATGTTGCTCGTGATATGTGGGCTTTACGGGCGGTTCCAGAGGAAATCGTTTCAGATAACAGACTGCGCATGCGGTTGACGGTTTCAGCTGACCAGACTTGTTTTTTCTCTTCCTTCCACTCGTAAAGAACGTTTCCTTGTAAGTCGGTTACCTTACGAATCGCACGAGGCTGTTGGTACCCTCCATCATAAAAGGAAGTGTAAGCTCCTGTTAGCTCTAATGGTGACATTCCGTACGTAAAACCACCAACGGCAGCTGGTAATACATGATCCTCTGCTACTAATTTCTTAAAAGGGAAGGATGTAAGATATCGAAAGCCCGTTTCTACACCAATTTCGTTTAACAGTCTTACAGCAGGTGTATTGTATGAGTTGGCAAACGCACGTTCAAGCGTTACATTTCCATATACTTTTCCACCGTAGTTTTCAGGGCAATAGTTACCAATGCAAAGCTCTCCTGCATTTACTGTTTTAGATAAAGAGGATTGTGTCTCTTGTAAATAAGGAGCGTAAACGAGTAATGGTTTAATTGATGAACCAGGCTGACGATAAGCTTGGAATGATCGATTGAATTCACCCTTTTGATAGTTTTTTCCTCCAACAAGTGCGAGGATCTGTGCATTCGTATGGTCAATGACGGCGACAGATCCTTCCACGTCAATAAATGGTAGGTTATCACTAACCGCTGTTTTTGCTCGATTTTGTAGACTTTGGTCTAATGACGTTTCAATACTAATTCCGGAAGCTAGCACTTCTTTTACCCGATTGTTAATTTGTTCCTCGTCAGTTAATCCTTCGGAAAGGGCAATTAACTGTGATAATTCATTTTGAACATAGTTCATGTAATCTGGTGCTTGATCAACTCGTTCATGCACAGTTAGATTGATAGGTGAATTTTTAATTTCTGTTGCTTCTGAAGCGGTCAGCTTGTCTTTTTTCACTAATAAATCGATGAGACGTTCTTGACGCGCTTTTGTACGATCGAAATGTGTTAATGGATCATAATAAGTCGGATTGTTCGGAACAGCAGCGAGAAAAAGCAACTCTGCTTTTGTGAGTTCTAGTGTTCCACGGCTAAAGTAATGCGTAGCCGCCGCTTCAATTCCGTAGGCCCCATTTTGAAAATAAATAGAATTAATATATAAATCTATGATTTCCTTTTTTGAGTAAGTTTTCTCTAGCTTGTAGGCGTAAAGAATTTCACTAAGCTTTCGATTGTAGGATTGCTCATGAGTTAAATATAAATTTCGAGCGAGTTGCTGTGTAATCGTACTTGCTCCCTGCTCAATCCCGTTTGACTGAATATTGATCGTAAGGGCACGGCCCATGGCTGTTAAGTCAAAGCCAATATGCTCATAAAAATGCTGATCCTCTGATAGAACAAACACCTCACGCAATAGCTCCGGAATGTCCTCAGATGGTAAGATGCTCCGATTTACCGTGCTATACCATTCTAAAACGATTTCCCCATTGCGATCTTTGACCAAGCTTGTTTGTGATAGATTGGTTTTATCTAACTGAATCTGGTTTTCTATCACATGATCGAAAGTATCAAAAGAGCGTACCTCTTTACTAGAAAAATAGGCAAGCAGGAAAAAGACGGGGAGAAGCAGGATAATAAACAAATAACCAGTTGCTGCTTTCATGTTTGGCCGATTCCCTTTCTATGAAAAAATTATGATGAAGATAGCAGTGTTCCTGTTTTTCTTACACTCCACCATAATAAGACAAAAGCTGCAAGGAATAAAGCACTAGTGACAAAAAAGACAGTTGAGATATTATACCACCCCGAAATAAGTCCACCCATTACAGGTCCAATGACGTTTCCTAAAAATCGAAAGCTTACGTTATAGCCTAATACCTCCCCTTGGATGGAGAGGGGAGCGACTTGTCGGATATAAGCAGTCATACAAGGAATGATTCCCCCAACCACCATTCCAAACATAAAACGGAACAACACAAGCTGCCATAACTGGGTAGCAAATTTCTTTTTTGATACAAAGCAAAAACACCTTCTTATGGTTATTATTTCGTTTTACTAAATATTAGCTTATGGAAATTATAGCATATTTTTGGGCTGATATTCCTTTTCGTACTTTATTTGAATGAATTAACAGAAAAATGAAAAAATTATCAAAAAACATGATATAATAAAAAAACATTCATGTTCATTTTTTGGAATGGTTATTTCATATAATGGTAGTGATAGTCAAAGGAGGAAAGAGGGTACGTAAGATGAGGAAGGAGCATCAGTATTTATTTATTGATTTTGAGTTTACGATGCCTGAGAGATCTGAGAGGTTTAAAGGTTTTTACCCAGAAATCATTGAGGCTGGCATTGTGTCGGTTGTAAATGACCAAATCTGCGAGAAATTTTCTTCGTATGTCACTCCTAACCGTTTCCCTATGCTATCGGACCGCTGTAAATCATTTTTGAAAATTTCACAGGAGCAAGTCAATTCTGGCATTAGTTTTACAGATCTTGTGAAAAAGTTTGAGCAGTTAAGTTCCCCATCATTAGACCTTACCATCGTTACGTGGGGGAATATGGACATGAGGGTTCTTCGCAATAACTGTGAACAAGCCGGTCTACCTTTTCCTTTAAAAGGCGAAGAACTCGATTTATCGATGGAGTACAAGCGATTCTTCGGAGACCAAAATCAAACGGGCTTATGGAAAGCGGTGCAAGAGTATGGCAAAGAAGGAACGGGCAAGCACCACAAAGCACTGGATGATGCATTAACCACATACAATATTTTTCGTCTAGTTGAGAAGGATAAAAAGTACCTTCAAGGACATGCACCAACCACGATTGGTGACCGCATTGATTTCTCCCAAGTACTTAATAAGTTCGCATAAAAAGCCAAATCCCTCATATTGGATTTGGCTTTTATGTGTTAAGGCTGTTTTCGTAAAGTTTGTTGTTTTGGAAAAGAGCCTTTGTTAAAAATATTCTTTCTCAAGTGTTGAAATATTTTCAAGGCTCTTTTTAGCCCACAGGGAGTCATCGCCAGATAACTTTTCTCTTAATTTTTGAATCGCCCCTTTTAGTGACTCTTTGTAGTCAGGAATTTCGTCTGAATAGGGCTTGACCATTTTGGCAGGGATATTGGCTTGTTCTCGGTAAGCAAGTGCTCGTCTTTCATGAAAAAGAGGAACATCTGCATCCTTATGGCTATGTAAATCTCCTTGTGTCGGATGAGTTACAACAGCGAGGACCCGGACAAGAATAGTCTCTGGGCGGAGGTTGGTTACTTCACCAATATACTTTCCGGTTTTATAGATAGCTGTGACCTTGTCACCGATTTGAATGTCGGACATTTTATGTTTCTCCTTTCAAATTGGGCTAGAACTGTATATGATAATAATTATGACGTAAGCATTATGAAAAACAAAGTATTTTGGAGGGTGATGACATGAAGAAATTCTTAGCGAGTTTACTATTCGTTGTTTTCCTAGTTGCTGGATGTGGGACAAGCGATGAAGAAGGTACGGAAAATTCGAACGACAATGCAGGCAATAATGAAACCGCTAACCAAGAAAATATTGAGCTTCCACAGGCAACTACAGAGGTTGGCGAAAAGGAAAGACTAGTTGAAATGGAAACATCCATGGGGAATATCAAAATCAAGCTCTTCCCAGAACAAGCTCCAAAGGCTGTAGAAAACTTTATTACACATAGTGAAGAAGGATATTACGAAGGAGTGATTTTCCACCGCGTGATCAATGACTTTATGATTCAAGGTGGAGATCCTGATGGAACAGGGATGGGTGGAGAAAGCATTTATGGAGATCCATTTGAAGATGAGTTCTCTAATCAGCTTTATAATTTTAGAGGCGCCTTATCGATGGCTAACTCAGGTGCGGACACGAATGGAAGTCAGTTTTTTATCGTTCAAAATAAAACCCTCGATCCTGGCTTAGTAGACCAAATGAAGCAGGCTGGTTACAACGATAAAGTGATCAAGCAGTATGAAGATGGTGGTACTCCATGGCTGGATCAAGCACATACTGTGTTTGGTCAGGTGATTGAAGGAATGGATGTGGTGGATAAAATAGCGACCACTCCAGTTGGTGAAGGGGATAAGCCAGAAGAAGAGGTTGTCATCAAGAAGATTACAGTGTTGAAGTAATCGTCCTTGGACGATCGGTAAGAACCTTGATATAATAGGCATGAATGACTGCTTGTTTGCAGAAAGGAAGATCGTTATGATCGATGGGTTTATTTTATCATTGTTTCTATATTTCCCTGAAGATAAGTCTGAATATATTCCAGCGGCTATTTCTTTTACCATCTTCTTAATCCTTTGTATTTTCACGATGCGATTTATCGTGAGAATTTCACGAAAAGAAGAAGCGAAAGCAAAAGAACTAGAGAACCAAATAATGAGTGAGCAGCAAAACAAAGGATGACGTACACTTTTTTCGAAAAGTGTGCGTTTTTTAATAAAAAGACGGAAGAGCTCACTCTTCCGTCACACTTTTAAGATAATGCTGCTTTCAGTCGCTTCAACCCTTCTGTCACATGTTCCTTTGAACACGCAATATTCATGCGGACAAAGCCTTCTCCACCAGTACCGTACTTTGGTCCAGGCTCGAGTCCTATTTTTCCTTTTTCAATTAGCGCTTTCTTTAACTCATCATCGGAAAGTCCAAGCTCCCGACAATCCATCCAGATTAAGTACGTCCCTTCTGGCTGCATCATCTTTATTTGTGGAAGCTCAGCTTCTAGGTACTCCTGAACATAGCGAATATTTTCTGCCATATAGGCAAGTGCTTCGGTTAACCACGTTTCCCCGTGAAGATAAGCGGCCTCCATTCCGACGATGCCAAACGTATTTAAGGTGTGAAACCCTTGCTTTTGCTGTTCGGCTTGGAATAAGTCTCGAAGTTCCTGATTGCTCGTAATAACTGCTGAAGCCTGTAACCCTGCTAAATTAAAGGTTTTACTAGGAGCGATACAAGTGACAACCAAATCAGCAAAGTCCGCTAAGCTTGCAATCGGGACATGTGTATTTCCCTCAAATACAAGATCGGAATGAATTTCATCTGATAAAATTAAGCAATGGTACTTTTTGCAAAGTTCACCGATTTGAAGGAGCTCTTCTTTTTTCCACACTCTTCCGCTTGGATTGTGAGGATTACATAATAAAAACAGTTTTACTCCTTCTTTCAGCTTTGCTTCAAAATCCTCAAAGTCGATTTCGTAACGGTTATTTACATTTTTTAATGGGGAGTTCACGACCACACGCTCATTTTTTTCAACCATGGAAAAGAACGGAGTGTACACAGGAGATTGAAGCATCACCTTGTCTCCAACAGATGTAAACGCTCGAACGGCCGTACTGATCGTTGGGACGACTCCTGAACTGTATGTAATCCATGCCTGACGAATATCCCAATGATGCCTTGTTTTCACCCAAGCCTGAATGGCTTTTCCAACTGATGGGGGAACAAAGGTATAGCCGAAAATTTCATGCTCCAATCGTTTTCGAATGGCAGTTGTTACTTCAGCAGGTGGGGGGAAGTCCATATCTGCCACCCACATCGGATGGAGATCACTGCTTCCGAACACATCGTGGAGGAGCCCCCATTTGACAGATCCAGTATTATTTCGGTCAATCACTTTATCAAAATCATACGTAGTCATAAAGCACCTCGCCTTTTTCCATTTTATTTGATCTATGTAATATGATAAGATATGTGAACGAAAAGATAAAATAAAAGGTGATTTTACATGGAAATGCTCGAAATGAATTTAAGTTTGTTACAGCGTCTAATGAAGTGGGATCCACTCGGATATGGGGAAGACAGCTATGATCCAGAAATTGCAGATACGATTCAAGCGGTACATGTTTTAACATCAGCAAAAGAGCTAGCACGAAAAATCCAAAGCATATATGAGTTTTCTTTTGAAGAAAGCATTCCTTTAACTGAATGTACAATCATGGCAGAAGAATTGTTAGCCATTAAAAACGAGAGCTCTTGCTCGTTGTAAAAAGCTTCAAGCGGAGATTCCCTTGAAGCTTTATTTATACAAGAAACTCTTTAATATACTTGTGAACCATTTCAGGTCGTTCTTCAGGTACAAGATGTCCAGTCTCCTTTAACACAATGAGCTTGGAGTTCTTTAAATCTTGCTTCAAACGTTTCCCAACCCGGAGTGGGACAACTCTGTCGTGCTCGCCCCAAATGAGCAGACACGGAGTCTCAATTTTATTGAGATCAGACTCACCCAGCTCGTCCTCTCGATGCCGTATCATTCGAGTTAAGGCTGGGAAAATATCTCCTTTTAAAAAAGGGACTAAATATCCGTTCAACATATCATCATCAATCATTGAATGGTCATGCACGACATTGACCAGATTTTTCATGACTCCTGACTTAGCTAGATGTCTTTTCACATACAAGTGGAAAAAGGGAAGATAACTAGATAAAACAAGAGGGAGTTTCATTCGCTTTAAGTAACCAGAGCTGCATAATAAAACCGTCCGTGCCACCAAATCAGGACGGAGATGGGCGATTTTTAACGCAATCTGCCCTCCCATAGAGTGTCCAATTATGGATAGATTTTTGATCTGTAAATGCTCAACAAAGGAGATAATGGAACGGGCTATGTTCTCATACGAGTATATGAATTTCTTTGATTTCCCGCTTTTACCGAATGGTGGGAAATCAATGGCGATGACGTTAAATTCCTCACGAAGAAGAGGTATCAGCCTACGGAAACTAAAGGTAGACGAGAGAAACCCATGAATAAGCAAGAGTGTATCTGTTGCTTGAGAATGTTTATAATGTTCATAATACAGGTCGTTTCCGTTAATATTGATTGTACCGGTGATGCTTGCGTCATCCATATTCGTAATCACTCCCTTATTGGCATTTTTGTTTTTTCATAGAATACCCATCTATGACAAAAACAATCATAAAAAAAGAGATGATAAAATTTGAAAATTAAATTATTTTTCACGCATTTTTGTTATAATGTAACTATTTTAAGCGATAAACCAGAAAAGGATGTTAACGCATGAAACTTTCGGAAAAAGAACTCGAAGTTGTAGAAATTCTTGAAAAGGATGCCCGAATTTCCTCTGAGGATGTAGCGAAAATGATCGGTCTAAGCTTGCAAGAAACAGACGAGCTTATTAAGAAGCTTGAAAAAGAGAAAGTTCTTGTTCATTACACAACTGTAGTAGATTGGTCAAAAATTGATGGTCATGAAGGCGTTACGGCTATGATCGATGTGAAGGTCACACCGAAGCGAGGAGTAGGCTTTGATGAAGTAGCTGAGCGCATATACCGATTCAAGGAAGTAAAGTCCGTCTATCTTATGTCAGGAGCTTATGATCTTAGCGTGATTATTGAAGGGAAATCGATGAATGAAGTAGCTAGATTTGTCTCCAATAAGCTATCAACTCTCGATTCTGTCTTATCAACAACTACCCATTTTATTCTGAAGAAATATAAGCATGATGGGACCATATTTGAACCATTAGCAGACGATGATAAGAGAATTGTGGTGTCACCATAATGAAACAGACAAAATCTTATTTGGCAAAAACGGTAGAAGACCTTAAGCCATCTGGTATTCGAAAGTTTTTTGATCTTGCCGCTGGAATGGAAGGGGTTATTTCCTTAGGGGTCGGTGAGCCTGACTTTGTCACCTCTTGGTCAGCAAGAGAAGCAGCCATTCTTTCCCTTGAACAAGGTTATACCTCTTATACAGCCAATGCTGGATTATTAGAGCTTCGTAACGAAGTGTCCTCGTATATGAAAAAACAATTTCATGTGGATTACAATCCGAAAAGCGAGATCATCATTACGGTTGGAGCGAGTCAAGCATTAGACATTGCTTTACGTGCGATTCTCGATCCAGGTGATGAGGTTATTGTCATCGAACCAAGCTTCGTCTCCTATGCACCACTAGTTTCACTTGCAGGTGGAAAGCCGGTAGCGGTTCAGGCAACAGAAGAGTACGATTTTAAAATTCAAACTCATCAGTTAGAAAAAGCGGTTACTGACCGAACGAAGGCAATTATGCTTTGTTCTCCGAATAATCCAACCGGCACGATGTTGGGTGAAAATGAATTAATTGAGCTTGCTACATTCATTGAGAAACATGACCTTCTCGTGTTATCGGATGAAATTTACGCAGAGCTTGCTTATGATGAACCATACGTTAGTTTTGCTGCGATTGAAGGCATGAGGCATAGAACACTTCTGATTAATGGTTTCTCAAAAGGTTTTGCGATGACAGGTTGGAGACTTGGTTTTGTTTGTGCGAACGAAGAACTAACGGCAGCGATGTTAAAAATTCATCAGTATGCCATGATGTGTGCTCCGACGATGGCGCAGTACGCGGCTCTTGAGGCACTAAAAGGCGGCAGAGAAGATGTAGAGGATATGAAAAAAAGCTATCGTAGACGAAGAAACTATTTTGTTCAGTCACTTAACGATATCGGGCTTTCCTGCCATATCCCTGGTGGTGCTTTCTATGCATTCCCATCCATTGTAAGTACAGGTCTATCATCAGAGCAATTTGCTGAACAATTATTGATTGAAGAAAAGGTAGCTGTGGTTCCAGGGAATGTGTTTGGAATTAGCGGGGAAGGGCATATTCGCTGCTCGTACGCTTCATCCATGGAACATTTACAAGAAGCGGTGAAACGAATCAAACGGTTTGTTGAGAAGTAATACCCCATTAGAAAGGACAACGGGCTTATTTTCTGCTTTCGGGTGCTTTCTGATTAAAAGACGTATGTCCATGTGGACATACGTCTTTTCTAGCTTCAAGAGATTCTGCACTTATCGGTTGGTGGATAAGGTTAGGCACCCTAGCTGATAGACGGAGAAATTCCGCTTAATTAGTAATTCTTATTAAAAAAGGCTTAAATAGGCGGAGAGATTCCGCCTATTGGCTCGAAAAATTCGAAAATGAGAGATTTTTCTTTGCTTAAGCGGAAAACCTCCCCTTATATACCCCCAAATGAGGCTTCACTTTGCATCTAACCGGAAAATCTCCGCTTATTTGGCTTTTGCTCGTTACAAAAAAGCGACTTCAAAACGAAACCCTTTACTTATTTAAACTATTTAATCCTTCATAATGTATGACAAAGCAATAGTTCCCACTCCTGTATGAACACCAGCAACAGGAATTAAGGGGAGAACTTCAATCTTTAATGACTCAAATTCGGTCGTAATTTTTGCGAGTACCCCTTCCGCGATCTCCTTTTCACCTGCATGCATAATGCCAATTCGATCGTATATACCTTGATTGTAGGCATCACGCAAGCGGTCAATGAGAGCCTGCTCTGCTTTTCTCATCGTTCGAATTTTTTCAACGATATTTACTTTCCCTTCCTTAAAAGCCAGTAATGGTTTTATTTGTAGAAGATTTCCTAAGATAGAACCAAAATTGGAGACTCGTCCACTTTTTCTTAATTGATCTAAGTTTGCAGGGATTAAGATCAAGCGGCATTTCTCTCTTAACGAAAGAAGTTCTTTCACAATCTCAGAAGGCTTGCGACCCTCATGATACAAGGTGATTCCTTCTTCTATTAAAAATTTTAACGGAAAAGAACCAATCCACGAGTCAACTGGGTGAACAGGGAAACCGACGATCTCTGCTGCTTGTGTGGATGTGGAGTACGTTCCAGAAAGTTCACTAGAAACATGGATGATGATCGCTTCATCGTAATTTTCTTTTAATTGGGTATAAAGGTCAATAAAGTCCCCTAGTGCAGGCTGTGAGCTAGTAGGCGGAATGTCCGAGTTACTCATCATTTCATAAAATTCCTCGGTGGTTATGTCTACTCCCTCTTTAAAGGTTGCGTTTCCAAACGTAAACGAAAGGGGAACCACGTATATATGATTGTCTTGTAACCAAGTTTGATCTTTTTCTGAGAAACTGGCTGTCGAATCGGTTACCCAAGCAATTTTCTTTGCCATAATGACCTCCATAAGATGTTATATAAGTATTATGCTAATAAGGAATAATCTCCAAAATAAAACAAACGAATAGCGAGGAACAACTCCCTCGCTTAACTCACCATTTATATATGACTTTCTTCTTGCATCAATTCTGAGACCGGAATATCAAGTACAGTAGATATTTTTAAAATGGTTTGTGTGTCAGGAGTTTGAATGCCTGACTCATATTTGTCAATCGTAGCAGCGCCAACACGGATCTTCATAGCAAGCTCCTGCTGTGACATTTCTAGTTCTTCCCGAAAGCGTTTCATGTTGTGCCCAATTGCAGTCATGGCTCATCCAACCTTTCGAAAAAGATTATAGCTTATTATTTATTTTATCACGATTAGGATTAGGATTTGATCCCAATCGTGAACGTTTCGTTACAGTTACAACAGTCCAATTGATTTTAAAAATACAAAGATAATGGCAACGGGAACGATAAATCGGATGGTGAAATACCAGATCGTAAACAGCTTATTCATATTCCCGAAGGTTCCTAATGTTAATTCACTTTTCAATAGCTTATACGGAAGCCGGTGCCCAACAAAAATCGAGATTAAAAAGGCTCCTAACGGCATCCCGATATTACTTGCGATAAAATCAGCGAAATCAAAGATGGTTTTCCCAAAAATAAGTACATCAGACCACACCCCGAAAGATAAGGCGCTAGGAATGCCAAAAATAAAGATTACAAAACCTGTTTTCCAAGCCCATTGTTTGCGCTGTTCTGTTTTTTCTTTAACAATAGCCGCTACAACAATTTCTAAAATGGAGAAAGCGGAGGTTAATGTGGCAAACAAAAGCAGCACAAGGAAAATCGTTAAAAAGAATGCCCCAAATGCCATTTCGTTAAACACAGCAGGGAGGACCACAAACACTAAACCAGGTCCTGCCCCAGGTTCAAATCCAAGTGCAAATACCGCTGGAAAAATAACGATCCCAGCAAGTAGAGAGATAAATATATTTAGACCAACAACTGAAAAAGCCGACTTGGTAATGTTTTCCTTTTTGGAAAGATAAGATGCATACGTAACCATGACGGAAATACCAACGCTTAAAGCAAAAAAGGATTGTCCTAGCGCTAGCAAGATGGTGTCAGGAGTTAGACTGCTCCAATTCGGCTTAAGTAGAAACTCTACCCCTTTTGATGCTCCATCAAGAGTTAAGGAACGAATGGCAAGTATGATAAAAAGAATAAATAAAGCTGGCATCATGTACTTACTAGCTTTCTCAATTCCTTGCTGAACCCCACCTTGGATAACAAAAATGGTTAATATCATAAAGACTGCTTGTGCAATAATGGCTTCAATAGGATTACTAATAATCGTACCGAACAATGAACCATACTGGTCTTGAGAAAGTCCAGATAAACTGCCAGTAACACTACGGATGAGATAAGATAAGATCCAACCGCCTACCACACTATAAAAAGACAAGATAAGTCCAGAAATGATGACTCCTAAATATCCGATAACCTTCCAGTTTGAGTTAGGAGCAAGAATTTTATAAGAGGTGATTGCATCCTTTTGTGTATTTCTACCAATAATAAACTCAGCAATAAGGATCGGTGCACCGATGAATATAGTTAACAATAAAAAAAGAAGGAAAAAGAGTCCTCCGCCATTTGTTCCTGCCATATATGGGAATTTCCAAATGGCTCCGAGACCAATTGCAGAACCAGCTGCTGCAAGAATAAAGCCAATCTTTGATGTCCATTGCTCATGTGTTTTCATTACTGTTTTTCCACCTACTATTAAAAGATATTTTCCCATAATACTATATTTTCGGACTATTGTGTAGTAAATTATTTTGAATAAGATGTGACATTGTGATATAATCTTATATTGCGTATAAAAAAGATAAATAAACTATATTTAGGAGTGTTTCTATGTCAGAGAAATTTGAAGTTGGAAGTGTTGTTACAGGTAAAGTTACAGGAATTCAAGCATACGGTGCGTTCGTTGCACTTGATGAAAATACTCAAGGGTTAGTTCATATTTCAGAAGTTACACACGGATTTGTTAAAGATATTAACGAGCATCTTAAAGTAGGAGATGAAGTTCAAGTAAAAGTTCTTTCTATCGATGAGAATGCTGGGAAAATCGGTCTTTCTATCCGTGCGACTGTAGAAGCACCTGAAGCACCAGTAGCTGCACAAAAGGCAGCAGCAAAGAAACCAAGAAAGCGTACAGCTGCAGCTGCTATCAAGCAAGATACAGAAGCACCACAAGGCTTTAACACACTAAAAGATAAGCTACAAGAGTGGATTGAGCAATCACAAAGATAATAAGGGAACTAAACTGTGGGAGAAATTCTCCCTCTTTTTTTATGTTTTTTCTCGAGGAAGGACATAAGTTATCATCGAAGCATTAAAAGCTGCCATCACTCCAAATACGGCTGCCTTCTTGATTGAACCTATCCAAGGTGAAGCGGGTATTGTCATTCCACCTGAAGGGTTTATGCGTGCTGCTTATAATCTTTGTAAAGAAAACAATGTCCTTTTTATTGCCGATGAAATTCAAGCTGGCCTGGCTCGTACGGGGAAAATGTTTGCTTGTGAATGGGAAGGCATCGAACCAGACATGTATATTTTAGGAAAGGCGCTGGGTGGGGGCGTTTTCCCAATTTCTTGTGTCGTCGCAAACAAAGAAGTACTCGGTGTTTTTAATCCAGGGTCACACGGATCCACATTCGGTGGCAACCCAATGGCCTGTGTGGTTTCCATTGCTGCTTTACAAGTACTGACGGAAGAGAAGTTAGCCGAACGTTCTCAGGAGCTTGGGAGCTATTTTCTTTCCAAATTACAAGAAATCAAGAACCCAATCATTAAAGAAGTTCGCGGTCGTGGTCTGTTTATTGGTGTAGAACTAACCGTCCCGGCTAGAAAATACTGTGAGCAGCTAAAAGAAGAAGGACTGTTATGTAAAGAAACACATGACACTGTGATTCGTTTTGCTCCGCCACTAGTAATTAGCAACGAAGACCTTGACTGGGCGATTGAACGAATTAAGAAGGTATTAAGCTCATAAAAAAATCCTTGCACTTTTTGGGTGCAAGGATTTTTTAAAATTAGCGAGTTGGTCTTGGTTCTGGGTCTCTCACTGTTTGTTCATTTGGTTTAAAGAGGAGGCCAAGATTTAATAATCCGGCGATACCAACTAAGCCGTAGATAATTCTAGAAAGAGCAGAACCTTGTCCGCCAAAGATAGCTGCTACTAGGTCAAATTGGAAGAATCCAATTAGTCCCCAGTTGATAGCTCCGATAATGGTAAGTACTAGTGCAATACGTTGAATGGTACTCATGCTGTTTTCCTCCTTAGGATGGTTTGTTTATATAGTTTAACTATATAAAGTTACACAATCTTATCGTTTGATTGTTGCTGCCCTTTTATGCATTTTCATAGTAAGAATTTTGGAGTCTATTTTTTTGCATTACCTCTCTTTTTGGAACATAATAAAGATTGAATAGGAGGATGAAGTATGGATAATTTTACATTTTTTAATCCGACGAAATTGATTTTTGGTAAAGACACTGTCGAACAATTGAAGGCTGAAGTACCTCGATATGGCAAGAAAGTGTTACTTGTGTATGGAGGGGGAAGCATTAAACGAAATGGCCTATATGATCAGGTCTTGTCATTGTTAAAAGAAATAGATATTGAGGTATTTGAGTTACCAGGTGTAGAACCTAACCCTCGTATCTCTACCGTGAAAAAGGGAGTAGAAATCTGCAGAAATGAAGGCATTGATTTTCTATTAGCCGTTGGCGGTGGAAGTGTGATCGACTGTACAAAAGCGATTGCTGCAGGTGCGAAGTATGAAGGTGACACATGGGATCTTATGACTCGAAAAGCCGTTGCCAAGGAAGCGCTTCCGTTTGGTACGGTACTAACTTTAGCTGCTACAGGCTCCGAGATGAATTCAGGATCTGTTATAACCAACTGGGAAACAAAAGAAAAATATGGATGGGGCAGTCCAGTCACTTTCCCGCAATTTTCTATCCTTGATCCTGTCAATACATATACGGTTCCAAGAGATCAAACAGTTTACGGTATTGTGGATATGATGGCACATGTGTTGGAGCATTATTTCCATTTAACTGAAAGCACAGAACTTCAGGATCGTATGTGTGAAGGATTACTACTTACCGTCATGGAGGCAGCACCTAAGCTTCTTGAAGATCTTGAAAGCTATGAACATCGAGCAACTATTCTTTATAGTGGAACGATGGCACTAAACGGAATGCTTTCTATGGGATACCGTGGAGACTGGGCAACTCATAATATCGAGCACGCAGTTTCGGCTGTATACGATATCCCACACGGTGGAGGTCTTGCAATTCTATTCCCTAACTGGATGAAGCATAACTTGAAAGTGAAACCAGAACGCTTCAAGAAGCTTGCTGTTCGCGTATTTGGAGTAAATGCAGAAGGCAAAACAGACGAGGAAGTAGGTTTAGAAGGAATTGATCACCTTCGTAAGTTCTGGAACTCCATCGGTGCACCATCACGCTTGGCGGACTACGAGATTGACGATAGCCAAGTCGAAGTGATGGCTGACAAAGCAATGGTATACGGCGAATTCGGAAACTTTACAAAGTTAAACAAAGAAGATGTCATGGCGATTTACCGCGCTTCTTTATAAAAATAAAACACGTGCAATTTTCGTAATTGCACGTGTTTCATTTTTTATCGGGTGGAAATACTACGGTAAGAAGGTGGTTTTTGAGCATTTCTTAACAATTAACACATTTGTTCAAAATGTTTACGCTTACATAAGTAGACAGTTCTTGATTCCTTAACCAGCTTTCGATAAAGTGATATAGTAAACAACAAATCAATGGAGGATCATTCATGACACACGTTCGTTTTGATTACTCAAAAGCACTTAGTTTTTTTGGGGAACATGAAGTTACTTATTTACGTGATTTTGTAAAAGTTGCTCATCATTCATTACATGAAGCAACAGGAGCTGGAAACGATTACTTAGGTTGGATTGACCTTCCGGTTAACTACGACAAAGAAGAATTTGCACGCATCCAAAAAGCAGCAGAAAAAATCAAGCAAGACTCTGATGTTCTATTAGTTTGTGGAATTGGTGGTTCTTACTTAGGTGCACGCGCTGCCATTGAAATGCTGCAACACAGCTTTTACAATGCATTGCCAAAGGAAAAGCGTAGCACTCCGCAAATTATCTTCATCGGAAACAACATTAGTTCTACATACATGAGAGACGTTATGGATCTTTTAGACGGAAAGGACTTCTCCCTTAACGTCATTTCTAAGTCTGGTACAACCACAGAACCAGCTATCGCTTTCCGTATTTTCCGCAAGCTTTTAGAAGAAAAGTATGGAGTAGAAGAAGCGAAGAAGCGTATTTATGCAACAACTGACAAAGCTAGAGGTGCATTGAAAACGCTAGCTACTGAAGAAGGATACGAATCATTCATCATTCCTGATGATGTTGGTGGTCGTTATTCTGTTCTAACGGCTGTAGGATTACTTCCGATTGCTGCAAGTGGCGCAGATATCGAAGCCATGATGAAAGGTGCAGCGGCTGCACGCGATGATTTCGGAAGCTCTGAGCTAGAAGAAAACTTAGCATACCAATATGCAGCAGTTCGTAACGTTCTTTACAACAAAGGAAAAACGATCGAAATGCTGATTAACTATGAGCCAGGATTGCAGTATTTTGCTGAATGGTGGAAGCAACTGTTTGGAGAAAGTGAAGGAAAAGACCAAAAAGGAATTTACCCTTCTTCTGCAAACTTCTCAACTGATCTACACTCTTTAGGTCAATACGTTCAAGAAGGTCGTCGTGACCTATTTGAAACCGTTGTCCTTGTTGAGAATCCTCGTCATGAGTTAACCATTGAAGAAGCTGACAGTGATTTAGATGGATTAAACTATCTTGCTGGACAAACAGTTGACTTTGTTAACAACAAAGCGTTTGAAGGTACATTGCTTGCACATACAGACGGCGGAGTTCCTAACTTAGTGGTGACGATTCCACAAATGGATGCTTATACATTCGGTTACCTTGCATACTTCTTTGAAAAAGCATGTGCAATGAGCGGCTACCTACTTGGTGTAAATCCATTTGACCAACCTGGTGTAGAAGCATACAAAGTGAACATGTTCGCATTATTAGGCAAACCTGGATTCGAAGAGAAGAAAGCGGAGCTTGAAAAGCGTTTATAATTTTTAAAAAAGTGTTAGTCATTAGAGATTTTCTCTCTTTTGACTAACACTCTTTTTTTTGTGAGAAACTAAAAGAAAAAGGGGGATGGCTATGATTCAAATTCCTTCACAGATTGAAGGTAAGCACTTTGATTTGTATAAGCTAGAGCAATTATTGAAGCCGCTTGGTTATACGATTGGCGGTAATTGGGACTATGATCACGGATACTTGGATTATAAAATTGACGATGAAAAAGGGTATCAATTTTTAAGGGTTCCGTTTCGAGTCGTTGATGGACAACTTGACGCAAGAAATTGTACGGTAGCGATTGAAAGACCATTCTTGCTATCGCATCTGTTTCAAGATGACCTAGACGACCATGCATATATTGGGAATGCATCTGCATCCTTTGACCAGTTTCAGGAACCGGTGGATAAAGACGCAAGCGTTCCTGAAAAATTTGTAGATATCGGTAAGGCACTCGTTCAAGAACTCGAACAAATTCTTATTGACTAAGACTGTCAATAATTAGTAACTCATCCTGTTTTTCAATAACCGTTTCTTGAGGAGGATTCACCATTGTGTTTTCTCCTCTTTTAATGCCGATTAAAAGCTTTCCATCTTTAAGTAAATTCCCATTCGCGGTATAAAATGATTGAGAAACATAGTCATTACTTGGATGGAAGTGAACTCTACTACCGTGAAGTTCATCGAGTACCTCAACAAAACTCGATACAACTCTATCGGTGGAAATGCAATTGGTCATAATATAACTCATCATCCGGTTGGATTGAATGATCTCGTCAGCTCCAGCTCTTTTCGCATTTTCCATCTGTTCACGGGTAAGAACTTCTACAATGGCAGTAATGTTGGGATTTAGACCTTTGATGGTAAGTAACGCAAGAATCGTATTCATGTCCGCATCAAGCTCATCCTTGTGTTGGTCGGCTGTAATAAGGACCTTTTCGGCTGTAGCAATATTTGCTTTTATTAAGACATGATCTTGAGAAGCTCTTCCTCTAATAAAGTGCACCTTTGCATCCATAACTGGATTGGATTCTAAGGTTTCATCGATTAAAATAATATCTGTAAATTGGTCGAGTGTACGTATCGTTTGAATAATTTCTTTTGACCGTTCATTCCATCCAATGATAATCAAATGTTTATCTCCTCTAAAATGAACTTTTCCTTCTAAATAATTGTTTTGCCTAGATACGGCCGTTGTTGCAAGGGTAATGAAATAGGTGGATAAAAAACCAGCGCCTATAAATATAAGGAAGATTCCTACGATTCTTCCCAAAAAGGTTTCTGGAGAATAGTCTCCATATCCAACGGTAGATGTAGTAATGATGGCCCACCAGATTCCCTCGAAGACAGTAGGAAAACTG
The DNA here is from genome assembly GCF_038002965.1 of Robertmurraya sp. FSL R5-0851. Classification (NCBI taxonomy): domain Bacteria; kingdom Bacillati; phylum Bacillota; class Bacilli; order Caryophanales; family Bacillaceae; genus Robertmurraya; species Robertmurraya sp. FSL R5-0851. Next base: position 3,869,573 of record NZ_JBBOOE010000001.1, on the reverse strand, counting down.
TCTGGCTCAATGATATGGATCATTATTCCAAAAAATAGAACGAGTAATATGGCCATGGTTAATATTCGGACAAGCGTTGGCAATCGTAAAAAACTAGTATAAATTCGGTGGTGCATACCCTCACCCCTTGGAAGTCTCTCTAAAAGTATAGACCATATCGATTTGTATTAAACTCGAAGAAAGACCCTCAGGGATTGAGGGTCTTAATCTTATTTTTGTTTAGCCGCAGCCAATGCCCTATTCACATCAATTAATCCTTCTCCAAAGTATTCATCTTTCCCAACTTCTCCAATGTCATAGCTGGAAGAACGAATAATGTCCATAACTTCCTTATTGGATAAAGTCGGATTGGTTGATAAAATTAACCCAGCTAATCCTGTCACATGAGGAGACGCCATGGATGTCCCGGAAAGGGCAGCATATTGGTTTTGGAAATAGGTGCTTGGAATATCAACACCTGGTGCGGCTACATCGATATAATTTCCATAGTTTGAGAAAGAGGCGCGTTCTCCTGAATAACCAATCGCAGATACGCTTAGTACTTGATCAAAGGCTGCAGGGTAACTTGGTTGGTTCGTATTGTCATTACCTGAGGCTGCAATAAGAACGACCCCTTTATCGTATGCATATTGAATGGCTTCTTTTAATACGGTAGCCGGTTGATAATTGCCTAAGCTTAAATTAATTACATCGGCTCCATGGTCTGTGGCCCAGACAATGCCTTTTGCAATATCGAACGTATAACCATAACCGTCCTTCGCTAATGTTTTTACGGGCATAATTTGATTGTACCATGTGATTCCAGCCACTCCTTCGTGATTATTTGTCTCAGAAGCGATGATGCCTGCAACATGTGTCCCATGACCATTATCGTCATCTGGGGTAGCCTTTTCATCGATCGCGTTGTAGCCTTCTACCAACTTATGTTTTAAATCCGGATGATCCAAATCGACCCCCGTATCCACAACTGCAATGACGACATTTTTATCTCCCTTTGAAATATCCCACCCTTTTTCTGTTTCGATAACGGGAAGATTCCATTGGTACTGCTCTTGATAATAAGTGTCATTTGGGGCAACGGTTTCATTTTGTAAAAGAATGAAGTTAGGTTCGGCATACTCCACTTCCTCTAACCCACGGAAGTATAGGAGCATTTGGTGTGTCGTTTTTGAATTAGAACGGAACATGTAAAGGTTGGCTAATTTTTCACTTCTATTTGCGTCAATCTCTTTGTTAATTTGCGCAAGCCGTTCATCGCTAATTTCAGTTTTAAATTTAACGGTTGCTTCGTGCTCGTAGTAGTGACTTTGATCGTCTTCATTATGGTTAATAATTTGAACTTCTGAATGATGATTAAGTTTTGAAACTAAGCGGTTGTTGGATGGATCGTTATTTAGATGCAAGAGTCTAGAAGTTGGTTCTTGAGAAGGTTCAACATTCACTTTTCGCATATCTATCGTATTTCGATCGAGCGTTCTTATTTCTCGATCGGGCATCATTCGAGCAACCCCTATAATCAACAACAAGGCTAATCCAATAAGCATAAGCGGTCTTGTTCTTCGAAACATCCTTCTCACCTCATCGTTTATTTCCTACTATTAGGATGTTCAGTCACCCGCCTAGTATTGATGGTAATTTTAAGGAAACAAGAATCATACATAAATCTCGAGGAAAACAGCAAAAATGTACGTATGTGCCAGATAAAGGAGGGAAACGAATGAACAAACCATTAGCGTATTTAAGAGAAATTTTATCGAATTATACGGATCGATCTGACACAGCTGAATTCATATTCAACAAGATAGAGCAAGGGCATTTTTCAAGTGAAGAAAGCTTTGCTCGAAGCTTATCTGATGAAGAAAATAATTTTTTAAACAGTATTTTACCGGAAGAAATTCAGCATGCGAACAATGAAGATGATGATACTCGTGCTAAGCAATTAAACGAAGTGTTTGAACAACTCTTTTAACAAGGGGAAAAAGGACAATGAAATCATTGTCCTTTTTTATCTCTCTCTAGAGCTTCTTCCGTATAAGGGTCATGCTCAACGGCCGGAAGATCACCAAAGGTTGTCATAATGCCTTCTTCGTCGAGTTCCTCTTCATACTTTTCATGTTGCTTATTTGGGTAGACAGTTACATGCTTTCCGGTAATATCAACACCGACAAAGTTTTCGTAATCTTCCACATAGCCAACATTTTCTTTAGGTTCAATATACATGTCATTATAATGATCCACTTGCTCCACGATATCGGAAGGGCTCTCAGACGTCCCGTAGCTTGCCACGTCCTGCCAAGAATCTTCCGCATCATACGAGACATTTTCATCGGTCTCATCCATATCAAATTTTCCGAAAGGAGGCATTAATACACCCTCTTCAATCGGTCTTTCGTGAGAAGTCACTTTATCTGGAGTATGCTCTATACAATAAAGTGTATTGGGAAGAGCTTCTAAACGTTCCACTGGGATCTCTTTATGACATACCACACATGTACCATATGTTCCGTTTTTGATGGCTTCTATAGCTTCAAGAGTATTACGATATTCCAATCGAAAATGTTCGTTAAGGGCGAGATCTTTTTCTCGTTCATATAATTCGGTTCCAGCATCACCAGGGTGGTTGTCGTAAACAGAAAGTTCACTTACCGAATCGGAAAGACTTCGCTGCAAATTGAAATGATCATTGTTTTCAAATTCCTCTTCTATCTGTGCTTTACGGTCTTCTAACGTTTGCTTAAATTGCTGTAGTTGTTGACTTGATAGCATCTCAACCAATCCTTTCGCTGGTCTGGTACAAGTTTTAGTATTTACTGATACATGTAGGAACATAAAAGGTAAAATGTGCTTAGAAAAAAATGTCGAATCGTCTCCTAGTTCTCCCGAAAAGTTTGATATAATTAGTTGGGTATGGAAGGGAGAATTGAAAATTGGGAAATAGGGAATTACTAAAAAAGAATTTAAAAAGTAGATCATTTCGGTTAAACCTACTGTTCTTTGTTATATTTTGTCTATTTACACTTCTCATTATCCGTTTAGGATTAGTACAAATCGTATTCGGGGAATCATATAGTAAAGAAGTTTCAAGACTTGATGCAACGGTTGTGAGTTTGCCAGCACCACGGGGCAAAATGTATGATCGACATGGACAAGTAATTGTCGATAATGAAGGAATGGATGCTGTCGCCTTTTCAGAAGAACCAGGCATGACAACTGAAGATAAAATCGAAGTAACACGAAAACTTGCAAAACTATTAAGCTTAGAAAAAGAGAGTTATAAAGAAAGAGATTTAAAAGATTACTGGTTAGCGGCTTATCCAGATGATGCGGAAAAGCTTTTAAAAGAAAAAGAACTTTCGCTTACAGGGAAAGAACAATATGCCCTGCAAATTGAACGTGTTCCTGAAAAAGCTGTGAAAGAAATAGAAGAAAAAGAGCTTGAGGAAGCCATTATTTACAAGCGCATGACAAGTGGCTATATGTATGAAATCCAAACGATTAAATCTGAGGGTCTCACTCTTGAAGAGATGGCAACCGTCTCAGAAAATCTCAGCTATCTTCCGGGTGTAGAAATTATTACAGATTGGAATCGTATTTACCCATATGGTGAAATGTTAAAGCCGGTTTTAGGCAGCGTAACAACAGCCAAACAGGGAATATTAGAAGAAAGAAGCAATTATTACTTGTCTAGAGGCTACTCGCGTAATGATCGGGTGGGGAAAAGCTATCTAGAGTACCAATACGAAGAATTGCTACATCCGAATAAAGGTCAAAAGAAATACGTAACCGACCGAAGTGGAAATGTGGTTGATGAAGTAATCGTTTCTGAAGGATCAAGAGGAATGGATTTACGCTTAAGCATTAATGCAGACTTACAAAAGGAAGTCGAAAAGATTCTAGAAGAAGAAATTCGAGATGCAAAAGCAGGAAAAGGGAATCACCTCCTTGACCGAGCGTTCGTCGTTATGATGCACCCGTATACTGGTGAAGTGTATAGCATTGCTGGAAAAATGGTGAATCAGGAAAATAAGAGTGAGCTACTCGATTACTCTGTTGGAGCTTTTGCGAGTCAGTATGAAATGGGATCGACAGTCAAAGGAGCAACCGTTCTCGCTGGATATCAAACAGGAGCCATTAAGCATGGTTCATACTTCTACGATTCACCGATCCTTCTAAAAGGGGCAAAACCAAAGTCGTCATGGAAAAACTTTGGAAGCTTGAATGACTTAAAAGCGCTAGAAGTATCCAGTAACGTGTACATGTTCCACACCGTTATGAAAATGGCAGGCGTAAATTATGTGGCGAATTCTCCTATATCCGTTCAACAAGAGGATTACACAAGATTAAGAAACATTTATAAGCAATTCGGTCTCGGTGTGTCAACAGGAGTGGACCTTCCAAACGAAGCAACAGGATTCCAAGGAGTTCCGGATAACCCAGGATTGCTACTCGACATGGCCATCGGTCAGTACGATACGTATACACCGCTTCAAATGGCGCAATACGTCTCAGCGATTGCAAATGGCGGTATGCGTGTGAAGCCTCATCTTGTGGCGAGTGTCCATGAACCTATTAGTGAACAAGGATTAGGGCCAGTCGTTCAGAACATCAAGACGGAAGTATTAAATCGTGTATTAAACACGGATGAAGATTTGGCTCGTGTTCGTGAAGGGTTTTACCGTGTGGTTAATGGGTCGAATGGTACGGCGAAAGGCTCATTCACGATGGACGTATCAGGGAAAACAGGAACGGCACAAACCTATTATTATGGACCGGACCGTTCGAAGTGGGGACAAGCAACCTATAACCTGACATTTGTTGGTTACTATCCATCTGAGAATCCTAAAGTAGCGTTCTCCGTCGTTGTTCCATGGGCGTCGAATGACAAACACCCAGTAAACAAACACATTGCTAACCGTGTGGTTGAAGCGTTCATTAAATATGAAGAACAACGAGCGATAGAAATTCCTACAGATGTTGAGGGTGAAGAAGCCTTGTTAACGGAAGCGCAATAAAATGGTGAGAAACCTAGATTCGGTTGGATCTAGGTTTTTTGTCTTTGAAAAAAATGTTTGAATAATCTTGCAATGGTGTGTTAGGATAAAATTATACAAAATAACAAACAGCGTTGCGTAATAAGAAACAGTCTATTTTCAAAGGGAGGAAAGAGAATGTCTATTTATGTAACAAAGGGGAAGTTAAAGATTGCAGCAGGGCTTTATCATTTCATCCAAAAGGAAGCGTTGCCACAAACACAGGTCGATGAAGAATCCTTTTGGGAGGGGCTTTCAGAACTGGTCCATGATTTAACACCGAAGAATGAAGCGCTTTTAAGAAAAAGAGATGAACTTCAACAGCAAATCAATACATTCCATAAACAACAAGCATCCTTCACACCTGAGTCCTACAAAAACTTCTTAACGGAGATCGGTTATTTAGAACAAGAAGTACCTGATTTTGAAGTAACAACAGAAAATGTGGATGAAGAAATTAGCCTTCAAGCAGGTCCTCAGCTTGTTGTTCCAGTTGATAATGCCCGATATGCACTAAATGCGGCCAATGCAAGATGGGGAAGTTTGTATGACGCCCTTTATGGAACGGATGTTATTAGTGAGGAAGGTGGAGCATCAAAAGCAGGAGCTTATAATTCTATCCGTGGAGAAAAAGTAATCTCTTTTGCAAAGCAATTTTTAGATCAAACGGCTCCTCTTCAGGAAGGTTCCCATTCAGTCGTAACCAATTATCATATTCAAGAAGGCCAGTTAATCATGACCTTAACAAATGGAACCAAGACACAGCTAAAGAACCAACAGCAATTCGTCGGATACCAAGGTGGAACCGAAAATCCATCAGCAATCTTGTTGAAAAATAACGACCTCCACTTTGAAATCCAGATGGATCGACAGTCACACATAGGAGCGTCAGATGTGGCTGGTGTAAAAGATATTGTCATGGAATCGGCCTTAACCACCATTATGGACTGCGAAGATTCCGTTGCCGCAGTAGATGCAGAGGATAAAGTACGTGTGTACCGAAATTGGCTAGGATTAATGAGAGGGGACTTAACCGCCACCTTCCAAAAAGGATCGACTACAATCACGCGGAGCCTACAATCTGACCGAGAGTACATGAATCCAACAGGAAATTCATTCACATTAAAAGGTCGTTCCCTTATGTTTGTTAGAAATGTCGGTCATTTAATGACGACCAACGCCCTATTAGATCAAGCAGGAAATGAAGTGCCAGAAGGGATCATGGATGCCGTGATCACCAGCTTAATTGCGAAGCACTCTCTTTTAGGAAATGGCTCCTACCAAAATTCCTCTAAGGGCTCTATCTATATTGTAAAACCAAAAATGCATGGGTCTGAGGAAGTCGCTTTTGCCAATGAATTATTCAATCGAGTGGAGGACTTAATCGATGTTCCGAGGAACACGATAAAGATTGGGGTAATGGATGAAGAAAGACGTACGAGTCTCAATTTGAAGAATTGCATACATGAAGTAAAGGAACGAATTGTGTTTATCAATACCGGCTTCCTTGACCGTACGGGAGATGAAATTCATACCTCCATGGAAGCTGGACCGATGATACGAAAAAATGAGATGAAAACATCCACCTGGCTTCAAGCCTATGAAAAGTCCAATGTGGCAACAGGACTATCTGCGGGTCTTCAAGGAAAAGCGCAAATTGGAAAAGGAATGTGGGCAATGCCGGACTTGATGGCTGAGATGATGAAACAAAAAATCGGGCATTTGAATGCAGGTGCAAACACAGCATGGGTGCCGTCACCGACGGCCGCCACTCTGCATGCTCTTCATTATCATCAAGTCCATGTAGGTTCAGTTCAAGATGAGCTGAAGCAAAAACTAGAAAGCTATAAAGATGATATTTTAAGCATTCCAGTGGCAACAGATAGAAGCTGGAGTAAAGAAGAGATTCAAGCAGAGCTAGACAATAATGCACAAGGGATACTAGGATATGTAGTGCGTTGGGTCGAGCAAGGGGTCGGCTGTTCTAAAGTGCCAGATATCCATCATATTGGTCTAATGGAAGACCGAGCAACCTTGCGCATTTCAAGTCAACATATGGCCAACTGGCTACATCATGGAATTTGTACAGAGGAACAGGTAGTAGAAACCATGAAGCGGATGGCAAAAGTAGTGGACGAACAAAATGGCGGAGATGGAAATTACCGGCCAATGTCTGAAAGATACGAAGACTCCGTTGCCTTCCAAGCAGCATGTGAGTTAGTGTTTAAAGGATACGACCAGCCGAGCGGGTACACTGAACCCATTTTACATCGTCGAAGAATCGAAGCAAAAAGAAAATTTGCCCATCAAAAATAATCAACCGATCAGGGCGTGAGGTGAAGAAAATGGAAAGAGAAAATATGGTCAAATCGGTGAGTCGCGCCCTTGATATTATTACGCTTGTTTCTATGAAAAAAGAAGGTCTTGGCGTAACAGAAATCGCCAATCAGATGGATATTAATAAAAGTTCCGTCTACCGTATTCTAACGACGTTGGCGCAATACGGGTATATTGAGCAAGATGCTGATAGTGGTCGTTACCGGCTGGGTTATACCTTTTTGGATATTAGCTCCAAGCTTTTAGATTCCATCGATATCCGAACAGAAGCAAAGCCATACTTACAAGAGCTAGGAAAGGTGACTCATGAGGTGATCCACTTAGTGGTTTATGATCATGATGAAGTCGTTTATATTGAAAAATTTGAAGGTACAGAAACACTTCGTATGCACTCAAAGGTGGGAAGACGAGCACCTATGCACTGTACAGGAGTAGGGAAAGCCATTTTAGCCTACTTACCGACTAGCACCACTGAGGAGATTATTGAACGAAAAGGCTTACCTGTTCATACAAAATATACGATTACCGATCGTGCCAATTTTCTATCTGAATTAGAAGCAGTTAACCAAAGAGGGTATGCTTTAGATTTACAGGAAAATGAAGTGGGCATCACGTGCATTGCCGTTCCCATCTTTGACCATGTGGGGAATGCAGTGGCAGCGTTAAGTGTATCGGGTCCAACGATTCGAATGACGGACGAACGTATGGAAGAATTGAAACCACATGTTCTTGAAACAGGATTAAACATTTCAAGACGGTTAGGATATCGATAAAGTTGAGCTCCAGGAAACGTTACAATCGAGTAACTAGCAAAAGCCAAATAAGCGGAGATTTTCCGGTTAGATGCAAAGTGAAGCCTCATTTGGGGGTATATAAGGGGAGGTTTTCCGCTTAAGCAAAGAAAAATCTCTCATTTTCGAATTTTTCGAGCCAATAGGCGGAATCTCTCCGCCTATTTCAGCTTTTTTACATAATAATTTCTAATTAAGCGGAATTTCTCCGTCTATTTCTCAGCTAAGCTAGGGTGCTTAACCTTATCCACCAACCGAGGATTTCGTGGAAACTCTAATAAATAAAGAAAAGACGTATGCCAATTCATACGTCTTTTCCTATGTCTTTTAATAAGAAAGTGAAAGTAACAGTAAGTATTACTCAGCTTTTGCTGCCTCTAGAGAAATAGAAAACTTCACTTTATCTCCAACAAGAACTCCACCTGTTTCAAGAGCAGCGTTCCAAGTTAGACCGTAATCACTGCGGTTTACTGTACCTTCTGCACTGAAACCAACCTTTTCATTACCCCAAGGATCTTTGCCTTGACCTTCGAAAGTGACAACAAAAGTTTCAGATTTTGTTACGCCGTGAAGAGTAAGGTCTCCAGTTACGTTGTACTCATCTTTGTCTTTTCTTTCGATTGAAGTAGATTTGAAAGTCATAGTTGGATAGTTTTCCACATCAAAGAAATCAGCAGAACGAAGGTGGTTGTCACGATCTTCGTTACGAGTATCAATGCTTGCTACATCTACGTTAAACACGATGTTAGCAGTTGTTAAGTCAGTTGGATCTGCTTCAATTTCTGCGTCGAACTTATGGAATGCACCATTTGTTTTAGCGATCATCATATGTTTGATTGAAAAATCTACGTTGCTGTGTGCTGTGTCAACTGCCCATTTTGCTTTTGTCATTTTAATATACCTCCAATAGTTTTCTTTCAGTTCATATATCTTGAATTAAATATATTTTATTTCGAAGTAATTATATGATAGGGATCAAACCTTTGTCAATAAATAAATTTTCAAAAAAATAAAAACAGTTTGCGCTACGAACGCAAACTGTTTTTAGTAAAAGTAATATCAATCAAAAGGATCTCTGAACGGCTCCCAATCCGGAGCGGAGGACCCCAAAAGCCAAAGCCTGAGGAGACAAATGTATGAAGTTGACTTTTCTTCAAATAGCCCCAATCAAGCTCGAAAATTCTTTTAGTAATCAAGTGGTTCGGTGCCATCTGTCTACGATGAGTATGTCCAGACAACATTAAATAATCGGCTCCGTTCTCTGCTGCTTGAACGAGTTCTAGTGGCTGGTGATCCATAATAAAGATGGGTTTTGTATCATCTAAATTATCAAGCAGGTTTTCAATGTGTTTACGGTTACGATCGGTCTTATCTTTTCTCCCCACAAGCTGTATGCCGCCTTCAAGAACAACTGTTTCGTCCATTAAGATAGGAATTCCAATCCGCTGCATTTCTTCTACATACAGGGGAATTCCGCCACCATAATATTCATGATTTCCTAACACCCCGTATACACCATATGTAGCTGAAAGGTTTTCCATAATGGAACCTGGTAAAAGAATCAGATCGGGCTGTAGTGAATTTACTTCTTGAACCAATCGATTCGCGTGAGTTTTACCGGATAAATGGCCAAAGTGCATATCGGAGGCCATGACGACACGAATAGAAGAAAATGACGCTTCTTTATCTATTTCAATAGAATGCTTCCGTATCACAGGATTATAGGCGTTAAATGTACCAAGGCCCAAAATACCGGTCATCACCAAAAGGACAACGGTACCAATCCAAAAAATAACTTTGTCAGGTGAAAAACCAGCAAAAATAAAGAGCCAACCGATAAAATCAGCAATCGGAAGAAGCAACAAAGTGTATTGAATAATTCCGAACCAATAAGAACCTATATATTTGAGAACACTAGTGTTGCATAAATAGTGTCATAATTTTCAGTTTACTCACCTTCCCTGTTTAGAGGCAAAAAAGTAAATACCCAATCAAAGGTGGCCCTATCCATTTGGAAATTTATTTACAATTAGACTTTTGCAACGACGACAATTTGCATATTTAAGGGATGGCTTTTCCTTCAATCTTTCGAAGCCAAACATTCGCTGGTTTCCACAATGCAGCCCTTAGATAACGGCTAATCTGTAAGGTTTTTCGCTTGCTTCTGGTCTCGATTTGTACGAGAACATGTAGGCAAAAAACAATTAGTGCGATAAATACTTGATTTTGAATCGCCCATTCGCTTTGACCGTAGAACTTTTTGATGCTGAGATGTTGTTTGATCCATTTAAAAAACAGCTCAATGGCCCACCGTGATTTATACATTTCTGAAATTTCTTCGGCGCTTAAATCAAAACGATTTGTAATTAAATGAAGTTCATTTCCTTTTGAGTCAATCACTTTTAGAAGCCGAAAGTAATTTTCAGCACGGTTTTGAGTCGTACCTATCAACACCATTTGGTCTGATAAAACAGCTGTATCCTTGGGTAGCTTAAAATCGTATACGTTCCGTATGACTGCATTTTTGCGTAGCCGTGAAAGAAAGAAGTAGCTATCATCAGTCATGCGATCAAAGCGCTCGTAGTCTAGATAACCACGGTCAAACACATACATGCATTCCTTGTCATCCACCATGATTTCAAGCTGACCACGGTCATGTTCTTTTGCCGTTGTCATAACGGCCTTTTCAGGATAGGATATACCCTTTTCCATAAACACAAGGCGCAAATGTAACTTTACACCTGCTTTTGTTTTGCGGAATTTAGCCCATTTATGATTGGTCAAATTAAGTGGCAATGTGCTTGAATCAATGATTTTTAACGGCATCACGAGTTTCGTGTAATGCGTTTTGGCATGAATTTGTGACACTAAATCAAGGAAAAGCCTTTGAAATAGATCAGGGTTTATGCCGTTTAACCGCCGTGACAACTGAGAAATACTAATAGAATCAAGGTCTATCCCTTTTTGAAGCTGGTCATCGAAAAGACAATCACCCAGCGCATGCAGACTTTCAATTTCTTGTAGCTGCGCAAAAAGTAGTAATTTTAGAAATGACTCTGTCGTTAATTTTTTCGTATAGTAATCTAATTTCATCGTTTTCACGTTTTCTTCAAATAATTGAAGATTTATAGGTGAAAACCATTGTCCAAATGAAGTTTTTCGTGTAATCTGGTCCATGTGATGGTCCTTTTTTAGTGGATTTGGACGGGTTACCACCTGACTAATCCATTATAAAGGACTTTTTCTTTGCACAAAATAATAATATTGAACATTTTGAGTATTTTTAATAGTGAATTTAAATTAATGCAACACTAGTGATTTGAGAACTAATAATTTTTTAAAAAATCTCGCTAGAACATAGCTGTAGGATAATAGAAAAATAACAGCAACAACGATTCCGAAAATTTCTATAGAAAAAGTGGACTGTAACCACAGATGTACATTCCAACTGATATAAAAGGTGAAGACGCTATATAAAATAATCGTTAGGACAAGCCTACTGTACATGGCTGTTTTCAAAGTATTCTACTCCTATTCAAGTGTGACAAGGCGCTTACAAAGTGAAGCCTGGATTCCTTGTTTTTGCAGCTTTTCAACAATTTGCGCACTCGTTAATCGTTTACTTATTATCATCGTTTCACGAACTGCCTGTTTTACTACCTCATTTAGCTTCATCTTTACCCCTCATTTCATATGACTATATGGTCAGTATAAGTATATCTTTTAAATGACTAACTGGTCAAACTGGGTAAAAAATGTTCAATCTCTGAACGTTTATTTTCTTGAATAATATTCTGAAATGAGATTTTTATAGTGATCTAGGCTAGGATAACCACTGAAGTTTGATAGCATTCCTTGAATGACAGGAGCTCGTGGCTTTTCTTTTTCAAGTTCCTCTTTTAATACTTGAAAAGTGACTAGCAGTTCGTCTTCTCCTATTTTATCTATCTCTTCTTCTAAGTTTTTTAATACATTTGATAACGATGGCTGATCAGACGAAAGGAAGAAATGGATGATTTCTTCGACTTTGTCGTTTGTTAAGAAGGGACTGTCCTCATAAATATCCTTCACTATACTATCTGTTCTTTTAAGAATAAACTCAGTAACCTGTTTGATATTAAAATCAGGGGAAGAAAATAATAAAACCCCCATATACGATTTAATCATGCCTTCAAGGATGATCGTTATGTCCCATGAGTACGGTTCAATGTCCGGACCGTAAATATCAATAATGCTTTGGCGATAGTGTTGATGAGAGTCCATTTGCTTCCCTAGTAACAAATGTTTAATGGTTTCATTTCTCGGAATCGCTTGCTCTTTTGTGAGCATAATAAGAAAGTCTCTATGCGTAAGAAAATGTGAATATAATGCCATCTGTTGAGAAATAAACTTTTCTCTAGGACTTTGTGAGCTTGTTATTACTTCTGAGAAAGCTTGCTCTATCATCTCAAAATGGTATTGTAAAATAGCTAATAGTAAGTCATCTTTTGATTTAAAGTGTAAATAAAAGGCTCCTTTTGATATTCCACTTTCTGTTGCGATTTCTTGGATAGATGTGGTTGAAAATCCTTTACTAGCAAAAAGCCTCATGCTCACTTCGATAATTTGCCTGTCTTTTTCGTTCATAGTAAACCCCCGTTAAAACAAGTTCCGATATTAATTGTCATTTTTTATTAGAAAATTTGAATCTTTATTTATAGTAGTCCGTATTAACACATTGTGAGTACAAACAAGTTGACGACTGACCGATCAGTCAGTTATATTGTTATAGTGATGACTATCTGGTCATTCATTAGTTTAATTATAACAAATACCTTGAAATTAATCAAAAGGGGAGAAAAATGTTTGAAAAGTTTAGTTAATTTCGTCCTGAAAAATAAACTTGCTGTGTGGTTATTAACCATTATTGTTACAGCTGCTGGCATATACTCTGGCACAAAGATGAAGATGGAAAGTATTCCAGATGTGTCGATTCCATATTTGATTGTCATGGATGTGTATCCAGGTGCAACAGCTGAACAAGTAATGGATGAAGTATCCATACCGATGGAGCAAACGATTGAGGGGCTTGAAGATGTGAAGGCGGTCTTTTCAAACTCATCTGCAAACGTAGCTCAATTGCAAATTGAGTACGACTATGGCGTTGATATGGATGAGAAAAAACGTGAACTTGAATCAGCACTAGATAATATCACGTTACCGGAAGCTGCTGAAGAGCCAACAATTATGGCGCTTAGTATGAATATGATGCCTGTGTTGGCTTTATCCATATCCAGCACAGAGGAAGATATTGTTGAATTATCAACAACGGTTGAAGAAACCATCTTACCGGAAATAAACAATATTGATGGTGTTGGATCCACAACCATTACAGGTCAACATATCGAAGAAGTGCAATTCACGTATGACCAAGAGAAGATGGAAGCGCTTGGTTTAACGGAAGATACCGTGAAACAAATGGTTCAAGCCAGCGATATGGCGCTATCACTAGGTCTCCAACAGTATGAAGAAGGAGAAGAAGCGGTAGCCATTGATGGAGATATAAAAACGGTTGATGAACTAAAAGAGATGCTCATTCCTGTAACTCCTACGGCAGAAAATCCAACTCCGTTTGTTACATTAGGAGATATCGCTACGATAGAAACAGTTGGAAAAGTACAATCCATTTCCCGTACAAATGGAGAAGAGGCTATTTCTATTCAAATCACAAAAGGCCAACAGGCAAATACAGTTGAAGTAGTTAATCAAATTAAAGACTTAATTGAGGATGAAAAAGAGGCCATTGATGGATTAGTCATTGATGTAACGTTAGACCAAGGAAAACCAATCGAAGACTCTGTTTTCACAATGGTCGAAAAAGCACTATTTGGTGGCTTGTTTGCGGTCATCATCATTCTTTTATTCCTGCGTGATGTAAAATCAACACTTATATCCATCGTATCGATTCCAGTGTCAATCTTTATGGCATTCTTGCTATTAAACTGGCTTGATATTACCTTAAACATTATGACTTTAGGTGCTATTACGGTAGCGATTGGTCGTGTGATTGATGACTCAATCGTTGTTGTAGAAAACATCTATAGACGAATGAATTTGGAAAATGAAAAGCTTAGAGGTCGTGCATTAATTCGTGAAGCAACGATTGAAATGTTTAAACCAATCCTGTCATCTACTCTCGTAACAGTGGCGGTATTCGCTCCACTTATGTTCGTAGGTGGGATGGTTGGCGAACTCTTTAGACCGTTTGCGTTAACGATGGCATTTGCCTTAGGTGCGTCACTAATTGTTGCGATTACGATTGTTCCAGCATTATCACATTTCTTATTCCGAAAAAATTTATACGGAGAAAAGAAAGTTAAACAGCACAACGAGGTTGGAAGATTAGCAACATGGTACAAAGGTGTGCTAGCTAAAGCGTTAAATCATAAGATCATTACCTCTCTAATTGCAGTAGTATTACTTGGAGGATCTCTTGCATTAACTCCAATCATTGGTTTTAGTTTTATGGGTTCTGAAGAAGAGAAAACCATTTACCTAACGTACACACCAGCTGCTGGTGAACTTGAGGCAGAATCGCTAGAAAATATTGAAGAAGTTGAACAAGAACTGATGAAACGTGACGATATAGACATTGTTCAAATTTCTTACAACAATAGTGCGTCTACAGACATGTCGGCTATCATGACGGGTGGGGCAAAAGGTGCGTTAATGTACCTGATTTTTGATCCTGACATGAAGGATTTTCCTGAAGTGAAAAAAGAAGTAGAAGATTATGTATTTAATATTGATCATTCTGGTGAATGGAAATCGCAAAATATGGCGATGGGTAGCATGAGTTCAAATGAAGTCAGCTACACATTGTACAGTGAAGATTTAGAAGACTTAAATAAAGCAGTGAACCAAGTGGAAGAGGCACTAAACGATGTTAAAAACTTGGAAGACGTTACATCTGATATGGAAAATCCATATGTGGAGCATGTGTTAAATGTGGATCAACAGGATGTGTTACAATACGGTCTAACCACCGCACAAATTGTTGGAGCACTAGCAAATACAGGTTCTGAAGACGTCTTAACAACCGTAGAAAATGACGGTGAAAAAATTGATGTCATCGTTCAACGTGAAGCAAAAACAGACGCAAAATCAATCGATGAATTGTTGGAAACTCAAATACCAACTGCATTGGGTACGACCATGCCGTTGTCTGAACTTGTAACCGTAGAAGAGGGAACAACCTATAACACATTAGCTCGTAGTGAAGGGGAATACTACTCTACCGTTTCTGGAACAGTAACAACAGATGATGTTTCTGCGGCAACCTCTGCAGCAGACAAAAAGATCGATGAACTTGATTTGCCTAAAGGAGTAACACTTGGAGTTTCTGGGGTAGCGGCGGATATGCAAGAAACGTTCACGCAACTTGGGGTAGCGATGTTGGCAGCTGTACTGATTGTGTACTTCATCTTAGTGGTCACATTCGGTGAAGGGTTAGCGCCATTTGCGATCCTATTCTCTCTACCATTTGCGGTGATTGGTTCCTTCGTAGGATTATGGATAGCTGGTGAGACAATCTCAGTATCCGTAATGATGGGACTATTGATGTTGATTGGTATCGTTGTTACGAACGCAATTGTACTCGTCGACCGTATTATTCATATGGAACGTGAAGGAATGTCGATCCGTGATGCAATCATTGAAGCGGGAGCAACAAGATTACGTCCAATTCTAATGACCGCCATCGCAACAATTGGTGCAATGGTACCGATGGTATTTGGCGCTGGTGGATCTGGCTTAATCTCAAAAGGATTAGCCATCACGGTCATTGGTGGTTTAACATCATCCACACTTCTCACACTAGTGATTGTACCGATTGTATATGAAGTACTTTCAAAGATGTTGAAGAAAAATCGTAAAGAAATTGAAGAGAACTAATGAAATAGACCGTTGGATATGAATCCAACGGTCTTTCTATTTACTCATAATTAGCGTGAATTCATCTTTCACCTTTTCTTCACCATTCACGAGGATACAAATTCCATGCAAACCTTCATAATGCTTACGTGTACTCAAATTCTTAAATACATGTTCTCGGGTCAAGTGGGTCGTTCCACTTGGATAGGTCTTCTGTGATAAATGAAAAATCTTTCGGGCTTGTTTTCCATTCGCTTTCATAAAATCAATCCCGTATTCAATCCGAAGATTTTGTGATTCAATGGATTCGTTAATAACGTCAAATGAAAACGTTAATGTCTCACAAAGTGGGAGCCCAAGGGAGACGCGGACGGCAGCCCTCACTCGCTAATCTTCGTATATGCTCATCCTCGTCTAATGCCCACTACTGCATTTGAATCATCATTTTTGATTGATCTTTCAAAATAAACGGTCGTCATTATAAATAAAGGTTAAAAACTGGTTTTCATCAAAATCCGGATAAGCTGACTTCAATATTTTGATAAATTGGTTAAAAAATGAAGGGCTATATCTATCTTTTATTAACTCTGCCATATAAATCCTCATTTCCATTTTCGTTTCTTACATAATAACAAAAAAACCACCCCACATCAGTGGGATGGCCGAATGGATTGAGTCAAGTTTTTGTGGGAGTTTTTTTTGGATAGAAAAACTCCCCTCTTATTTAGTTATATTTCCCACCTAAATGAAAGCGTTATCTAAACAATTTAGTTTTGTTTTTGTTCATTTCCTTCATTTTTTAAAAACCTCGTAAGGCTTGTAAAGCATGGTATATCGGCTTTCCTTTTTGCCGATTTAAATATGATAAATTATTTCTTGTTAGCTCTCCGACTGAACTCTTTAACTTTTCCACATAATATTTTGGCTGAGAAACAGAAGCGGTTTGATCGTTAGGGTTAATTCGTCCTAAAATCGTCTTGATTTCTAATTCATCCTTCATACCAACCATAAAGTCAATAAATGCTTGTATTCCTTTATCGCACCAGCTGCGGCCGTTTTTAAGCCGTTTAGCGAATACACTCATCGTTCCTTCCGCACTTCCCATTGGACGATAGTGGCTGGTGTCTATGTCTTTTTCCTTCAACCATTCGCGATAATCTCCAAGGGCCTGAGGATATTTTGACAGCTGTTGTATGAACTCTTCTAACCGTTCTTCTTTCTTTTCGTTTTCAAGAGTACCAACTGCACTATTAAGTTCCACTAGGAATCCTTTCGCATCATATTGAGCCAGTTTCTTACGAATGACTCTATATCTCTTATGGCCTTTGAAAAGCGTTTTAACCTCACGAGCTACATGGAATCGGTCGATGACAAAGAATGCATTCTTATAGTGATCCTGACAAGCCGTAATCCACTGGGCTCCATCCCCATTAATTACGAGGTGATGTTCACTCGGATTGTAGTTGTAATTATCTATTAAGAACTGCTCAAATCCTTCCCAGAACGCTTCTTTACCTTTGTGGACATAGTGACGTTTTGCGATTAAGGATGTTCGTTTCCCGTTGACTATCCAGCCCTCATGTACGGAAGCAATCTTTTCTTCCCGCCCACGTCGTTTTCCACGTTGCCTTTTCACATATAGTCCGTCTACTTCTACAAAGAGCACTTTCCTCAATTGGTCGGTCGGCTTGACGAAAGTAACTTCTGTTTGTAGAAGGTGTTGACGAATAGTCTCATGGCTGATTACTTTGTAACCTAGTAGTTTCTCAATCATGGAGGAAGCATGACGATAGGATGTACCTTGAACTGCCATTTCCATTGCCATCGTTTCAACTAGGGGACTGAAACCTTTTGACCCCTCAAACTCTAAATAGTGATCAAGGAGATAAACGTATCCACCCTTTTCCCTGTCCCTATAGTAATTCCGATTGATGATAATAGAACCGAATGAAGTATCCATCTCTACGGCTCGCTTATCCTGAAGGTAAAATCTCTTTTTATCTCTATTTTCTGCAATCTGTTGATCCATTTCTTCGAGTTGCTTCGTGAGAACTTCACCAAATGTCTTTTGAAGCATAACAAATAAATCTTTTTCCAGTTCTTTTAATGTGGGTAATTGTATGGTATCTTTTTTCATAGGACTCCTCTTCCTTGTATTTGTGGTTTTCGCAGACTTTACTATACAAGAAGAGAGTCCTTTTTTCATTTGATTTTATTTTCCATCTACCGCACTTCCGTTTGGTGACCTGTTTCTCAATGGATGGGTCTACGCCCCATCCATTGAGAAACAGGGTACAACATCTCCCACAAACATTTTACTCATACGCCGAATGTCTAAATTAAGATGCTTTCTGCTCATTCAAAACCGGTTGAACGCGTTCTGCTTTCGGAGCAACATTAAATACAATATTTAATAAAATGGCTGTAATACTACCAGCCACAATTCCATTGTCAGTCAAAATACGAATGCTTGATGGCATTTGAGCAAAAAGGTCAGGAACAGCTGTGACACCAAGACCAATTCCAACCGAACAAGCAATAATTAATAAGTTTTCTTGTGACGCAAAGTTCACTTTGCTTAACATTTTAATACCATACGCGATAACCATTCCGAACATCGCAATCATGGCTCCGCCTAGAACAGATGTAGGAATGATCGTTGTTAAGGCGCCGATTTTAGGAATAAATCCTAATAGAATTAACATAGCTCCCGTTGTATAAATCACATTTTTGCTTTTTACTCCCGTAATTTGTAAAAGACCAACGTTTTGAGAATAAGTAGTGTAAGGGAAAGCGTTAAATAATCCACCAAGAAGAATCGCTAAACCTTCCGCACGATAGCCATTGGCTAGATCCTTTTCCGTAACTTCCTCTTCACAAATATCACTTAAAGCAAAATATACTCCAGTTGACTCAACCAAACTTACCATTGCAACAAGAATCATCGTTAAAATCGCGGTGATTTCAAATGTTGGCATTCCGAAATAGAAAGGAGTGACCATATGGAACCAGCTAGCTTCAGCTACAGCCGAAAAATTAACCATTCCCATAAAGGCAGCAACTACTGTACCTGCTAATAAACCTAAAAGAATCGAAACCGAACGAACAAAACCTGTGAAAAAGCGGTATAAAACAATAATAAAAAGAAGAGTTCCAAAAGCTAAAGAAATGTTCGTCATCGAACCAAAATCAGGGCTTCCTTGACCACCAGCCATGTTGTTAATAGCAACAGGAATTAAGGTAATACCGATAATCGTTACAACTGAACCTGTTACAACAGGTGGGAAAAATCGAACGAGCTTTCCAAAAAACTTTGCAATCAAAACTACGAATAAACCAGAAACTAAGATGGATCCATAGATAGCTGAAATCCCGTATTCTCCACCAATGGCAATCATCGGACCAACAGCTGTAAATGTACAACCAAGAACAACAGGTAACCCGATTCCAAAGAATTTATTTTTCCAGACTTGTAAAAGTGTTGCCACACCGCACATTAAAATATCGATTGAAACTAAGTATGTTAATTGCTCGCCAGTTAATCCAAGTGCTCCCCCAACAATTAGTGGAACAATAACTGCCCCTGCATACATGGCAAGCACATGTTGAATTCCTAAAGAAGTAAGTTTGAACGGATTTGTTTTCATTATACCGATTCCTCCACCTTGTCTTTTACAAATTTGACCTCTCCATTTGAAAGGGACTCTACTCTTGCTAGTGGCTCAACCTTCCAGCCTTGTTCTCTTAATTTATTTCCACCAGCTTGGAACGATTTTTCAATGACGATTCCAATTCCAGCAATCGTTGCTCCTGCCTGTGTAACAAGTTCGATAAGACCTAAGGCGGCTTCCCCATTTGCTAAAAAGTCATCAATGATAAGAACGTGATCTCCTTTTTCAATAAACTTGTTAGAAATAGAGATTTCGTTCGACTCTTGTTTCGTGTATGAATAAACAGTGGCCGTTAGTAGATCATCTGTTAATGTAAGAGACTTACGCTTTCTAGCAAAAATAACAGGGATGCCAAGCTTAAGTCCTGTCATCACCGAAGGAGCAATTCCTGAAGACTCGAGTGTGAGAATCTTTGTAATACCTTCATTTGCAAAAAGCCTTGCGAATTCCTCACCAATTTCTAGCATGAGCTGAGGGTCTATTTGGTGGTTTAAAAACGAATCAACCTTTAAAACAGACTCCGAGAGTACTTTTCCCTCTTGTAAAATCTTATCCTGTAATAACTTCATATGTCCTCCCTAAGAAAGAAAAATAAAAAAGCCTAACATCATTGCATTCACATCAAATTGAGTGAAGCAATGACCTTAGGCTTTAAAGGCGTGGTTTGCATAGATAAAACAACTATCGTAGCAATTCCCATTGCTCACTCATAGTCGAATCATTTACGGTGATTCGGTAGAAACTTGCGAGCCATATTCTCGCTATTATATGAGTGAATCCTATGAAGTTAGTTATTATTATATCACCATTATATTGTAGTTCAATAGAAAAATCACGATTAATTCCGAAAATTTATGGTAAAAAGATGCATTAATATTCGTGTTAAGGGTTTCAATAGTCAGATAAATACGAAAAAATAACAAACTGTCCATAAAAAACGAACAAAGAGGTGCCCATTTCGGACACCTCAAGTCTATTATTTGGTAACGGTAACAGCTTCTACCTCTAACTCAACCGGCTGCTGTTTATGTTTACTATAGAAAATTCCTGTGGTGAGCAACGAAATGGCTCCGAAAATAAGCACCATGATTTGTAGTCCGACCACATCTAATAAAAAACCGGTACCCAGGAGTACGACCTGAAACATAATTCGATCAAGCATATTTCTGAACGAGAAGAAGCGCCCATGAAAGCTCTTTGGAACCTTTGTTTGAAAAAGCGTAGAAACCGTTGGGTAAAAGCAGCCAACCGCAAAACCAACTATGGCAAAAGAAAGAATGGCAAGTGCCTTGTTCTCAACAAAATATAGTGATATTTGACCCAAACCGATTACGGTTGAAAAAACAAAAATAATGGTAAAAGGAGACCATTTATCATTGAGCCTTTTAATCACAAACGTTCCTAACATAAAGGCGATTCCTTCTGCTGTATATATCAAGCCTTTAATCGAAGAATCATCATGAATTTCACTAATATTAATCACCATCAAATTAAACCCACTTAGAAACAACAAGGGAACAAGTGCCATAATAAGGGTCATAAAGACGACGGGCATTCCTTTGATAACAGGGAGAACGTCTTTAAATCCACTAGATCCGTTCTTGTTCAGTGCGGAGTTGGACAACTCTGGCTCTTCCATTTTTAAAAAGAAGGTGAAGACGAGTAAAATGCCGTAAGCAACAAAGGATGCAACATACAACATAGATAAAGGCATAACGACAAGCATGGCACCCGCCAAAGCCGTACCTAGTACACGTGAAATGGTCGACACATTCATATGTACTCCATTCAGTTGGAGAAGTTGATTTTCTTGAACGATTAGAGGGATAGCTGACTGTAGTGCTGGAAAATAAAAAGCAGCGGAAAGCTGAATGCCAATCATAAATACGACCATCCACCAGACGGAGCCGGTATAAAGCGCAAGAAACATAAAGATGACACTGAACATACGGGCAATACCCGAATAAATCATGATTGTTTTTTTACTATACTGATCGGTCATACGCCCAGCAAGTGGACCAACAAGAATTCCTGCTAATAAGCCAGTAGCGAGGATAAGAGACTTAAGAAAATCAGAAGGTACCTTCGCTTGCATAAATTCTAAGTTTCCGATAATTCCGGTCCATAATCCAACCCCAGCAATAAACTCGCCAATTAAAATAATCCATACATTCCGATTTTTCCACATCATTTTATAGCCTCTTTTTCATTTAATATATTCTTCGTTTAATGAAAAATTTCGTATCTCGAAGATTATTATAGAGGTTTTTCTAAAATCTGTCATGGGTAAAAATGATGGAAACTTATGTTGTCACTACAAATAAAACAACAGAGCTCTACACTCTGTTGTAATTTCTTTCAATGATAAAATGGGTTAAATCTCCCCGAAATATCGTTTTTGAGTACTCAATAATGGATCCATCCTCTAAGTACGCATGTGTGTCTAAGGAAAAGCAAGGGCTACCCACAGGAATTTGCAGCTTTTTCGCTACTTCCTCATCCGGCTGATACTAGACGCCTGAATTAATTGAAGGATTTATTAAGTATTATGACGAACTACCAATAAGAGAAATATGGCTTGTTGATATTGAGGCAGGAAAAGAAAAGCTTGATATTGTTGGAAACTTAGCCAAACGAATGGTAGAAAAATCAGGGCTTCCGATCAAGGTTCACTTAACACTCGATCGAAGAGAAGCATTAGAAGGAGCAGACTTTGTCACCACTCAGTTGCGAGTAGGATTGCTAGAGGCTCGTAAACTGGACGAAAGCATCCCGTTAAAGCATGGAGTGTTGGGACAAGAAACGAACGGACCAGGAGGCCTGTTTAAAGCATTCCGTACCATCCCGGTAATTCTTGATATCTGCCGTGAGATGGAGGAACTTTGTCCGAACGCGTGGCTCATCAATTTTACCAACCCAGCTGGTATGGTAACAGAGGCCGTACTGAAACATACGAAAATAAAAGTGGTAGGGCTTTGTAATGTTCCGATTGGAATGGAAATGGGAGTTGCTAAATTATTGGACGTTGACCACAGTCGCGTAAGAATCGATTTTGCTGGATTAAATCATCTGGTGTATGGATTGGATGTTTTTGTTGATGGAAAATCGGTGAAAAAAGAAGTTATTTCTCTTTTAACAGACCCAAACAAGGCCATTACGATGCAAAATATCCATGCGATGGGATGGGAACCAGAATTTTTACAAGCATTAAATGTTCTCCCATGTCCATACCATAATTATTATTACAAGTCTGGTAACATGCTAGAAGAGGAGCTCAACAAATTCCGTGAAGGAAATATTCGAGCGGAGGTTGTCAAAAGATTAGAGGATGATTTATTTGAGCTGTACAAGGACCCTACTCTAGACATTAAGCCACCACAGCTAGAAAAAAGAGGTGGAGCTTATTACAGTGATGCAGCCGTTCGATTGATTCACTCGATGTATACAGATAAGCGAGATATCCAAGCAGTGAATACAAGAAATAACGGGACGATCTCCAATCTGCCGGCGCAAGCCGCTGTAGAAGTAAGTTGTGTCATTACAAAGGACGGTCCGAAGCCAATTAGCGTAGGAGAGCTACCTGTAGCGGTAAGAGGACTGGTTGGGTATATGAAATCTTTTGAAGAGGTTGCCATAGAAGCAGCGGTAACAGGAAACTACAACACAGCGCTTCTAGCGATGACGATGAACCCGTTTATTCCAAGTGATCAAACAGCGAAGACGATTCTCAATGAAATGTTAGAAGCGCATAAAGAGCATTTGCCGCAATTTACTTTAAAATAAGGAGAATGTACATGATTCAATTAATTGTTAACGCAGACGATTTTGGTTTTAGTTCTGGAGTGAATTATGGAATTATTGACACACATCTGAATGGAATTGTGAACTCCGCCACAATGATGATGAATATGGAAGGAACGAAGCATGCCATTCAGCTTGCAAAAGAGCATCCAAGCCTTCAAGTCGGGATTCATCTTGTTCTTACATGTGGAAAGCCTCTTTTACAAGATGTTTCTTCACTTACGAATGAAGAGGGATTCTTTCATTCCCTGTCAGAGCTCCACTCGAAAAAAGAGACTGTACGTCTTGAAGAGGTGGAAAGAGAATGGACCGCTCAAATTGAAAAGTTTTTGAGCTCAGGTGTTCCCCTTACACATATGGATAGTCATCACCATGTTCATACGATTGGGGAGTTATTACCGGTTGTTCAACGTTTATCTAAAAAATACAACTTACCGGTTAGAACAAATGGATTAGAGCAAATTCAAGGAGTGGAGCCATTCTCAGATGTGGCGCTATTTGATTTTTATGGAGATGGATTGGAAGCAGATTATTTCAACAAGCTTGGGGAACGATTCAGCCAACCAACAAAAGTTGAAGTGATGACACACCCAGCTTATTTAGATACAGCCATTTTAAATGGTTCTTCCTATACGTACAAACGCATAGAAGAGGTGGATCTTTTAAAAGCGGTGGTCCTCCCAGAAGGCATCCAATTATTATAAAAGGGAAAATGTTACAAGTTTTATAGTTGCATATAGTAATAAATTTATGTAATATAGTCATATAATCATTTTGTTTTGACTATAGTTGTAGTATAGTACAAAAGAATATTATCGGTTTTCCTTTCTCAGTAAAGGGGAGTAGCGTCAGGATTTTTCCTGAAACAAAGTCGTCATTACATGGAGTCAAATCCATCGGCTTTGTTGGCATTTTACTTGTGCTTAGCGAGACCTTTGCCTACAATGGCAAGGTCTCTTTATTTTGTGGGCAAAAAAATCGATAAGAACTTAATTTTTAGGAGGGAATCATGTATGGAACTAGAATTTTTAACCGCACTACTTACCATTATTGCTATTGACTTAGTTCTTGCCGGTGATAATGCCATCCTTATTGGATTAGCAGCTAGAAATCTTCCAAAAGAACAGCAGAAAAAAGTAATTTTTTGGGGCTCAATCGGAGCGATTGTCATTCGTGTAGTCGCAACACTTGCTGTTGTTTGGTTACTGAAGGTCCCTGGTTTACACCTAGTAGGTGGACTATTACTTGTTTGGATCGCTTATAAGTTATTGACAGATGATGATAGCCATGGGGACGTAAAAGCTGGAGATAATTTTTGGGCAGCGATTCGTACAGTTATTATTGCGGATGCATTAATGGGATTAGATAACGTTCTTGCGATTGCTGGTGCATCTCACGGTAATATGACTCTTGTTATTATCGGATTATTGATTTCCGTACCAGTAGTAATGTGGGGTAGCACGATGATTATTAAATGGATCGAGCGTTACCCAGTTATTGTTACAATCGGTTCTGCGATCTTAGCTTGGACCGCTGCAAAAATGATCGTTGGGGAAGGATTCTTAAATGGAATTTTTGCTAACGGATTTATCAAGTATGGTTTTGAGATCCTAGTCATTGCTGCTGTTTTATTAGCAGGTCGTATGACCGTGAAAAAGAAACAGCTTGCAGCTCAGAACGAAGAAACATTTGAACTAAAAAAAGCTGGTTCTCACTAAGATATGCAAGGTGCTCCCTATTTAGAAAGGGAGCACTTTTTTTATATTTTTAGTGCTTGATGTAAATCGGTTGATGTTTCAATTTGTATCGTAGAATGGTCAATATGGAATCGACTGCTTAGTGTCCTAACCGCCTCTTGTAAAATCGTTTGTGAATGGTGTTCCTCTTTCACCAGTAAATGACAAGTAAGAGAGTGAAGTCCAGATGTGATCGTCCAAATATGGAGATCATGTACATCGATCACACCATGTATGGATTCAAGAGCTTTTTTTACATCCTCTTGATTCACAGATGATGGTGTTCCCTCCATTAGTATATGAAGAGAATGAGAAATGACACCCCATGCACTACGTAAAATTAATAAAGCGACAATGACAGAAATAATAGGATCCGCGATATACCATCCGAACAGCAGCATGACGATTCCAGCAATAATTGCTCCAACCGAGCCTAACGCATCTCCTAATACGTGTAAATAGGCACTTCTCACGTTCACATTATCTTTCACATCACCATTTCGTAATAAAGACCAAGCGCTAATTAAATTGGCTCCAAGACCAATACAAGCAATCAGGATCATCGTTCCGCTGGCAACGGTCGGAGGTTCCATAAACCGTTCAAATGCTTCCCAGACGATAAAACCAGCAATCACAAATAGAGTGACACCATTAAACAGAGCGGCTAATACTTCAAACCGGTAAAATCCAAAGGTTTTCTTTGGAGTAGCTGGACGAGAAGCAATCCAAAGAGCTACCAAACTAAGCAATAAAGAGCTCGCATCACTAAGCATATGCCCCGCATCTGATAATAGTGCAAGACTATTGGTCATTAATCCTCCAAAAAACTCAGCGAACATAATTCCCGTTGTAACTAATAAAGCAATTAGTAACCCCTTTTTGTTTCCTTCCCGCTGCGAATCAAAATGATCATGGCAATGGTCATGAGCATGATGGTGATGATGATGACCATGACCGTGATGATGATGGTGATGACCCATGTGAATTCCTCCTAATTACAATTAATATGGGAAAGGACTTGCTGAAGAATCGTGATAACATGTTCGTCATCGTATGAATAGTACAAGGTACTTCCTTCCCGGCGATATTTGACTAAACGAAGCTTTCTCAGCGTGCTTAGTTGATGGGAAACGGCCGATTGAGTCATCTCCAGTACTTCCGTAATATGACTCACAGAACATTCCTCTTGGGAGAGTAAGTATAAAATTTTTATTCTTGTTGGATCAGCTAGTGCTTTAAATATCCTTGCTGCTTCATCCGCTGTAGTTTGGTTAAGAAAAGAATGATCCGTACGTTCCATCATCTAGCTCCTTTAATCAGTAATTTAACATATGAGCATATGTTCATGTATGTATAGTATCATAAAGTTGGTCAAATGGTGATAAAAAAACATGAATTCTCAGAAATTTATTTTGGAACAAATGCGAAAAAGTGATAACATGGTAGAATATAATATACTTTCGACCGGTTAAGTATTGGAGTGAACGTTGGAGTGATGAAAGTGACTTTAAGAGAAGTTCCATTAAGAGAAAAAAGTATCGTATTTATCGGCTTTATGGGTGTGGGGAAAACAACCATTGGAAAATTAGTAGCTAAAAAGCTTTATCGTGATTTTATAGATATCGATCAAGTGATCGAAGAAGAATACGGTGCACCAACTTCAGAAATTTTTAAGCAAATTGGGGAAAAAGCCTTCCGTGAAAAAGAAAAAGAAGTGATTACTGAATTAAGCAAGAAGAAGCTTTCAGTACTTTCTTTAGGCGGCGGTGCATTTCTTCAAGAAGATATAAGGGAAGCGTGCACGAAAAATTGTATCGTGTTTTTCCTAGACCTATCGTGGGAATATTGGAAGGATCGTATTAGTTTAATTATTGATTCAAGACCCGTTCTTCAAGGTCGAAATATTGATGAAATTTTGGAGCTTTTTAATAGTAGACAAGAGATCTATCAATACCACCATTCAAGGGTAAAAACCGATACACAGGATGCAGAGGAAATTGCGGAATATATCGTCGATTCTTTAAAGGTTGCCTGGGATATTTATGAGCCAAGATAAGAAAAGAAACCATTCAAATTGAATGGTTTCTTTATTATTTTGCCTGGAATTTTCTTTGGAATAGATCAAATAGCATCATTTTGTCTCGCAACAATGCCGAACATGGCTGCTGTCCCATTGGATAGGCCCATGTATACTTATCGCAAACTGGACATTTACCATCTTCTTTAAAATGATGAATAATGTTCATAGGAAAGCCGAATTGATCTCCCCCTACTAGCATTTGATAAGTCTGTCCTTTCACTTCAAAAAGCACTTGATACCCTTTAAAAATAGATAGGTTACTAATCTTTATATTCGTAGCAGAATAATGGCTCATTTCTTTTACACATCCTAAGGTAAATTCAATAGAAGACAAGCATATAGTTTTATTATAGCTGAATATGGATGGGATTTCATGGCATTTTGTAACAAAATGGGGGAGAGAGGGGTGTGGTGAGTGGGGGATCTGCGAGATTGGGTGTTGTATCCGTGAGTTTCGGTGTTCTATCCGCGAGTTTCAGTGTTGTATCCGCGAGTTTCAGTGTTGTATCCGCGAGTTTCGGTGTTGTATCCGCGAGTTTCAGTGTTATATCGGTGAACTCCCTGGATCCATTCAGCTTTCTCTCTCATTTTTTGGCGCCATATCAAATATATGGCGACTTCCGCGATATATCGGCGCCATATCAAATATATCAGCAACTTCCGCAATATATCGGCGCCATATCAAATATATCAGCGACTTTCCACGATATATCAGCGACCTCCGAAAAACAGCGGTCCCCGATCAACAAAAAACGAGCCACACCTCGTGCAGCTCGCCTCTCTATAACTAATAAAGATCACCTTATCAACACTCATTACTCCATAATCATTAATAAGGATCAGCTTCGTGGCTTTTCTTTACCGCTTCTTCTGTTGCTTCATTCGCAGCTAATGTACCTTGTCCATATTTTGATTGACCGGATTCACGACCTGGAACATCCCCTGTTTTCATACCTTCCATTTCTTTCATTTTCATTTGAAGACCTTCTCTCACACGGCGACCATACTCTTCATCGGCTTGTGTGAAGTGTTCAATCATGGCATCTTGAATTTTTGGGTCGCATACGGCAAGTGCGTCGGATAGGTTTTTAATTAATTCATCGCGCTCCCAATCTTCCAAGCTTCGGTAGGTGTGACCTGCCTGCCCATAGTTGTTAGGTCGATCAATTGGCGCACTCATGGCTGCTGCATTGTACGTTGGATGGTGTGGTGCACGACCTTCCCTACTTGCTTCTTTAAAACCGCCGAGCATCGATGGCTCATAGTTAATATGTGGATTTTCCCCTGATTCTTTTGGATCACGTACATCCATTTGCCCGCGTTGCTGATTGGTGTGGACAGGTGCTTTGGGCGCATTAACAGGCAACTTTAAATAGTTTGCTCCAACACGGTAACGTTGCGTATCGGAGTATGAAAAGGTACGACCTTGCAACATTTTATCATCCGAAAAGTCCATTCCATCAACAAGAACTCCTGTACCGAAAGCAGCTTGCTCAATCTCCGCATGAAAATCCACTGGATTGCGATCAAGAACCATCCGACCTACCGGTAACCATGGGAACTGATCTTCTGGCCATAGTTTTGTATCATCGAGCGGATCAAAATCGAGTTCTGGATGGTAATCATCTTCCATGATCTGAACAAAAAGCTCCCATTCTGGAAACTCCCCGCGCTCAATGGCTTCATATAAATCTTGTGTCGCATGACCGACGTTCTTAGCTTGGATTTCGTTAGCCTCATCCTGTGTTAAATTTCGGATTCCTTGCTTCGGCTCCCAGTGATATTTTACCAACACAGCCTCACCCTCGGCATTCACCCATTTATAAGTGTTCACACCAGAACCCTGCATATGACGATAGGTAGCAGGAATTCCCCATGGAGAGAAGAGGAAGGTAATCATATGTGTCGCCTCAGGTGTACGGGAAACAAAATCAAACATCCGCTGTGGATTCGGAACATTGGAAGCAGGATCTGCTTTAAAAGCGTGAATCATATCAGGGAACTTCATCGCATCACGAATAAAGAAAATTTTCAGGTTGTTCCCAACAAGATCCCAGTTACCGTCTTCTGTATACATTTTCACAGCGAAGCCACGCGGGTCACGTGCAGTTTCCGGTGAATCCTTCGCTCCTGCCACTGTAGAGAAACGAACCATTAATGGTGTTTTCTTCCCAGCCCCAGAAAATACTTTGGCGCGCGTATACTTTTCTACGGGTTCATCTCCCACTTTTCCATACGTTTCAAAATACCCAAATGCTCCAGAACCACGTGCGTGAACCACACGCTCCGGTATCTCTTCGCGATCAAAGTGCGATATTTTTTCAATAAAGTGATAATTCTCAAGTGTAGCGGGTCCACGGTTTCCAATTGTACGGATATTTTGATTATCTGGCACAGGATGGCCCTGACGTGTGGTTAACGTCTCACGGTTCTCATCTTGTCCGTTTGAAGCATTTTTATCTTTGTTCTCTGCCAAAAAGATAACCTCCTAATAATTATTACTGTCATAGAATGTCCATTTTAAGGTGGGGTATGCAAAGTTTTCCATATGGTCCAAAAAGAAACAATAAACGGGACATTCACCACCCTTTATCCGGTTCATACACTGTACGTGAGTGTGTGTTCTTCAACCGTTTAAAGTGAAAGAGGCGGATATTATGGTAGAAATAGGTGATGTGAAGTGATAAGGAAAATCCCTGTAGGGTATAAATCAAAGCTTGATTTATTACAAACAGAACAAGCGATTAAGAAAGTGAAGGATTATTTTGAGAGCAATTTGGCAGAAGAGCTGAATCTAATACGCGTTTCAGCGCCAATCCTTGTAAAAGAAGGCAATGGGATTAATGACAACCTAAATGGTGTGGAACGTATTGTTTCCTTTGATGCTTTAGATATAAAAGACACCCAAATCCAAGTCGTACAATCTTTAGCCAAGTGGAAACGACTCGCTCTAGCGAAGTACGGAATTGGTTTAGGAAAGGGATTGTATACGGATATGAATGCCATACGCCGCGACGAAATCCTAAGCAATCTTCATTCCCTATATGTGGACCAATGGGACTGGGAAAAGGTCATTACAAAAGAACAACGCAATGTCCAAACATTAAAGGCAGAAGTTCGAAAAATTTATAATGTGCTTCGTTCGACTGAGATTTACCTTAATGACTTTTTCCCAGAACTAAAACCCTCACTTCCGATGAATATTCATTTTGTCACTACACAGGAACTCGAAGATCAATATCCAGAGTTAACACCGAAGCAAAGAGAAGATAAGGTTGCTAAGGAATATGGCGCTGTCTTTATCTCTCAAATTGGGGGTGAGTTGAAGTCAGGTAACAAGCATGACGGTCGTTCACCTGATTATGATGATTGGACTTTGAATGGAGATATAGTCCTTTGGAATCCTACCCTTGAAATGGCTTTTGAAGTTTCTTCTATGGGGATACGAGTAGATGAAGAAACCCTTCAAAAACAGTTAAAACTAGCGGTTGCTGAAGACCGCGTACAATTAGAATTTCACCAAGCTATTTTAAATAAAGAAGTTCCTTACACCATTGGGGGAGGAATTGGCCAATCAAGATTATGCATGTTTTTCCTGCAAAAAGCACATATTGGCGAGGTTCAAGTGTCCATATGGAATGAGGAGATTTTACAAACTTGCAGAGAGGCGAATATTCAACTACTGTAGCAGACGAAGTCCCAATAAGTTTGCCCTTATTGGGACTTTTTTTATGGAAACGAAAACCCCGGGCTAGGCCCGGGGTTCCAAAAAGCTTTCAGCGTGGTATTAAAAAAACTTCCCCATGGTGCTAAAATATTTTTGGTTCGCCAACCAAAATACCAGCACGGAGGAAGTCCCATGTCTAAAGACAATAATAGTTTAGCACACACTACCTGGAATTGTAAGTATCACATCGTCTTTGCACCAAAGTATAGAAGACAGATTATCTATGGGAAAATCAAAAAGGATATTGGAGAAATACTACGCACATTATGTGAAAGAAAAGGTGTAGAGATTATTGAAGCTACAGCATGTAAGGATCATGTACATATGTTAGTGAGCATCCCACCAAAACTAAGTGTATCTGCATTTGTAGGTTATTTAAAGGGAAAGAGTAGTTTAATGATATTTGACCGACATGCAAACCTGAAATACAAGTACGGTAATCGTAAATTTTGGTGCACAGGATATTATGTAGATACAGTTGGAAGAAATAAAAAGGTAATAGAAGAATATATACGTAATCAAATACAAGATGATATAGTCGCAGAACAATTAACAATGATGGAATACATTGATCCATTCACGGGTGAAGAAGTAAGGAAAAAGAAACGAGGTTAAAAGGGAAGAAGGCCTTTGAGGTCTGGCCAGTAGAAGTAGTACACTTGGCGAACCCTTCAGTAGCCCTTTAGGGTTTGGTCAGTAACAAAGGCTTTCAGCCGCAGAGAAAACCACCCGTTATCACGGGTGGTTTTTATTAAGCTGTTTTTGCCTTTTTCCATACTCGAGTCATAATAAACGTGACAAGAGCTATCAGAGCAACAAAGATCAAACTGATGAAGAATCCAAGTCGAATACTTTTTTCAAATATGGTTCCTGAGACTGCAGCAGCTAGTAAAATCAATCCGAGGATACATAGTGTTTTATCCCAAGCCTTGAGCTTTAGGATTTTTAAGGCAGAGAGGATAATGAAGGCCCAATTATACATTTGTAAAATTCCAGCTGCTGTCGTGATATACGCATAAATTTTTCCTGGTAAAAGCAAGGCCGCAACCACTGAGGCCGATAACCCTAGCGTAGCCAATCCTAATGAAGGAAGCGGAACTTCTTTTCCGAAAAAAAGCTTCTTTTCTTTTTCAAATATAGCTGGAGCATCTTTATCTTTGGCTAATGTTTTTAACAAGTTGGTTACCGTAAATAACGAGGCCGTCATCGTGGAAAAACCGGCCGTTATAATGGCTGCATTAAATACATGCGGAAAAAATGGCAGCTTGTAATGAGATAAGGCAGTGACAAACGGACTTTCTTTTTCATCAATGGCCTCATAAGACACCATGGTGACAACAAGGCCCATAGAAATCGCGTAGATAATCGTTAGTACGATCAGCATGATTTGTCCTGCTTTGGGAGCATCCTCTTTATTCTCGAGCTGCATCGATAATAATCCAATCGCTTCAATTCCGCCAAACGCATAAAATGCATAAAGAAGGGAAGACCAAAACGCCAGTCCACCTTTTGGAAATAGGTCATGAAGGGAGTTTGGCATTCCTGGTTGATGGGTATCTCCTCCGTGAACCCAACCAACTAAAGCAGCAATGGCAAGAACAATAAACATAAGAATAGCTGCCGTTTTTGTAACAGCTAACACATTTTCTACCTTATCGAACCCTTTTGTTCCTAAAAAAACAACAATAATAGAAAGGACGGCATAGCCTGCTGCAAATACCCAAAGTGGAACCTTAGGGAACCAAAATCGAGAAAGAATGGCTAGTGCCGTTAACTGACTTCCGATAATTAATATTTTCGAAATCCAGTAATTCCATCAAACAGCTAAATCCACCCCAGCGTCCAAAAGCTTTTCCAGCATAATAACAGAACGATCCTTCTTGTGGATCTTCCGTCGTCATCATCGCTAAAAAATGATATACCACATACGTTCCAATTGCAGCTAACAAAAAGGAAAACACGATCGCAGGGCCGGTAATTTTTACACCGATACCTGAACCGAGAAAGTAACCAGTCCCGATTGTACATCCGATTCCAATGAGGCTTAGCTGCCACCATTTTAAATCCCCTTTTGGTGCATTTTCTTTTGTTTTTCCGCTTACACAGCTTACTTTTTTCATGGAAATCCTCCTTTAGAGCGTTCTTATTTTGTTACATCATCGCTCGCTTCAAACATTGTTATTTCTGGATATGATTCTGCGTCCAAACAAAAGCTAGAAATGGAGGTGAGGTAAATGGAGAGTCATGAATTGGGAATTCATGAAATTATTGACTTGAGAGAATTAAATGCTTTAAGGTGGCGTGTTTAGCAGAGGCAAAAGTTCGACTCGAACGAGTGGAAAATCCGGATTTAAGAGAATTAGTAGAAGAGAACATTCGGCTAGGAACATCCACGGTGAGCCAATTGAGAGCTATCTTAGCAAAAGCACAAACCAAAATGGACCAGTAGGAGGGATCGTATGGAGGTTAAACCTTTAAGCTTTTCAGACCATGTGATTGCCACAGACATGCTGTTTGAAACAACAGCATCGATAAAAGACCTCTCCATAGCGATTACAGAAGCTACATCTGATGAGGTACATACATTTATACGACAAGAATTACGAAGCGCCATCGCCTATCATGAAAGAATATATGGATTCCTTCAAGACAGAGGCATTTATGATGCGTACAACATTCCAGAGCAGTTAAAAAAGGACATTGCTTACGCAACAGAAGCTCTTGAACAATAAGAGGAGGTAAGGGCATGATAGACAATATCGGAATTCACGAAAGTCTTGAATTACACGAACTGTTAACATTTAAAAGCTTGTGTTTAACCAAATCAACGGTCATGCAAGCATTGGTGACTGACCCAGCTTTAAAGGAATTAATGCAAGAGGATGTAACAGCTTCATCCAGGCATATTGAAGATTTAAAAAGACATCTTACATAACGGAGGAAACGATGAACGGATTTATTGAAAAACTTACTGGCATGGCTCCATTAACGGATCAGGTCATTGCCACCGATTTATTAATGGCATCAAAAACAGCGGTAAGAAATTATTCACTTGCCATTACAGAAACCGCAACTCCAGAAATCAGGCAAACCTTAATCAACCAACTCGAGGATGCCATTGATGCTCATCGGAAAATTTCTAAATATATGATGGAAAAAGGATATTATCATCCGCAAGATACTCAAAGACAGCTTGAGCTGGACTTAAGAACGGCGGAAATTGCGATGTCTTTATCCAACGATTAAAAGGGAAGCTTGTGGGTATGTTCCACAAGCTTTTTTAAAAAGAAAACAATATATTTCATCACCCTTATTTTGTATACTAGGTAAATAGTACCGAAATGAGGTTGTGAAATGAAAACAAAAAATCCTCTCCTTACACCAGTCATCCCTGCTGAGAAGAAAGAATTATTAGAGAAACACCTTTTTAAAGAAAATATCCAGCGCTGTAAGCTATTCGCAAAAATTGTGATCTTATTTGAAGCGATCTTACTTGTAATGAATATGGCTGAGACTTTCGCAGTGAAGCAAGTATTAATAGATGGGAATACATATTTTGTTCTATACACCACTTTAGTCATAATGGCTAGTACGATGCTTTTGTTAATACGCTGCTTTGAGAGGCAAACTTCAAACTCAGTCAGTAAATGGGCAAAACCTGTGTTATTAAGTCTTGTTAGTCTGTTTTTAGTTTGGGGGGCAATTGTACACTGGTGGATCAAAGAGAGTACGGTCATGTCATGGCATTTGTCGTGAATTTTATGTGTGTATCGATTTTGTTTCATGCGTCAAATAAAATCATGCTTACCATATATACACCAGCGATTCTCGTTATAGGAGTGGGGTTGCCAATCGTACAACCTTCGAGTACCGTTGTCATGGGTCATTTTATTAATTTAACTGTGTTCTTTCTTCTGTTGGCTTGCTTCTCGAATGCTATATAGAAGTTATGCAACCAATTATATTAGTGAGCTACTATTAAAAGAATCCAACACTTCACTTGCTGAAAAAATAAAAGAAAATGAAAAGATGAATACCAAGCTAAAAGAGCTTTCAATGTTGGACGAGCTAACGGGCATATCGAATCGAAGAGGATTTCACCAGTACATTGAAAGTACATTGGCCCAATCACGTCAGGAAAGACGACTATCTATTTTCATGATGGATATCGATGCGTTCAAACCATATTACGATCATTACGGACATTTGCAAGGCGACAAAGTCATTCAAGCCGTTGGAAAAGTCTTAACAACGGTCGTTAATGCCCCATCAAGCATAGCTGCTAGGTTCGGAGGAGAAGAGTTTATTGTGGCTGTCTTTGATTTAGACGAGAAAGCAGTTCACAGGTTGGCTGAGGAGATTCGAAATTCTGTGGAAGAACTAAGGCTTGAACACGATTTCTCGCCTGTTGCCCAGGTTGTCACCGTGAGTATTGGGTATGTAACAAACACAATAATGGAAGAAAAGACTTTAAATCAACTGATTGAACAGGCAGATTTGTCTCTTTATCGAGCGAAAGAAATGGGGCGAAATCAAGTGGAAGGAGTTAAATGAAGAAATAGTAGGATATTCTTCCAAATTACTGATTAATATTAATTAGGCAAGTTGGATGGAAAACTAGCTATACATGATATAAGCTCACAATCATTAATAAGTATTTAATTGCCCTTTTAAAGTAGTTCTATTTATTTTATAATTAATTTGTTCTTATTAAAGAACTATAACTATTAAGGGGGAGCTTATGACGTATATAAGCGTGGTTGTTCCTGTTTATAATGCTGGAATTAAACTTCACAAATGTATCAAGTCTATTTTAAATCAAACTCACAGGGATTTTGAACTAATTTTGGTAAATGATGGTTCTACAGATACAAGTTTAGACATTTGCAAAATTTATGAGGAAAAGGATTCTAGAGTTAGAGTAATAAATAAAAAAAATGAAGGAAGTATTCTTACAAGAAAGACAGGTATAGATGCAGCTTTATACGATTACATTATGTTTGTAGATGCTGATGATTGGGTATCACAAAATATTATTGAGAGGATGATTAAGGAATTAATTGAAAGTAATGCAGATATTTGTGTTTGTAATATGTATAGTGTACTGGCAGGAGTAAAGAAAAAAGTTGAGAATACTTATTTGAACTCTAGTAAGTTGTATAAAGGTGAAGAAATATTTACACACCTAATTAGGGCTTATTTATGGGGACACCCATTCCCATCTTCTTTATGTGCAAAACTATATAAAAAAGAATTACTTTATACTAATGGCAAGTATCTAGAAAAAATAAAATTTTTAGGTGATGACCTATTTTACAATCTAGAAATACTTTTACAAACGAAAAGTGTAAAAGTTATTGACAGTCCACTATATTATTATCGAAGAGGTGGATTTACAAGTAAATACATGCCTTACTTGTTTCACGATACCATCAATTGTTATCAAATCCAAAAAGATGTTATAGAAAATTATTTTCAGAGTTCTAAACATCAAGAAATGAATGGAATTAGTGTGATGTTATTAAATACATTTAAAACATGCTTATATAATCTTTTCAATGGTAAATTGACTGAAAAGGATATCAGAACAACAATAATGTATTATTTAAATAGTATAGAACTATTAGAGAGTATTAATAACGAAAATTCTATAAGATATTTTGATCCGGATTATTTAAAGGCAATTGAAAATAAAGATATAGATTATCTTTATAAAATCGGAAAGCAAATATATCGTAAAAGGATACCAAGAAATATGGTACTGAAAGCTGCGTCCATCTTAGCATAAAGTGCCTATTAGCAAATTCTCTTTTCTTAATTCATGAATTGAACTAAGAACTAGTCAAAATGATACACTTTTCTCAATGCAAATGTGTAATGGATTTGTACGGAAAACAGTTTTAAATTGTAATCCTAAAACTGAGAAAATTACTTTAGTTCAACAAAATATAAAAATGGATTTCACTTCTAACAGAGGTGAAATAAACAAAAATGAGCTGATGAAATGAGTATTATTTTAGCCTTACTAGCTGCCTTATTTGCGGCATTAACCGCTATCTTAGCCAAAATCGGTATCGAAAACGTAAACTCCAACCTGGCCACAGCTGTACGAACAGTAGTCGTACTAATTATGGCATTTGTTATGGTTGTCATCACCAAGCAAACAGACGCTTTGTTTGAGGTGTCCGGAGTAGCACTGTTTTACCTTGTTCTGTCCGGGCTAACAACAGGACTATCCTGGCTTTGCTTTTTCAAAGCGATTCAAATTGGTGATGTATCCAAGGTTGTTCCCATTGATAAAGCAAGTGTCGTGTTAACGATTATTCTTTCGTTCATTGTTCTCCAAGAGCCAGCGACTACTTTTGTCGTGGCAGGAGGAGTGATTATCTCTGTTGGGACCTTTGTGTTAATTGGCAGAAATAAAGAAAAGAAAAAAGTTCGAGTAGGTCAATCGTATATTTGGTTGGCGGTGCTTTCAGCCATCTTTGCATCTTTGACAAATATTTTAGCAAAGATCGGAATCGAGGATGTGGACTCCAACGTAGCGACCTTTATCCGAACCGTAGTTATCATTTTGTTTGCATGGGGAATTGTCTCCTTTCAAAAGACGGGTGGTCAGTTAAAAGAGATTTCAAAACGATCGTACCTATTCTTGATTTTATCTGGAGCAGCAACAGGTTTCTCCTGGCTTTGTTATTTTGCAGCACTTGCCTTCGGGAAGGTCAGTGTGGTTACTCCGATTGATAAGTTCAGTGTGGTAATCACGATGGTGCTAAGCTTTTTTATTTTAAAAGAAAAGCCTACGAAAAATACGATTGTAGGGGCGGTATTGATTACAATTGGTACGGCGTTGTTGATTATTTAGGCATTCATTTGTGAATGTCTATTTATTTTTTGTAAATATAAAAAAAGTAGATTGACTAAAGGAGTGGAAGGTGTTATTTTTAGTTTATAAAACTGGTTCTTAATAAAGAACTAATCGGAACTTACTCAAAGAAAAATCAACTAATAAATTTTTTTTGGATTAAATGTTCTCTACTGAGAACATAGTGGTATACATAAATACAGATTGGTTGGAATCAGGAGGAAATATGAGCGCGATTGCTGGAATCTTAAACCTTAACGGGGAACCCGTCTCAATTGAACAAAGCACTGGCATGATGAAAGCTCTAGAAAAATTTCCTGCCAATGACATACAAACCTGGCATAAAGATAACCTATTCCTCGGCTGCCATGCTCAATGGATCACACCAGAATCCATTGGCGAACAACTACCATTCTATGACTATGAAAGACGTCTGGCTATTACAGCAGATGCAATCATCGACAATCGAGAAGAGCTATTTCAGCTTTTGCAGATTGATAGAGAAGATCAGAAAAAGATCACTGATAGTCAGCTAATTCTACTTGCTTATCATAAGTGGGGTGAGGAGTCTCCTAAGTTTTTAGTTGGAGATTTTGCTTATGTGATATGGGATGAGAAAGAGCAGAAATTATTTGGAGCTCGAGATTTTTCTGGTAGTCGAACGCTTTATTACTTTAAAGATGGGCAGAGGTTTTTGTTTTGTACGGTTATGAAGCCGATTCTGGGATTGCAAAATGTAAAAATGGAACTTAACGAACAATGGTTAGCTGAATATCTAGCAATTATAGGGATGGTCGATGTGGCCAGCGCTTCACAAACAGTTTATCAGAACATTTATCAAATTCCTCCATCACACAGTATTACTATTAAGAATAACGCGACAAAACAAAGAAGATACACAAAATTTGACTTTA
The DNA here is from genome assembly GCF_038002965.1 of Robertmurraya sp. FSL R5-0851. Lineage (NCBI taxonomy): Bacteria > Bacillati > Bacillota > Bacilli > Caryophanales > Bacillaceae > Robertmurraya > Robertmurraya sp. FSL R5-0851. The sequence continues at coordinate 3,830,710 of NZ_JBBOOE010000001.1, read as the reverse complement.
ATACTATCAAACTCAAATCAACTGATGATTATATTGAGGCCTTCCGTGATGTTTTTCAGGAAGCTATTCGTTCAAGATTAAGAACCCACTTAAATGTAGGAGCTCAGCTTAGTGGTGGGCTTGACTCAGGATCGATTGTAGCCTTTGGAAGGAAGCTCCTGAGTAAGGATAAACCTTTATATGCATTTAGTTATATACCTCCAAGTGATTTTGAGGACTTTACTCCAAGGCACCTACTACCTGATGAAAGGCCGCTAATAAAAAAGACTGTTAATTATGTTGGAGGAATAAAGGAACATTATCTTGATTTTAGTGGTAGGGACTCGTATTCAGAAATTAGTAGTTTCCTAGATGTAATGGAGATGCCCTACAAGTTTTTTGAGAATTCATTTTGGCTCAAAGGGATGTATGAAAAAGCCAGTGAGGAGAATGTAGGCATTCTTTTAAATGGTGGAAGAGGAAATATATCCATTTCATGGGGGACTGCTTTAGATTATTACGCATTATTATTAAAGAAATTTAGGCTAATTAAACTTTTTCAGGAACTGAATCAATTCAGTCAAAAAGTCGGTGGAAGTAGATATCGTCGCATCCCATCTATAGCTAAAATGGCATTTCCTGCTCTCGATAAATCAAATGAGGAAGATATTATTTCTATTATTAATCCGGAATTTGCAAAGAAAACAAAGGTGTATGAAAGATTATGGGACTATGGAATTGATAAATCAGGCTGGTTGTCTTCTCAAGATATTTTTCATAATAGAAGACGTCATTTTGAGGATGTCTTTCATTGGAATGCAAGTAATACGTTAGCATGCAAACTCTCGCTACCCTACTCGGTTTGGAAGAGGGACCCAACCAATGATTCACGTGTTATTCAGTTTTGCCTTTCGGTACCGGAGGATGAATATGTGCAAAACGGGATAGATCGGGCACTAATACGTAATGCAACAGAAGGGTATTTACCAGATAGTATTCGATTAAATCAAAGTGTTCGTGGTGTTCAAGGGGCAGACTGGGTCCACCGAATGATACCCTTTTGGGATTCTCTAATAAGGGAAGTACAGGAATTTTCTAAAGATGGTACATTATTATCATTTGTAAATTCAGATGTCATTCAAAGAGGATTCAACAAAATAAAGGATAATGTAAAACCCGAAGATGCAATAGATATGGATTACAAGATTATCATGAGAATCCTAGTTGTTTACCGTTTTATGAAAAATTTTACTGAAGGGAGGTGACAAGTATGAAAAAAGCATGGAATGCTCCAGTTTTAGAAGTTTTAGATGTAAAGATGACAATGGCTTCAACTGTTTATGGGCCTTATACAGATGAGGCTTATGTTCCAGGGAAAGAAGTAGATAAGGACGATCCAGGTACATGGAAACGTTTTACTAGCTAAAAAAGATTAGTAGATTTAAGTGCCCTTATACATGTAACTATACATACGTATAAGGGCTTAAATTAAGTTCTAGTTAGTATGGAGTGAATAGTATGTTAATTACTAAACAAGAATTCTATTATTGGGCATTCGGGCTTTATATTAAGAGTAATATTCAGATGGAAGAGCTACCTCGCTTACAAGAATTAACAAATCTTGACCTCGAAATTAACATAAAAAAAGTACAAAGTTTAACGATTAGTTCATCCGAATATGAGTTTATTAACGATGGTGATACTGTGATATTCCATGTCCCAGAAGTAGTTACTTTCTATATGGATTATGGGAAAACAATAAATGCCGAGTGTCTTCAATCATCAGATATGCAACTTATTAAATTATATATCCTAGGTACTTGTATGGGAATTATTCTATTACAAAGAGAGATACTTCCACTACATGGAAGTTTAATAGAGATTAATGGTAAAGCCTATGCATTTGTAGGTCATTCAGGAGCAGGAAAATCCACTTTGGCTTCATCATTTATTAATCAGGGATATAAATTAGTTAGCGACGACCTAATAGCTGTAACATTAAAAGATGGGCAGCCTTGGGTGGTACCCTCTTATCCTCAACAAAAATTATGGCAGGAAAGCTTGAATATATTTGGAATGGAACGAAGTGGCTATGATTCAATATACGGACGTGAGGAAAAGTATTGTATACCGATAAATTCACACTTTTATTCTGAACCTCTACCTCTAGGTGGAATATTTGAATTAGTAAAAGCTGACCAAACCGCTGTAGAGATTCGATCTATTCCGAGTCTAAACAGGTTCCATTTACTTTTTACCCATACTTATAGAAATTTCCTCCTTCATAAGCTTAATATAATGGATTGGCATTTTTCTCTTTCTACTGAAATTATTCCAAATATTATTACATATCAAATACAGCGTCCAATAGTAGGAGTTACAGTGGGGGAAATAACAGAGCTTATTTTAAAAACAATTAAAAGTGGGGAATAATATGAAAATACTTAATAATATCACAATTGACAGTACTATTTCACAAGTTCCAGGAAATGTTGTAAGTAATATGAATGGTGAAGTTGTTATGCTGAATATTGACAATGGTAAATACTATAATCTGGGTGAAATTGGTGGGATTATTTGGAAGAAAATAGGAAGTTCCATTACTTTACATAAATTGGTTTCGGATCTTCTAGAAGAGTTTGACATATCAAAAAATGAATGTGAACAACATGTTCTAGAGTTTATTGGTTCACTCCAAGCAGAGAACTTAGTTACTGTAAAGCAAGGGTAAAATATGATTTCAAACAAAATTAAAATATTTTCTTCACTAAGTTTATCAAAACAACTGCTTTTGTTAGAGGCTCTTATTATGTTGGGCTGGGCAAGATGTATGAAATTAATAAGGTTTAGAAAGTTAACCAGTATATTAAATCTAGAGGTTGCTGAAACAGGTTTTCAATCAAATGATTATAATAAATTAACCATATCCAAAGTATCTGAAGCTATCGAAATTATGAGTCGGCATACTTTATGGGAAAGTATGTGTTTAGTACGTGCCTTAGCAGCGATGAAAATGCTTGAGAGAAGAAAGATTTATTCTACTTTGTATTTAGGAACAGGAAAGAGTGAGTACGGGGAACTCATTGCTCATGCATGGTTAAGAAGCGGTAGTGACATAGTAACTGGTGGGGAAGAAATGAACGATTTTACTGTAGTTGGGGCATTCTCTAAAATAAATCATGCAGTAGGGGATATTGATGGAAGTTAAAAAACTCAACCTTTCGGGGATTTCAAAGGAACTTATTTTTTTACTTAATATAATAAGTGATAACAAGAAAAAAGAAATTAATGATTATGGTGTTCCCTCAGAAATGGATTGGGAGCTCTTTTTAGAACTAGCTATCCACCACCGATTATATCCCAATCTTGCTGTTAGACTTCGTTCATTATGTATCCCAAGTATTCCTAAAAACATTGTTAACAAAGTAAATCAATATTTCGAGTATAATACGTTTCTTATGCTCCAATATAGCTCAGAAATGTCACATATAAGTTCATTATTTAGCGAGAATGGGATCAGGTCCTTATTCTTAAAAGGGCCTATATTAGCAAAAGAGTTGTATGGTGATATTTCATTAAGAACATCAAGTGATTTAGATTTATTAGTTGAATTAAAGGACTTAAGTAAAGTAGATAAGTTATTAACAGAGAAGGGCTATGTAAAAGATGAGTATATTCAGAGTATACTAAGTGATTGGAAATGGAGACATCATCACTTTACCTATATAAATCCTATAAACAATATAAAGATAGAGATTCACTGGAGGCTAAACCCAGGTCCAGGAAGAGAACCATCTTTTAATTATCTTTGGTCTAGAAAGGAAACTAGCCTATACACCGGTAAGCCTATTCACTACCTGGGACATGTCGATTTATTCTATTTTTTAGTAACACATGGAGCGCGACATGGATGGTCAAGACTAAGATGGCTAGTTGATATCCATCAGTTAATACAAAAAAATGTTAGTTGTTCATTAATATGGGATACCTTAAAAAAATACCATGTAGAATCAATCGGAAAGCAAGCGATACTATTGTCAAGAGAAATACTAGGTACTAAGCTTTCGAAAGAGTGGGTACATTATTTAGATGAACAATCTACCAAACTAGCACAAGAGGCAGTGTTTTATTTAGAAAGAATGGTAAATCTTCATAATGAACCTTTACCAGAAGAAATTGCATGTTATCATAAACGGCACCTGGTAGCATTAATGTCAAATTATCATAAGATACTCTTTGGTTTAAGTACGCTATATCCTTACCCAGAAGATGCTACAACACTACCTTTGCCTAGATACTTTCATTTTTTATATTTCCCTCTAAGACCTTTTATTTGGTTATGGAGGAAGACAACTAAACATGCTTTTTCCTAAACGGAGGATTTAAATGAAGTTCTTAATCTATTATTTAAAGAAATTACATCAATACTCGGGGTTGATCCTTTATTTAAATTTAGTTGCAATGATTTTTCTTTCTTTAATTGAAGGTGTGGGATTACTATTATTAATTCCTCTGATTAATTTTAGTGGTATTCTTAACATTAATATGACAGGAGATACAAAACTTAGCTTTATATATTCGTTTTTTAATACATTCTCAGTTGAAGCTGGACTATTAATTATTTTGACGATTTACTTAGTTTTAATGCTAAGTCAGGGAGTATTCCAAAGAAATCAGCAAATTCTAAACACTAAAATACAACAAGGATTCAGCAGACATGTCAGAGAAGAAACATATCAGTTGTTACTTCAAGCAAAATGGAGTTTTTTTATAAAGAAAAGAAGATCCGATATTATTAATATAATGACAACTGAGATTGGTAGGGTTACTGGTGGAGTTCAATTGTTCTTGCAGTTTGTTACTTCTCTAGTTTTCACTTGTATACAAATTGGTTTATCTTTATACCTATCTTTTAGTATGACTCTATTTGTCCTGTTTTTTGGTTTTTTATTAGTGTTAAGTTCTAGAGGATTAGTAAAAAAGTCAAATGACTTAGGAAAAAATACTGTTCAACTCTCAAAAAAGTTTTTAGGTGGGATGACAGATCATTTTAGTGGGATAAAGGATATAAAAAGCAATACATTGGAAGGAATTCACATAAAGTGGTTTAAAGACTTAAATCACGAAATGGAAGAAAATATGATAGGACTTGTGAAGGTTCGATCAACTTCACAATTAATATATAAGATTGTATCAGCAATTCTTTTATCTATTTTTGTATATTTTTCTATCCGTTTCTTTCATTCTCAACCAACTGAATTAATGGTTATTTTGCTAATATTTTCAAGGTTATGGCCTAGGTTATCTGCCATTCAAGCTAGCCTTGAACAAATTTGGACACTGCTTCCATCTTTCTATGCTTTGGGAGATTTACAATCCGAATGCAAGAATGCTAAAGAATTAGACAATGAGATTTATAAGAAAATTAATCCGATAAGTGTAGATGGATGTATTTCTTTAAAAAATGTTTCTTTTAGCTATGATAATGGAAAAAGTTTTGCTTTATCGGACATAAATGTTGAATTTACAGTGAACCAAACGACAGCTATAGTAGGACCTTCTGGAGCTGGAAAGAGTACTCTTATAGACTTACTTATGGGACTTAATCAACCAGATAATGGAGAGGTACATATCAATGGTAAAAAAATTGATAAAGGTGATCTTTTACCATTAAGAAAAGCAATAAGCTATGTCCCTCAAGATCCCTATTTATTTAATGGAAGTATTAAGGATAATTTATTACTAGTCAAATCAGATGCCTCAGATGATGAAATCTGGGAAGCTTTACAGTTTGCTTCAGCTGATGAATTTGTAAAAAGACTTCCTAACGGTTTCGACACCATTATTGGTGATCGAGGAATACGACTCTCAGGTGGGGAAAGGCAAAGAATTGTTTTAGCTAGAGCAATAATTAGAAAACCAGCACTTCTTGTGCTTGATGAAGCAACTAGTGCTCTAGATACAAAAAATGAGAGAATCATTCAAGATTCACTTGATAAACTTAAAGGGAAAATGACAATTATAATCGTAGCCCATCGATTGTCTACAATCCGCAGTGCTAATCAAGTACTGGTATTGGATAAAGGAAGAATTATTCAAGCAGGAGGATTTCAACAATTAGCCAACGATAGACGAGGTCTATTTAGTACGCTATTGGGAAAACAACTGGAGGCAACTCCATAACAATAATTTACTTAAACTTAAGAAATAATAAACAAAATTTCATTGACTTGTTCTCTTTAAAGAACTAATATATTTATTATAAAGAATATTAGTTCAAAAAAGCAGATTCCAAAAAGGAAATCTATTTTTTTGAAGCAATTGTTCTTTATTTAGAACTATACAATACAAAGAGAACAAGGTGGTATGTATGGGGCGTTTTCAAAATGACCGACGCATGGCAAAGGAAATAAATTTAAAAGAAATACTCGGAATTTTAAAGAAACGTGCTTGGATCGGAATAACCATCACTATACTAGCAGCCCTTTTTGGATATTTTTACAGTTCTATCAACCAAACAACGCTGTTATATAGTTCATCTACTAATATTATTATTAATGCGGATGGAGGGCAACGAAAGACTCTTGAAGTGATCATTAAGGACAAAACGGTATTAGAGAAGGTAATTACACAACTTGGTATTGAAAGAACACCAGAATCTTTAGCTCAAAGTATACAAGTTGGAAGTATTGATGAGACGCAAGTAGTAAAAATCAGTGTCATTGATGTAAACCCTGAACTAGCTGCAGAAATTGCCAATACTACTGCGAGTGTCTTTATTCAAGAGATTCCAAATATTATGGATTTTGATGATGTTAGAGTACTATCTGATGCACAGGTAAATCCAATTCCTATTAATGAAAGTAATGAAAACAAGATATTGGGGGCCGCCATTATTGGAGGCATTGTCATAGGGATTGGCTTAATATTTTTAGTTGACTCGCTTGATGAATCGATTCGCTCAGAGCAGGAAGTGGAAGATCTTCTAGAAGTCCCTATTCTGGGGAGTGTGTCCGCAATGTCCAAAAAGAATATTAACAAAACCAAAAAGATAAACGTGAATAATCGAGGTGATTCTATTGGTATTTAGAAGTAGACGTAAGGAACTAACTAAGATTAAGAAAAGGAACTTAATTACCTACTCAAATCCTGAATCAATCATTTCTGAACAGTTTCGAACGATAAGAACGAATATTCACTTCCTAAATGAACATGAGAAAAACAATTTGCTAGTGGTTAGCTCTCCAGGGCGATCTGAAGGAAAATCAACCATTATTGCTAATACAGCTATTTCCATTGCTCAACAAAAAGAAAAGGTCCTTCTGATTGATGGAAACCTTAGAAATCCAAGCATTCATCAACTTTTTAAAGTGAGTAATGAGGTTGGATTGACAGATGTTTTAAGTGATAAAACACCTTTTTGTGAAGCAATTACAAAATGTAATATTGATAATCTAGATTTATTAACAAGTGGACCGATCCCTCTGGATCCCGCAGAGCTACTTGAATCTGAAAAAATGAAAGAATTGTTATCACATATTAAACCACTCTATGACCTTATTCTGGTTGATTCACCATCAGTACTTGAGGTTACAGACACCAAGGTACTAGCAAACTTGTGTGACGGAGTGATTCTAGTTGTACAAAAAGCAAAAACCAAATTGGAGGCAGCTTTAGAATCTAAGAAGGTTTTAGAATTTGCGAAGTCCCCTTTAGTTGGTGTAATTGTAAACCAAGTAAGCTAGTCTCTTTTTTTAACCTGTTTGTTCTTAATCAAGAATCATCTTGTTCACAATAGATCAATGTAAAAGGTGATGTCTCCTAACCTATATCAATGGAGGCACTCGGTTATGCTGTGGGTGGAAAACCTTAGACGCGAGTCGTCGATAGTGTGATGTGAGGTAGGGTTAGATGCCCTGTTTTATTAATAAAAAACTTAACTATACGCTTTTACACAGAAAAACGTATAGTTAAGTTTTTTATTTTATTCCTAAGGAGTTCGATCAGTGATGGGTAATATTGATAAGTTTCCGAAGTCACTAAAAAAGACGGTGAGGTACATAAAACAAGAGGCAACACGTGAGCAGCTAGAAGAAATTAGAAAAATCATTGACTATGCCATTCAACGAAGAAATGTGACATTAGACTAAATAGTAAGACGAATAGGGGGGATAAAATTGTCTTATAAGAAACGATTGTCATTATTTATATTAATTGATTCCTTCATTGTATTAACAGCCATCTTCTTTGGGTTCTTCCTTACGAATGCAAGTACTGGTGTCATCACATCTCCAATTGTATTAAGCTCATTAGCTATCGTACTTAGTCATCATGTCTATTCATTGCTTTTGCATGTTTATAAAAAAGCATGGGAATATGCAAGTGTAGGTGAAATGATCATCATATGTAAAGTGGTGACGTTGTCTATACTGACAGCAGCACTTACTCAACAAATTATGCTTGGTGAAATCTTCTTCCGACTTTTGGCTGTTACATGGCTTCTTCATATGTCCATGATTGGTGGCTCAAGATTTTGTTGGAGAATGTATCGAGATAACTATTTGCATTCCTCTAAAGAAAGAAAGAGAGCATTAATTATTGGTGCAGGTTCTGCAGGAACTATGGTGGCAAGACAGTTACTAAGAAGTAGTGATTCCGTATTACAACCAGTTGCATTTATAGATGATGATCTTAACAAACATCAATTAGATATCCTTGGGCTACCTGTAGTGGGAAGTATCGACCAAATTACTCATACAGTCGATTCACTAGGAATAGATAACATCATAATTGCCATTCCTTCTTTAGGAAGAAAAGAATTGAACATCATTTTTCAAGAATGTGCGAAAACAAAGGCGAAAACACAAATTCTTCCGATGTTAGAGGATATTGTAACCGGAAGAGTTTCAGTTAATGGTATTCGGGATGTTGAGGTAGAGGACTTACTAGGTCGTAGTCCTGTTGTTCTAGATATGGATCGTATCTCGGAATATGTTACTGATCGGGTCGTATTAGTAACTGGAGCAGGAGGTTCCATTGGATCAGAGTTGTGTAGACAGATATCATTGTTCTCACCAAAGAAACTTGTATTGCTTGGTCACGGTGAAAATAGTATTTACTCCATTGAACAAGAGCTAAAAGAAAAGTTTGGACACCTACCAATTGAGTATGTTACGGAAATTGCGGACTTACAGGACCCTAAGAAAATGATGAATGTGATGGGAACTCATCACCCCGCAGTGGTCTATCATGCAGCAGCTCATAAGCATGTTCCGTTAATGGAGCGAAATCCAGAAGAAGCAGTCAAAAATAATATTATAGGTACAAGAAATGTGGCGGAAGCAGCCAGTTGGCATGGGGTTGAAACCTTTGTCATGGTTTCAACAGATAAGGCTGTGAATCCAACCAGTGTTATGGGAGCAACGAAAAGACTTGCAGAAATGATCGTTCAAAACATGGATCAAAAAAGTAAGACGAAATTTGTTGCTGTTCGTTTTGGAAATGTACTTGGTAGTCGAGGCAGTGTTATTCCATTATTTAAAAAGCAGATAGCCAAAGGTGGACCAGTTACGGTCACTCATCCAGATATGATTCGATATTTCATGACTATTCCAGAAGCCTCTCGATTAGTCATTCAAGCAGGTGCACTAGCACGTGGAGGCGAAATCTTCGTATTAGATATGGGAGAACCCGTAAAAATTGTAGACTTGGCCAAGAATTTAATCAAGCTGTCAGGCTATACAATAGAAGAAATAGGAATTGAATTTACAGGAATCCGTCCTGGTGAGAAGTTGTTTGAGGAGCTATTAAAGGACGAAGAAGTACAGGAAAAACAAGTGTTTCCGAATATATATATAGGAAAACCGGCTACGCTTTTTCTCGAGGATATTGATAAGATTGTTCAAACCTTCCACACGATGGAGAAAGAAATGTTAAAAGAAGTGTTAATTAATCTAGCGAACAATAAGGTAAAGAGAAAGAAAGCAACTGTTGTATCTATTTCAGGGTAAGAAAGGGGAAACAAATGAAAAAAGTAAAAAAGGCGATCATTCCAGCAGCAGGATTAGGAACCAGATTCCTTCCAGCGACAAAAGCGATGCCAAAAGAAATGCTACCAATCGTAGATAAACCAACGATTCAATATATTATAGAAGAAGCGGTTGCTTCTGGAATCGAAGACATCATCATTGTAACGGGAAAAGGAAAACGTGCGATTGAGGACCATTTTGATAATTCGTTTGAATTAGAACAAAATCTAATTGAAAAGGGTAAATTTGAGTTACTAAGTGAGGTGCAAAAATCCTCACAAATGGCAGATATCCATTATATCCGCCAAAAGGAGCCAAAGGGATTAGGTCATGCCATTTGGTGTGCAAGAAAATTTATTGGGAATGAACCATTCGCTGTTCTACTTGGAGATGATATCGTTCAAGCAGAAAAGCCATGTTTAAAACAATTAATCGATCAATACGAAAGATATCAGGCTTCCGTTCTTGGAGTACAAAAGGTTCCAATGGAAGAAGTATCACGCTATGGTATTGTTAACGGCAATGAAATTGGTGAGAGATTCATTAGCGTGAATAGCCTAGTAGAAAAGCCTAAGATGGAGGAGGCTCCTTCCAATCTAGCTATTATGGGGAGATACATCTTAAATCCTAGAATTTTTGATATTTTAGGAGAGCAAGGACCTGGAGCAGGTGGAGAAATTCAGTTAACAGATGCCATCGCAGGGCTAAATCAATATGAGGCAGTCTATGCTTATGATTTTGAAGGAACTCGCCATGATGTAGGGGAAAAGATGGGCTTTATTCAAACAACGATTGAATTTGCCCTTCAAAAAGAAGAGCTACGTTCTGACCTATTAAACTATCTATCAGCGGTGCTCGATAGACAACCAATAAAGTAGGTGTCCTATGAAAAGAAAAGTGTTGTTCTGTGCAACAGTTGACTATCATTTCAGTGCCTTCCATCTACCTTATTTAAAGTGGTTTAAGGAACAAGGGTGGGATGTTCATGTAGCTGCTTCGGGAACAATCGAACTACCATTTGTAGATGAAAAGTTCAATCTCCCGATACAACGGTCACCTTTTCATAGAAAAAACATAGCTGCGTATAACCAACTAAAAGAGGTTATCGATCGAAATGGGTATCAGCTCATACACTGTCATACACCAATGGGAGGAGTGCTCGCGAGACTAGCAGCTCGTTCCGCAAGACAGAAAGGGACAAAAGTGATTTATACCGCACATGGGTTTCATTTTTGTAAAGGAGCACCCATTCCTAACTGGATGGTCTACTACCCTATTGAGAGAGTATTATCTTACTTAACGGACTCTTTAATTACGATTAATGAAGAAGATTATAAATTAGCCACCTCCCATCAGTTTAAAGCTAAGCAAATTGAACATGTACACGGAGTGGGCGTGGATACAGAACGTTTTACACCAGTATCCAACTTTCATAAAGAAGTGTTAAGGGCAGAGCATCGTTACGATAACGATGCCTTTTTAATGTTTTACGCGGCGGAGTTTAATGCAAATAAGAATCAGCAGCTTCTAATTCATGCACTTGCACATGTTAAGGAGCACATTCCTAAAGCGAGACTACTGTTAGCAGGAGAAGGACCTCTTCTCGAGCAAAGCAAACAGCTATCAGAACAGTTAGATGTTATAAGTATGATCGATTTTTTAGGATACCGTAGGGATATCGAATCTCTATTAAAAATGAGTGATATAGTCGTTGCGTCTAGTAAAAGAGAGGGACTTCCTGTGAATATCATGGAAGCAATGGCATGTGGATTACCAATTATATCTAGTGTTAATAGGGGACATATAGAGTTAGTTAGTGATGGTGTAAATGGATTTACAGTTGTAAATGATAACTTTCAAGATTTTGGATTGAAAATTTTGAAGCTATATAATTCGGTGGATATGCGAGAAAAAATGGGAGCTGCTAGCGTTAAATTAGTAAAAAAGTTCTCATTAGACCAAGTTAGTACAGAAATAAAAGAAGTGTATTCAAACTATATTGCGGAGGAAAGTCGTGAAGCCGAAAGTAAGTATAATCGTGCCTATATATAACGTGGATAAATATCTAAATAGATGTCTAGACAGTATCTTAAATCAATCATTAAAGGAAATTGAAATCATTGCTGTCAATGATGGCTCAACCGATAGGTCCTACGAAATCTTACTAGATTACCAAAAATCGGATCCACGACTCAAAGTCATAAATAAAAAAAATGGCGGAGTATCCTCTGCTAGAAACACTGGATTGGAACAAGTTACTGGAGAATATATAGGTTTTGTTGATCCGGATGATTGGATTGATAAACATATGTATGAAGAACTATATAAAACTGCTCAAGTTGAAGAAGCTGATGTAGTTATGTGTAGTTATATTAGAGAATTTGGTAGTCATTCAAAGAAAAAGCAGTTTCATATGCCTGAACAAGTGAAGTTCACCGGTGAAGAAGTTCATAAAAAAATATTAAGAAGATTAATAGGGCCATTGGGTGATGAAGTTAGGAATCCAGAATTATTAGATGCATGGGGCACCGTCTGGTCAAAGCTATATAAGACTAACTTAATTCTTGATAATAAAATAGTATTTACTGACTTACATGAGATAGGAACCAATGAAGATTCTTTATTTAATATAGAGGTCATGTACTTTACACAAAATTTTGTTTTCATCAATAAGTATCTTTATCACTACTGGAGAGAGAACAGTACCTCTTTAACCTCTAATTATAAACCTAATCTATTGAGTCAATGGGAATGTCTTTTTAAAAAACTATCAACATTTATTGAAGAAAAAGAACTAGGTAATGACTATAGTCAAGCGCTAAGTAACCGTATTTGTCTTAATACTCTTGGTCTTGGGTTAAATGAATTATTTGAACAGAACCAACAAGCATCAGTAAAGGTGAAAAAAATAAAAAAGATCTTACACCATCAACAAATAAAAAGTTCTTTTACTAATTTAGACTTAAGTCAATTTCCTTTAGTGTGGAGAGTTTTTTATTTTTTTGCTAAATCAAGATTTGTAGCCGGATACTACTGTTTATTAGTAACCATAAATATATTAAGAAAGTCGTTAAGATAGGAGGATCGATGTGGAACCAATAAGAATACTTCAAGTAGTAACCATCATGAACCGTGGTGGATTAGAAACCATGCTGATGAATTACTACCGCCAAATCGATCGAACTAAGGTTCAGTTTGATTTTATGGTTCATCGGGAAGAAAAGGGTCACTACGATGACGAAATCCTTAATTTAGGAGGGAGAATCTATAACATGCCTCCTATTCGTCCAGGAAACTATCAGAGATACTTCAGCCTATTAGATGATTTTTTTCAATTGAACAAATATAAAATAGTCCACTCTCATATCAATGAAAATAGTAGCTTTGTTTTAAGAGCAGCTAAAAAAGCTGGAGTGAAAGTAAGAATTGCTCATAGTCACTTGAGTGATTTAGGAATCGATTTAAAGCTTCCATTCAGACTTTATGCTCGATATTATATGAAGCAAAATCCTACGACTTATTTTGCATGTTCTAAAAAGGCAGGGGAATGGCTTTTTGGAAGAAGGGTTTCTAATGATAATAAAGTGAAAGTCCTTAATAACGCTGTAAATGTAAAAGAATTCAAGTTTAACTCAGAAGTGAGAAAATCACTAAGAAAAGAACTAGGTATTGGTGAAGATGAGTTAGTCATTGGTCACATCGGTAGATTTAATAAGCAAAAAAATCATGATTATCTAATTGATATTTTTCAATCAGTCTATAAGAAAACACCAAATTCCATTTTATTACTTGTGGGGGATGGAGATTTAAGAAATACAGTTGAAGAGAAAGTGAAAAATTTGGGTTTATCTAAGAATATTAAATTTTTAGGGGTCCGTGGAGATATTTCTAACTTAATGAATGCAATGGATCTTTTTTTATTCCCATCATTATTCGAAGGTTTGCCTGTCGTGTTAATAGAAGCACAAGCAGCCGGACTAAACTGTATTGTGTCAGATTCGATTACTAAGGAAAGTGATGTCACTGGAAGGGTAGAGTTTATAAGCTTACAAGCTTCTCCGGATTATTGGGCAAATAAAATACTATCAAAAACTCATGAGCATTATGATACATCCATGCATTTAAGAGAAAGTGGATATGACACGAATAGTATGGCTAGTTGGCTTGAAAATTATTATTTAATGGAAGCAAAGTGATAGGAGGATTAGTCTTGAAGCCCCTTTTAACTATTTTCACCCCTACCTACAATCGTGCATATACTCTTCACTTATGTTATGAAAGTCTTCAAAGGCAAACTTGTAAGGAGTTCATTTGGTTAATCATAGATGATGGATCAACTGATAATACAAGGGATTTAGTGAAACAGTGGATCACTGAGGGTAGAGTACCTATTAAGTACCACTATCAAGAAAATCAAGGTATGCACGGGGCACATAATACAGCCTATGAATTGATAGAAACCGAGTTAAATGTTTGTATTGATTCAGATGACTATATGCCCGATGACGCTGTTGAGAAAATAGTACAATATTGGAATAGGTATGGTAGTAATAAATATGCTGGATTAATAGGACTTGATGCCACCCCTGAAGGGCAAATAATCGGTACAAGAATTCCAGAACAATTAAAAGAAACAACATTAACTGATTTATATGCAAAGTCCAAAGTTAAGGGAGATAAAAAACTTGTTTATCGATCAGAGTTAACTAAAAAAACCCCACCATACCCCCTTTTTAATGGTGAAAAATATTGTCCATTAAGTTATAAGTATATTTTAATTGATCAAGAATGTCCGTTACTAGTTATGAACGAAGTTCTCTGCCATGTGGAGTATCTTGAAGATGGGTCGAGTATGAATATGATCCATCAATACAGGAAAAATCCATATGGATTTGCCTTTTTTAGGAAAGAAGCAATGAAATACTCACCTACAATGAAAGATAAATTTAGAGAGTGTATTCATTATGTCTCTAGTAGCCTAATGATAAAAAATAATAGATTTTTAATCGAATCACCAAATAAAGTATTTACAGCATTAGCCATACCATTTGGTGTTTCATTATATCTGTTCATTAATAGAACACAAAGAGCAACAGTAAAGCAGTAAATTACTTCCTATACAATGCTGAAAGGTAGTTACACATGACCTTTTTATGGTGGAATCTTGCTATCGTTTTTATATTTTCGTTTTTTGCTAGATATTTCTCAAATCCAGTACTTGTAAATGGTGTACCAATAAATATTAGACTTAATCGATTATTAGTAGCAGGAGTTATGGTATCACTAGTAGTCATTTCAGGACTTAGAAAAAACATTGGTGACACCTTCTTTTATATGCACTCATTTAAAGTTAGTAATTTTACATGGGATTCAATAGTAAAAGATAAAGACTTTGGTTTCGGAATCCTTCAAATGCTATTAAAAAATTATTCAACTGATCCTCAAACGCTAATATTTGTTACCGCGTTAATAACTAATATACTTATCGTTTTGACATTATCCAAATACTCAGGGCTCTTTGAATTAAGTACCTATGCATATATCACAGGTGGCTTATTTCTTGTGTCAATGAATGGGATACGACAGGTGTTAGCGGCGGCAATCATATTTACTGCTACGCGTTTTATCATTAGTGGAAACTGGATAATGTATTTCCTTGTTGTTTTAATAGCTGCTACTTTTCATCAAAGTGCACTTATACTTTTACCTATATACTTTTTAGTTAGATACAAAGCTTGGTCTAGGGCGACAATTATTCTATTATTCTTCTCCGTTATTATTGTCGTTGGGTTTGATTTATTTTCTTCTCTATTGTTTTCAGCAATTGAAGATACACAGTATGGACATTACTCAAACTTTGATGAAGGAGGAGCAAATGTTATCCGTGTAGCTGTATATGCTGCTCCTCTTGTAATTGCTTTTTTAGGAAGAGAAAAGCTTAGAGAGATATTTCCCAGTAGTGACTATATAGTAAATATGGCTCTCATAGGGTTAATATTTATGATTATCTCCACGCAAAATTGGATATTTGCCCGTTTTTCTATTTATTTCAATCTCTATCAATTGATTCTGGTTTCTTGGGTAGTCCAGGTTTTCAGAGGAAGAGAACAAAGGTTTATATATTATCTGATAGTAATTTTTTATTTCCTATATTATTTCTATGAATCTGTAATAAGTCTCAATATTTATTATGAAAGTAATTACCTGTAGAAGATAAAAAGGGGTGAATATATGGCAATCCTTGTCACGGGTGGAGCAGGCTACATTGGAAGTCATACATGCGTTGAGTTATTAAATGAAGGACACAATATCGTTGTTGTTGACAACTTCATTAATAGCAAACCAGAATCTTTGAATAGAATAAAAAACATTACAGGGAAAGACTTCAAGGTTTATTTTATCGATCTTTTAGATGAGAAAGCACTTACTAAAGTATTTGAAGAAAACGAAATTAATGCAGTGATTCACTTTGCTGGTCTAAAAGCAGTAGGAGAATCAGTGAATGCTCCACTTTGGTATTACCACAACAATATCACTAGCACAGTGATTCTTTGTAAAGTGATGAGCAAATATGGAGTGAAAAATCTTGTTTTTAGTTCATCTGCAACGGTATACGGTGTACCAGAAAGTGTGCCAATCAAAGAAGACGCCAGCTTATGGGCAATGAACCCTTATGGAAGAACAAAGCTGATGATTGAAGAGATACTCAGAGACGTATATGAATCTGATAAAAGCTGGAGTATCGCTTTATTAAGATACTTTAATCCGGTTGGAGCACATGAAAGTGGACTAATTGGAGAGGACCCTAACGGTATTCCTAACAACCTAATGCCTTATATCACGCAAGTGGCTGTTGGAAAACTTAAAGAGTTAAGTGTCTTCGGAAACGACTACCCAACTCCAGATGGAACGGGTGTAAGGGACTATATTCACGTAGTTGATTTAGCAAAAGGTCATTTAAAAGCAGTAGAAAAGGTGAAGGAAACAAAAGGAATTGGTGCATATAATCTTGGAACGGGAAAAGGATACAGTGTTCTTGATGTCGTTCAAGCCTTTGAGCATGCTTCACAGGCTAAGGTTCCTTACAAAATAGTAAAGCCTAGACCAGGAGATGTAGCATCTTGTTTTGCAGATCCCACCAAGGCAAAAATGGGTCTGAACTGGGAAGCGGAAAAAGGAATAGAAGAAATGTGTGCCGATGCTTGGCGATGGCAACGAAAAAATCCAAATGGATATGAAGAAGACCCTCACTTTACAGGAAAAAGTGGGGATTTTTTATTTGGGGAAAAAGTTGAAGAAACAGTAAAGTGAGGAAAAAACAGTGGGATTACAAACGCAACAAAAATTTAAAGAATTGCTTGTGGAGCTTTATTCAAAAGGGCAGGAGTCAGATATACAAGTGAATGACATGATTGTAGAAATTCAGCAAAGATTGAATGAACTTTTAGAACCTAAAAAGCAAATTCTACCCTAGGGAGTAGGAAAAGTGAAGAGATGTCTTGATTTTATATGTGGCTTGATACTATTTATCTTGTTTTTGCCAGTCATGTTAACTTTAGCTCTTTTAATAAGAATCAAACTAGGAGCACCAATATTATTTAAGCAGCAACGGCCGGGATTACATGGAAAACCATTTTATCTTTATAAGTTTCGGACAATGACCGATGCCAGAGATAGTATGGGGAATTTGTTTTCTGACCGGATTCGACTCACCCCGTTTGGAGCTACATTAAGAAGGTTCAGTCTTGATGAACTCCCACAATTAATAAATGTCATTATAGGGGATATAAGCTTAGTAGGCCCTAGACCCTTATTAATGGAATATTTACCATTATATTCCGAAGAACAAGCAAAACGTCATATGGTCCGACCAGGAATTACTGGGTGGGCCCAAGTAAATGGACGTAACGCAATCAGCTGGGAAGATAAGTTTAAATTGGATGTTTGGTATGTGAACAATCGTTCCTTATGGTTAGACTTGAAAATCTTATTTATAACGATAAAAAAAGTAGTTAAAACTGAAGGGATTACCCAAAGAGGGGTAGCTACAGTAGAACCATTCAAGGGTACAAAATCAGTAGAAGGAGGTCATGGATGAAACTAGCGGTTGTTGGAACGGGAGGACATAGCAAGGTTATTCAAGATTTGGTTCGGTTAAGTGAAAAAAATCAAATTATCGCCTTTTTAGATGATAAATACACGAGTCTAAATTTTGAACATTCTGTTTACAATGGTCCAATCGATTCGGCTAAACAACTATTACACATTCATCCAGATCTAAAGTTCATTATAGCAATTGGAAGAAATGAGACTAGGAAAAGAATAGTCGAAAGATTAGGGTTTGAAGATGCTTTCTATGCAACATTGATTCATCCGACAGCATGGATTAGTCCGAGTGTAACAATTGGTGTGGGGACAGTTGTCATGCCACAGGCCGTAATAAATGCAGATTCGTACATTGGTAATCATACGATCATTAATACAGGAGCAATTATTGAACATGATAACCAAATCTCTGATTTTGTTCATGTTTCTCCAAAAGCTACATTGACGGGTGGAGTGAAAGTGGGAGAAGGAGTACATATAGGGGCAGGAGCCTCAGTTATTCCTAGCTTAGAAATTGGGGAATGGTCAATCATCGGTGCTGGTGCCACTGTGATAAAGACCATCCCTCCATCAAGTACAGCTGTTGGTGTCCCTGCTAAAGTAATAAAACTACAATTGATAGAGGGTGTCTAAATGATTTCTTCAGTTAAGAAAAGTCGAATTTTCCTATCGCCTCCTCATCTGTCAGGTAATGAAGCCAAGTATATGCAGGAGGCAATTGAAACGAATTGGATTGCCCCTTTAGGACCTAATGTGGATGCCTTTGAAAAAGAATTGGCCGATTACGTAGGAGTCAATGGAGCAGTTGCTGTTAGTTCAGGTACAGCTGCCATCCACTTGGCTCTTTCTTTATTAGAAGTAGGTAAAGGAGATACTGTATTTTGCTCCTCACTTACCTTTGTTGCAAGTGCAAACCCAATTCTATACCAAGGAGCAGAGCCAGTTTTTATTGACTCAGAGCCGGATACGTGGAACATGTCTCCGAAGGCACTTGAGAGAGCATTAAGGGATGCGAAACTTCATGGAAGGTTACCTAAGGCAGTTATTGTTGTCAATCTTTATGGTCAAAGTGCCAAAATGGATGAGATAGTAACTCATTGTAATGAATATGAGGTACCCATTATTGAGGATGCAGCAGAATCGTTAGGAGCTTCATACAAAGATATACCAAGTGGAACGCTTGGCAAGTTCGGAGTTTACTCCTTTAATGGGAACAAAATTATCACAACATCTGGCGGAGGTATGCTGGTTTCCGATGATTTAGAAGCCTTAAACCGAGCACGATTCTTAGCAACGCAAGCCCGAGACTTTGCCCCACATTATCAGCACAGCACGATGGGCTATAACTACCGAATGAGTAATGTTTTAGCGGGTATAGGTAGAGGACAATTAGAGGTTTTAAAAGAAAGAGTGCAAGCGAGGAGAAGTGTATTTTCTAAATATCAAGAAGAATTAGGACATTTACCTGGTATTTATTTTATGCCTGAATTGAAGGGTACCAAGTCCAACCGTTGGCTGACTGCTTTAACAATAAATGAAATAGAAGCAGGAGTTTCTGTAAAGGACATCTTGGACTTAATGGCTAATGAGAATATAGAAGCTCGACCTGTATGGAAACCACTCCATTTACAGCCTTTATTTAGAGGGATGAAATATTATTCACATCATGAAACCTATAGTGTGTCAGACCAATTATTTGAATCGGGGATTTGCCTCCCTTCAGGTTCAAATCTAACAGAAGAAGAACTGATTAGAATAGTAGATTGTATTAAATCCTTAAACCTAGGATGTGAAAAAGTACAACAATACGGATAAAACGGGGTAAAAATAATGATTGGAAAAAACATTTATGATATTCGAAAAAGAAGAGGCCTTACCTTAACAGAGCTTGCAGAACGAGCTGGAATAGCCAAATCATACCTGAGCAACATTGAAAGAAATCTAAATCAAAACCCATCCATTAATGTGATTGAAAAAATTGCTTCAGTGTTAGAAGTCGATTTAAAAGAATTATTAGGTTCAGGAGATCATAAAAAAGAGACTCAAATGGACAGTGAGTGGGTAGAGTTTGTTAAAGAATTAAGAGACTCCGGAGTAGAGAAAGATCAAATTCAAGAATATAAGATGCTCTTAGATTTTATTAAGTGGCAGAATACTAAACAAGGATAAGGGTGTGTGGATGAAAACAGATACAACAAATATCCCAAAGGTTATCCACTATTGCTGGTTTGGCGGGAAAGAAAAGCCTGAAATCGTTAAAAAGTGCATTCTAAGCTGGAGGAAAACCCTAAAAGATTATGAAATTATTGAATGGAATGAAACCAACTTTGACATTCATTCAAATACCTTCATTCGAGAAGCTTATGAAGCTGGGAAATTTGCCTTTGTAAGTGACTATGTAAGAGTATATGTCCTCTATAACCAGGGGGGAATATATTTAGATACGGATGTTGAAGTGTTTCAACCTTTTGATAAATTTCTTCACCATGAATCGTTTTGGGGATTTGAACAAGAAAATTATATAGCGACAAGTACGATTGGAGCAAAAAAAGAAAATAAGCTAATTTCTCAGTTCCTAGATTCATACAGAAGCAAAGGTTTCCTAAAGGAAGACGGAAGCTTTCATGAACTAACTAATGTTGCGATTGTTACAAAAATCTTAGAAGACACTGGATTAAAAAGAGATGGACGTTATCAAGAGATTGAAGGCATTGGCGCCTTTTATCCACAAACATACTTTTCCCCGTATGACTATATAAACATTAGAAAATTAAATACTAATGATACTGTTGCTATTCATCATTTTTATAAGAGTTGGTTACCGCCCAGCGCTAGGTTGAAAAGTAGTTTGAAACAAATAGCTGCTAGAGTGATTGGTGGAGAGAATATAGCAAGAATTAGAAAGATAATAGGAGACTAAAAATGAAGAATGTATTAATCGCTTCATTTGATTTGGAAGTTGGCGGAGTAGAAAGAAGTTTAATAAGTATGTTGGAAAACTTCAACTATACAACTCATAATGTTGATTTAATGCTTTATAGACAACAAGGGGATTTCTTAAGCTTTATACCTTATCAAGTGAACTTATTAGAGGAAATTAAAGAATACTCAACTTATAGAAAATCTATAAAAGAAATCTTCAAAGAAGGTCAAATGCTTATTGGCATTTCAAGAATTCTTGCAAAATTCAACTCTGATTTAAAGGGAAAGATGGCAAGGATTGAAGAACCTGGTTACATTCAGATGCAATTAATGTGGAAATATGCTCTCCCATTTCTACCAGAATTAAAGAAAGAATATGATGTGGCAATAAGTTACCTTTGGCCACATTACTTTGTTGCTAATAAGGTAAAAGCAAGAAAGAAGATTGCTTGGATTCATACTGATTACTCAATAATTGAAACAAACATTAAATTGGATTTAGAGATGTGGAGCAATTTTGATCATATTATAGCAGTGTCAGAGGGATGTAAGGATTCATTTTTACATAAATACCCGGAACTAAGTAAAAAGGTTATGGTGATGGAGAATATTGCTTCCCAAGAATATATCATGAAGATGGCAGAAATAAAAATAGATCATCCCATGTTCGATGATAATCATTTTAGAATTGTAACTGTTGCCAGATTATCACATGCAAAAGGAATTGATAATGCTGTAAGAGCTATGAAAAAACTAAGAGATAAGGGTTTTAAGGATATTTGTTGGTATGTTGTTGGTTACGGGGGAGAGGAAGAGATGTTAAGGGAATTAATTATTAAACTAAACCTTGAGAAGCATTTTTTTCTATTAGGTAAACAAATTAACCCTTATCCGTTTATTAAACATGCTGACTTATATGTCCAGCCATCTAGATACGAAGGTAAGGCAGTTACAGTGGTTGAAGCACAAATACTCAAGAAGCCGGTGGTTATTACCAACTATTCAACTGCAAAAAGCCAGGTTACAAATGGATTTGATGGTTTAATAGTTGAATTGTCTGAAGAGGGGATAACTAATGGAATAATAAACTTGTATAAAGATAAAAAACGAAGAGAAGAGCTTTCATATAATTGTACATCTTACATGACTAAAAGTGCTGAGGAAATTCAAAAACTATACAGTATTATGTGAATGTCCATAAAGGAGGGGATTTCACTGAGTACTAAGGTAAGCATCATCATTCCAGTTTATAATGCCCAGACTTATCTTAGAGAGTGTATACAATCACTTATTAACCAAACGATGAAAGAATGTGAATTTATCTTTGTTGATGATGGTTCAGATGATAATAGCAGTAACATTATTCAAGAATATAATAAAGTCGATGACAGAATCAAGTTTATAACTCAAAAGAATAAAGGAGTTAGTTCTGCAAGAAATAAGGGTTTGGTGTCTGCAGTTGGAGAATACATTGGATTTGTAGATGCTGATGATTATATTGAAGAAAACATGATTTACTTACTTTACATGGAATCATTAAATAAAAACCTTGATGTAATAATTTCAAACTTTGAAATGGAACTAGCTGGTAAAAAGAGCTTAGTCAAGTATAACTTCCCTAAAGGAATCGAGTTAGAACGGAATGATATAAGAGAAATCATTTTGCCATATTTTTTAGAGAAAGATGACTTAAATTCTGTTTGCAATAAGTTGTACAAAAGTAAGTTAATTAAGGAGCATAAAATAAGGTTCCCTAAAAATATAGCATTAGGTGAAGATAGGGCCTTCAATATTCAAGTGTTTTCTAATGCAAAAAAGGCCTTATATTTTGATTACTCTGGCTATTTTTACCGTGAAGTTAAAGGTAGTGCAACTAGAAATATTTTAGAAAAGGATTATTTTAAAAGAGCTTTGGAAGCCCACTTTGAAGATGTTCCTACTATTTATAAAGATTTACTGAATGAAGATAAGATCAACAATTTGAGGAAGAAAAAATTAGTTAAATTAGTATTTTCTTATATTCATCTATATTTTGAACCCTCAGATGTTAGTTTTCATCAAAGATATAAATATGTAAAATCAATGATACATAATGAAAGCTTTAGAGAGGCACTATTAGTTTATTCACCGATTTTCAAAAGTAGATATGAAAGATTAATGGTCAATTTTGTTGAAAAAAGATCAACACTCGGAGTGTTGTTATTAACTCGATATAGTTCGTTTAGAAATAAAAATAGCGGGGGGAATCCGGCTTGAAAATTTTAATGTTTGCACATGATGGAAGTCAAAATAGGGGATGTGAAGCAATTGTTCGATCTACTACGAATATAATAAAGGATTCTAAAAAAGATGCTTTAATATACCTAGCTTCCGGAAAACCAGATACAGATAAAATAATAAGTAAACTCGATGCAATTTATGATGCTTCCGCGGTAAGTATAAAAAAATACTCACTGGCCTGGTTTATTTCATCACTGAAGGTAAAATTATTTAACGATGAGTCATACGCATTAAAAAAAATTAATTATAATATTATTCGCCATATAGAGGATATGGATGTCTATCTGTCAATAGGTGGAGATAACTATTGTTACGGAGAGCAACCTGACTTATATGAAGTTGATAAACAAGTAAAAGCAAGTGGTAAAAAGTTGGTATTATGGGGGTGTTCAATTGGAGAAGAGGATTTGAGCCAAAGGAAACTAGAAGACTTAAAAATATTTGATTTAATTTTAGCAAGAGAGTCAATCACTTATGAAACTTTATTGGCAAAAGGACTTAAAAATGTAAAACTTTGTGCTGATCCTGCTTTCACTATGGAGAAAGAAGAACTTTCTTTACCGGAGGGGTGGATTGAAGGGAATACTATAGGATTAAATTTTAGTCCACTAGTGTGGAAAAAAAATACGGGTTCATACGAATCTGTAAGACAACTAATTCAATATTTAATCGATGAAACAGATATGGTTATTGCTTTAACACCACATGTTATCAAAGATGGTAACAATGATTACGAAGTGCTAAAGAAATATTATGATTACTTTAAAGGTACGGATCGAGTAATCTTGTTACCAGATAATTTAAATGCTATTGAATATAAAGGTTATATTTCGAGAATGCGATTTTTTATTGGTGCTAGAACACACGCAACTATAGCCGCATATTCAAGTTTTGTACCTACCTTGGTTCTTGGATATAGTGTAAAGTCCAGGGGAATTGCTAAAGACTTATTTGGTGAAGAAAAATTAGTTCTGAGTATTAATGATCTTTCTAAACCAAAAAAATTGATAAACAGTGTGAAGAATCTAATAATAAATGAGAAAGAGACTAGAAGTCAATTAAAACAGGTAATACCTGCAATTAAAAAGAAGTCATACCTAGCTGCAGAATATTTAAACCAAGTCGTCAAGTAGGGTGGATCTATGAAAAGGAAAAAATTATTATTTGTTATGCCTAGCTTGGCACCAGGTGGAGGAGAAAAAAGCCTTATAAACCTACTTCATGAGATTAATTATGAAGAATATAGTGTTGACCTTCTATTATTAAGTCGGAAGGGAATATTCTTAAAGCAAATCCCCGTAGAAGTGAATATATTTGAATTACAGGGGAATTATACTATTTTTACAAAAGGGTTAATAAAATCTGTAATAACATTCGTACGTCAAGGGAAGCTTGAGTTGGCATTTAATAGGCTTGTATTCAGTCTGATAAACCGATTATATAGTAACAAATCTATTGCTGAACAGATGTCATGGAAATATATAAGCAATTCAATCGAAAAACTTGAAGGAACATATGATGCTGCAATAGGATATTTGGAAAAAACTTCAATTTACTATGTAATTGATAAAGTCAATGCTAGTAAAAAAATAGGTTGGATTCATACAAATTATAGTAATTCTGGATTAAATCCAAAACTCGATGTTCATTACTTTAAACAGTTGGATTACACGGCAACTGTCTCAGAAGAATGTGCTAATTCATTGGAAAAGAACTTTCCAGAGCTAAGAGCAAAAATTAAAGTAATTTATAACATTGTTTCACCTTCGAATATAAACTTTTTGGCTAATAAAGACCTAAAGGCAGAAATACGAGAAGAAAATACTACTTCCCTATTAACCGTAGCTAGGATCAGTTATGAGAAAGGAATTGATATAGCTATAGAGGCATGTAGGCTTTTGGTTAATAATGGATATAAGATTAAGTGGTTTATAATTGGTGATGGTGAGGAAAGAGATAACATATTGTCATTAATACGTGAGAAAGGTATAGAGGAAAATTTTATTTTATTAGGAGTGAAAGATAATCCATATAAGTACATGAAAAATGTTGATATATATGTTCAGCCTTCTAGGTATGAAGGGAAATCTATAGCTATAGATGAGGCAAAGATACTTTGCAAGCCTATTGTTGTAACAAACTTTGAAACTGTAAAAGATCAAATAATACACGGTACTAATGGAAGTATTGCAGGAACCACCCCTGAAAGTATTTCACAAGCGATTGAAGAATTAATTAATAATAATAATTATAAATATTCTCTGCAAAGAAACCTCGAAAGGGAGAAAGTAGGAACAGTCGAGGAGATAGAAAAACTATATCAACTTATTTAAGGGGCGAAGAAGTGAAAAGAAACATCTTATTCGTTATAAATAATTTAAATTGTGGTGGAGCTGAAAAAGCACTTATTTCCGTTCTCCAAACAATTAATTATGAACAGTTTAATGTTGACCTATATTTATTTCAAAAAGAGGGTCTTTTCTATTCGAATGTACCCAAAGAAGTAAAAATATTACAAGAACCTAAGGATTTTAAATATTTTGATATGCCTATTAAAAAGGCCTTATTATATACCATTAGAAAAGGAAAAATGAAAACTACAATTTCACGTATTCAAGCTGGAATAATTTTTAAAGTGGAAAAGAATCCGGCAAGATGTGAACAAAGAGTTTGGAGGTATCTTTCAAATTCCATCCCGTCTTTAGAAAAAACATATGATGTTGCTATTGGGTATCTTGAAAAGAATCCAATTTACTTTTGTGTTGATAAAGTAAAAGCAATGAAGAAAATAGGTTTTATACACACTGACTATGATAGGATGAAGATGGATCCAAAAATAGATAGAGGTTACTTCGAAAAACTTGATCATATTGTTACTGTCTCTGAAGAGTGTGCAAGAATTTTAAAAAAGAAGTTTGCACGATACTCTTCGAAGGTACAGGTAATGCATAATATTATCTCTGAAAAGACAATAAATAAAATGGCAGAGGAGAGAATAGAGCTAAGTAGTACTCCTAATACTTTTGTTTCTGTTGGCAGACTGAATCAACTTAAGGGATTTGATATAGCAATTGAAGCTTGCAAGTTATTAGTGGAAGAAGGATATTCTTTTAAGTGGTATGTAATAGGAGAGGGCGAGGAACGTACGAATCTTGAGAGATTAATAAAAGAACTTGGTGTAGAAAATTATTTTATATTACTTGGCTTGAAAGAAAATCCTTACCCGTATATAAGGGCTGCTGATATATATATTCATCCATCTAGATTTGAAGGAAAATCAATTGCGCTAGATGAAGCTAAGATATTAAAAAAACCAATAGTTACAACTGATTTTAGTACAGTAAAGGATCAAATTACTAACAAAACTAATGGACTGATTGTAGATATGAATGCATTAGCAATGTTTGAAGGGATAAAATTTTTACTAAATAATTATGAAATGAAGTTGAGATTTCAAGATAATCTCTCTAACGAGGAATTAGGTTCTGAGACTGAAATTGAAAAACTATACTCAATGTTCGAAGCTTAATAGAAAGGGAAACCATATGAATACAGTCTTCTTAATATCAATAATTTTACTTATAATAATGTCACTAGTCTTATTCATAGACTTTATTCCTTATGCAAGAGACTGGCTGGGTAGAATCCATATTGGAAGATACAGTAATAAAGACCATTGGAATAATAGTATTACAAAACAAGGGACTAAATGGCTAAACAAAACACCTAAAATAAGGGTGACTGATAATAATCGATTACTATTAATCGACATGATAAAAGGTAACTACTCAAATAATGATTTACAATATTGGCAAGAAGCATCCTTACTTTTGGGCTTGGTTGAAAAACTAAGTTATAAAAATGAAGATTATATAAAAGATGAGATTAACAAATTTTTGTTAAGAAAGTTTGACTCAAATGGAAATTGGAAAGTAAAACCTAAAAATATAGATGTTGGGATACTTGCTTACGCATTAATGCAGGTTAAATTTATTGAAATTCAAAAATATAAACCTGCTCTTGATTACACTTGGGAATTAATTAAAGAGCATATTGGCGAAGATGGAACGGTAGGATATAGGAAATCTATGATGGACTACAGATATGTAGATACAATAGGCTTCATATGTCCTTTTCTAATTTCCTATGGGAAGTATTTTGACAATAATAATTGTATAGAGTTATCTATTAAGCAGATAGAATCTTACAAAAAATATGGAATGTTATCTGGAACATCTATACCCTATCATGCTTATAAAATACACTCCTACAATCCATTGGGTTTGTGTGGATGGGGCAGAGGTTTAGGATGGTTTGGGATAGGATTAATTGATGCTTGGAAAGAGTTAGAGCCTGGAACTGACAAAAAATTTCTTGAAGGAATTATTAAGGAATTTGTATGTGATATGCAGAAATGTCAGAGGGAGAATGGTAGTTGGAATTGGACTGTTTTTAGAGAAGAAAGTAGACCTGATTCTTCAGCTACAGCAACTCTTGGATGGGTAATGTTAAACGCATCAGTTCTAGACGATATTAAAAAGCTAAGCCTTTTCAGTGCTAATCGTGCAGCAGAGTATCTAATGAGCGTTACTAGAAGAGATGGTTCGATAGATTTTTCTCAAGGTGATACGAAAGATATAGGAGTTTATTCACTATTATATAATTTATTGCCTTTTACTCAGGGTTTCAGTATAAGATTGATAAATAAATATTATCAAATAAAAGCTGACAAATTTTATAGCTAACTGTTATTGCCATCCCAAAATGACCGATAGTTGACGGTGTTGCCTGTCCAGAATTTGACGGTTATAATGTCCATGTGTGCATAATTCGAAACATTTTGACATTTATAATTCTGGAGAAAGGAAAAGACGCCTCCCATAATGTATATCTGCGCCAACAGATATACGGGAGACGTCCCCTAAAAAAACCATATGATTATTGTATCAGATTATAAACTAATTGAAAACAATGGAGTTTTTGGTTAGAGGTGCGGGGAGGATTCCTTCGCCCTGTTGCGGGAAAGACATGAGCGTAACTGGTACTAGGGAAAGAAAATCAAAAGAAAGTTCTGGAGAGACAAAAATATATAATATCCGGCGTTTAGGTTGTGATCAATGCGGCCGGATTCATCATGAATTACCAGATTTCTTAGTTCCATATAAGAGATATAAGGCAGAGTGTATAGAGTCGGTTCTTTCGAACCCTTCTACACATGATGTTCCAGCTGATGAATCTACTTTATTTCGTTGGTTTAAATGGTTTAATAATTTCGTAGATTACTGGGCAAATTGCCTCTTATCCATTGTGCTTCGAACCAAACAGGATAAGGTCCCTTTGAATTTGACGTCCGCAAATTCAGAGACTGCACTTCATAGAATAGGACGACTGGTTGGAAATGCCACCAGATGGCTGGAGAGAATTGTCCGTCCGATAGTGAATTTAAATTTATGGGTACATACCCGTTCTGCATTCTTGTCCGAAGATAGCTGATTTACACTCATGATAATCACATTTGTAAAGGAGTGTTATCATGAGAGATCAAAAAAAGGCAGAAGAAATCGCAGTACAAAGGTTCCAGCTTATTGCCCCTCTTTTGGCGGAAGGGCTAGATGCTGGAAAAGCAAAGGAATTGAAAAACCATATATGTAAGACCAGCGGTCTTTCTGAAAGGACAATTAGACGTTACCTTGAGCAGTATCGCAATGAAAGTTTTAAAGGGCTAAAGCCAAAAGGAATCCAGGGAAAAATGAAAAAAGAGGCCATTCCTCCGCATTTATTGGAACAAGCGATTCTCCTTCGAAAAGAAGCTCCTACTAGAAGTGTTGCACAAATTATTCAAATACTAGAGTGGGAGGGCTTAGCACAACCAGGGCAGCTAAAACGATCTACTCTTCAAGAAAAGTTAACTGAAAGAGGATACAGTTCTCGGCAAATGAGGCTCTACTCTCAATCAGGGGTAGCAGCCAGACGATTTCAAAAGCGTCACCGTAACCAGCTGTGGCAATCAGATATAAAATTTGGACCTTATTTACCCATTGGGCCAAATGGGATCAAGAAGCAGGTCTACTTAGTCGCTATAATAGACGACGCAACTCGATTTATTCTGCATGGAGCCTTCTATCCTACCCTTGATTCTAGGATTATAGAGGATGCTTTTCGAAATGCAATTCAAAAATATGGTGTCCCTGAAGCCGTTTACTTTGATAATGGAAAACAGTATCGAACCAAGTGGATGTCTCGTACTTGTTCTAAATTAGGGACAAGACTGATCTATGCAAAACCGTATGCGGCTGAGTCAAAAGGCAAAGTTGAACGCTTTAATAGAGTTGTAGATTCTTTTTTGGGTGAAGCTGCCCTTGATAAGCCTAATTCCTTAGATCGATTGAATGAGCTTTTTCAAGTATGGCTTTCAGAATGTTATCAAAATAAACCCCATTCTGGTCTTGATGAGAACATTAGCCCTGAAACTGCTTTTCGAAGCGATAAAAAAGCACTTCGATTTATTGATCCTGATAAACTAGCGAATGCTTTCTTGCATTGTGAGACGAGGAAAGTAGATAAGTCAGGGTGTATTAGTTTTATGGATCAGAAATATGAGGTTGGTCTTTCTTTTATTGGTCGTCAAGTAGATGTTGTCTATGATCCAGCGGATTTGGAGGAGCTAACAATTGAATATGAGGGTTATTCCCCTTGGAGAGCAAAAAAGCTTGTGATTGGAGAAAGATCTGGAAAGCGACCACCATTGCCTTCACACCTCCAGTCACCTGAAGCTGATTCTTCCAGATTACTTAAAGCTGCCGAACAGAAACACAAAGAAAGAAAAATCGAACAAGCTCCAGCCGTTTCTTTCCGTGCTGTTTGGAAGGAGGATGGCGAAGATGTTTGAGGGTTTTTATGGAATGAAACATACCCCTTTTACAAGAGATGTACCTACTACTCAACTTTATGATTCCATTACGATGCAAGAAGTTTTGGGCCGATTAAAGTATACGGCAGAGAGGCAGCTATTTGCCGTTTTAACTGGGGATTGCGGGACTGGGAAAACAACCACACTTAGGAAATTTGTAGATGGCCTTGATCAAGGGAAATATCAAGTGCTTTATTTATCCGATTCAAAACTAACACCAAGGCATTTTTATAAAGGTTTGTTAGAACAGCTAGGAGCGGAATCGAAGTTCTATAGAGGCGATGCCAAACGACAGCTTCATCGAGAAATTGAATTAATGAGAGGTATTCATGGAATTCAGCCTGTAGTTGTGGTTGATGAGTCACACCTATTAGATCGTGAAATGCTTGAAGAGGTCAGATTTTTACTCAACTTCAAGATGGATGCACAAAGCCCGATGGCTCTTATCCTTGTAGGACAAAGTGAATTATGGGATCGTCTGCGTCTTCAATCATACTCTGCCATACGTCAAAGAATCGATATTCAGTTTAAATTAAGTCACTATGATCGCGCACAAGTAGATGCATATGTCTCACGACATCTAGAATATGCAGGAATTGAACAACAAATCTTCTCAGATGGGGCATTGGAAGAAATTCATCGGTTTTCTGGGGGCACCCCACGGCTTATTAATAAAGTATGTACTCACAGCCTCCTGTATGGAGCTCAAAATGGGCGACGTATCATTGATGATCATATGATTAAGCATGTTATTCAGGGGGAACTGTCATGAGGAGCCGCTGGAAAGATATGAAGTATAATGAGGATCTCGATTGTTGGGTGGTCTTCTGGGGTGACAATACTGGTTACAAGGTGCGTTGTGGTGATTGGTTTGATCTTCACCTAGGAGATGGAAGGAAACTTTCTTGCCGTATGGAACTAGGAAGGGATTGGTATATTATCGTTGGTAGAAATGAAACAAAATTTTATTTAAAACAAAACGAAACCTATCAGGTTGATATTTAGATAAAGGGGAAGCTAAAGAAAGTTGTGGGCTTCCCCTTTCTTTCGGTCAATATTTCCGTCAGATTGTGGACAAATGCTTCTGACAATTTCTTGCCAAAATAAAACGTCAGTAACAGCTAACTATAGGAAGATACTCCATATATTTACGAGAAGGTGATTATTTGAGTTCACTAATAAGTGTTGTTATTCCAATTTATAATGTATCAAAATGGCTGCCAGGTTGCCTGCATAATATACTACAACAATCAATTAATGAAATAGAAATAATTTTAGTGAATGATGGATCTACTGATAACAGTGGGGAAATCTGTAATTCATATGGACAATTAGATGAAAGGGTAAAAGTGATTCATAAACAAAATGGAGGATTAAGCAGTGCTAGGAATGCGGGTATAAAAGTTGCAACAGGCAAATATATTGTGTTTATTGATCCTGATGACAAGATACGTGAGGATTATTTTAGTGTACTATACAATGCTGCCGAGGAAAATGATTGTGATGCAGTGGTTAGTGGATACATGACGGTACCTAATAATCAAGAAAAATTGCCAGGTTTTATAAAAAATACAGTAATGGATGGCAAAACTTTTGTTTTAAGTTCTCCAACCATTCATACAAATAATGACCTTTGTTTTGTGTGGAGAAATATCTATAAGCTCAAAAATATTAAAGATAATAACATTCGTTTCAATGAGCAAGTGTTTATTGGAGAGGATGTTATTTTTAATTTGGAGTTTTTTTTGAAGTCAGAAAGAATCATTGCACTTAATAAAATTATTTACCATTACACAATCAATAATCCTGAAAGTTTAATGAGGGTAAACTATAAACCAAAGTTAGAGAATAGTTTAGTATTGCAATATAAAATTAGGAAACAACTCTCTCAAGAGTTCGAACTATTACCTTATAGACATTACAGGAAAGACTTAGCAAACTACTATATTAACAATATATATAGATTAATTATTAGTAATTTAAAAAAGGATAATAAACTTAAATTAGTAACTGAAATAAAAAGAGTAGTGAACTATGATTTGGTATCTGACAGTGTTAGAGAAATTGGTTTTAATTATAAATGCAGCAA
This sequence comes from Robertmurraya sp. FSL R5-0851, assembly GCF_038002965.1. Classification (NCBI taxonomy): domain Bacteria; kingdom Bacillati; phylum Bacillota; class Bacilli; order Caryophanales; family Bacillaceae; genus Robertmurraya; species Robertmurraya sp. FSL R5-0851. Next base: position 3,798,396 of record NZ_JBBOOE010000001.1, on the reverse strand, counting down.
TTTAAAAGAGTATTTATATTTTTTGTTAGTAAAGTATAAAGTTTATCCAATAATCCATTTACTTGAAACAAAGGCAAGGTGATTTTAGTTGATTAGAAATGTGGTTAACAGCATAGAAAAAAAAATAGGGTTACTCTACTTTTTTGGCAAGGATAAATTGTTATCATTGACGACAAAAGCACCATGTGTGAAATCCAATGAAGAAACCATTGAAAAGATTATAAATGAAAAATGTTCAGTCACAAGATATGGAGATGGAGAATTTCACCTACTAATTCAAAGCAAGGACCTGAAATTTCAGAAAAGATCTGAAGAACTAAGTGAAAGATTAAAAGAAGTTTTATCTTCTGATAGTAAAGGACTACTAGTTTGTATTCCAAAAGTGTTTTCAAAAAACGATTTAGATTATAGAACAAAACAATCAAGAGAATTCTGGAAAGACCATGTAGCAAATTATAGATTAAAGTGGTACCAACATTTAAATATGAATAAAACTTACTATAATTCCACTTTTACGAGAAATTATATTGCTTTACAAGACAAATCTAAACTAGGTAACTATTTTAATAAAATAAAAAAAATATGGCAAGAGCGAGACTTGCTTATTATTGAAGGGCAGTTTTCACGACTTGGAGTTGGGAATGATTTATTTAATAATGCAAAATCAATTGAAAGAATACTATGTCCTAATGAAAATGCATTTGAGAGCTATAACAAAATAATCAATGAAGCAAAAAAACGACCTAAGGAGAAATTAGTGCTTATTTCCTTAGGTCCTACTGCTACCATTCTTTCATATGATCTGCATAAATTAGGTTTTCAAACTATTGATATTGGGCATCTAGATGTTGAATATGAGTGGTTTAAGGAGAATGCTGCAACTAGAACTAAAATTAAAAATAAATATGTAATTGAGGCAAATAATAGGATTATAGAAGATGATAAGTTCATTAATAAAGAATATCAAAACCAAATTTCAATAAAAATTCTTTGATTGAAAGAGGAGAAATATGTACTCTATTAAACAATTTATTCCCGTTAAGATAAAAAAATATCTATATATTAAGAATTACTTTAATAAAGCACAGAGTGCTTATTTTGAACGAAAGAAATTCAAAGAATATCTACAAACAACCAAACCAACGAAAAGAGTCTTTATCCTAGATGCATGTGACCATCGAAATCTTGGGGACCAGGCTATTTTATATTCTGAAATTGAGTTTATTAAAGATTTTTTACAAGGATACGAGATAGTTAGTGTGGGACTTGGGAGTTTTTCCAACTTAGTAGGAATCATTAGTAAGGAAGTAAGTCCTGGAGACCTTATTTTTTTACATGGAGGAGGTAATTTAGGTAATGAATATAAAATAGCTGAAAACACCCGAAGAAAGATAATTCAACTTTTTCCCAACAACAAGATAATTTTGTTTCCTCAAACAATGTACTTTTCAGATGATGCAGAGGGAAAGAAAGAACTGAGTAGTAGTATAGAGATTTACAGTCGCCATAAATCTCTTACTTTGGTTGCCAGAGAGAAGACATCTTATAACTTAATGACAAAGTTCTTTAGCAATAACAATGTTTTACTCACTCCAGATATTGTTTTGTATTTAAATAAATCAAAAAAGAAGACTGAACGGGAGGGGGCTTTATTCTGTTGCAGAAATGACATTGAGGGTGTGTTATCTCAAAGTGAAAAGCAAAAAATATTGGATAACCTCGATAGTTATTTTAAAAGGGTTTCTATAACGGATACAGTTGGAGAAAATAATTTTAAAGCAGTAGAAGAAAAGTTTGAAGAATTCAAAAGAGCAGAAATAGTTATAACTGACCGATTACATGGTATGGTTTTTGCTGCAATTACAGGAACGCCATGTATAGCTTTAACCAATTATAATTACAAAGTAAGTGGAACATACGAATGGATTAAGCATTTGAGTTATATTCGTTTTGTAGAAAATACGGAAGAGATAGACAAAAATATATTAGATTTAAAAGATCTTAAAAATACTTCCTACAGCAATAAATTTGCAATAAAACACTATAATCAAATAATAGAAGCTATTAATGAAAAAAATTTAAATAGTAATAATAATGTCTTTTCTCAAATATTTTAATTCTTATTTAATGAATTAGGTGGGTATTAAAGGGGACTAACCATTAGGAGAAAAATAAAAATGAGAGTAAAAAATTCATTAATTAATATATCGACAGGAATAGGAAGCCAATTAATACTTACAATACTAGGTTTTATCTCAAGGACATTATTTATAGCTTATTTAGGGGTAGAGTACCTGGGGATAAACGGTTTATTTACAAATGTTTTAGGAATGTTGTCCTTGGCAGAAGCTGGGATAGGCTCTGCCATTGTATATAGTCTTTATAAACCTGTAGCAGAAAACGATCATGTGAAAATAAGAATTTTGATGAAATTCTATAAAAAGACTTATTTGGTTATTGGCATTATTATTTTTCTTCTTGGACTATTACTGCTACCTTTTTTGAGTTACTTCGTTAAAGGGGCAACCATTGATAATATCCATGTGATTTTTTTTATTTTTCTAATAAATACAGTGGCTTCATATTTGTTTTCACATAAAATCTCTCTTTTGAATGTTAATCAAAAGGGCTTTATTGTCACTAGCTTTTATACTTTATCAACAGTGGTTTCAACAATAATTAAATTGGTAATCTTGTTTTATACTGAAAATTATATTCTTTATTTATTAATTGATGTAATAGTTACTATAAGTACCTCAATAATTTTATCTAAGGTAGTAAATAATATGTATCCTTTCCTAAAAGAATGTAAAGTAGAGGAACAATTGGATCTAGTAACTAGAGGAACTATTTATAGAAATGTTAAGGCTTTAGTTTTACACCGGTTAGGCGGATATGCTGTATTTGGAACCGACAATATGATTATAGCAGCTTTTGTAAGTGTAACTGCAGTAGGCTTTTATTCCAATTATTATTTGCTAATTAACATGTGTAGAACCCTTATTAACCAGGTGTTTGATAATATTAGTTATAGTATAGGAAACTTGGTTGCTAAAGAGAGTAATGAAAAAATATACAGTATATTCAAAGTTATAATGTTATGTAATTTTTGGATATACTCTTTTTTTACAATTGTCCTATTCGTTATTTTAGAGCCATTTATATCATTATGGTTAGGTTCAGAATTTATTATGAGTAAAGGTGTTTTAATTATTTTATTAATAAATTTCTATTTCTCAGGTTTGAGGCGGTCTATCTCTACAGTAAAAACAACAGCGGGGATTTTTCATGAGGATCGATATGCTCCTTTTGCAGAAGCAGCAATTAATTTAACAGCTTCAGTAGTACTCGTTCGTTATTTCGGTATAACGGGTGTATTCTTAGGTACTTTTATTAGTACATTACTAGTTCCATTTTGGATTGCACCTTATTTTGTATATAAGAAAGTTTTCTTTAGACCAGTCATTTACTATTTCATGAGGTACTGCTCCTTTACTATTATTGGTGTAGGTACTTGTATAATAACTATGTATGTTAGTGATTTATCTAACCTAGATGGTTTCTGGAATATAATATATAAAATAGTAGTCTGTTTAGTAATTCCCAATTTAGTGTTTTTAATTGTTTTTTATAAAACAGCTGAGTTTAGGTATTTGATGGAGGTATTTAAGAGTATGCGGGGAAGTTTCTCTGGGAAGTTTGCATATATAAAGAGCACCTCGAAAGGATGATATGAACATATTTGGTGATTTTATCCTACCACTATTTTCAGAAATCAAATCTTAGGCAAGTCTATCTTGGGAAGAGTTGGTAATGGATGTACAAATTTCACTTCACCAAGAAAATGGTAGTCCCATAATTAGGACTACCATTTCATTTGATTTACTTTATAACCGTGTTAGCTATGTCATGTATCTTGTAGGATGCTGAAGAACCATGCATAGTACTTAAAGTGTAATCAGGAAGTCCTTTTAAAACGTTCCTAGCAAAGACTGAGTCTCCCTGGGTAGAAAGACTTGGACTACCAATACTAGACTTTTGATTAAATATATTATTAAAAACTCTCCAGTTTTGTGTTCTCCCCCAAATGGTTAAGGCAGATCGGTTAAAGATATTATTAAATGCAGTTAGACTAGCCCCTCCACTCATAATAACACCTATATTTGAGTTAAATGTGTTTTCTCTTAATACATCCCCAACCATATGCTCCCATCCGTCTTCCCAATCAATGTCACAACCAGGCATTCTCCCTTTGTTGTTAGAAAACGTGTTTCCTTCAATAATCCATCCCTGACCTCCACATAATGCCAATCCAGTACTAAAATTATTTTCAAATTTACAATTTCTAATAAAACAATTTCTTGGCATTCCTATTGTGCGAATAAATGCTACTGCCCCACTAAAATCTGAATCACCACTTGTGGGAGGAGTTTCCTGATAAATAACGATCTTTGCAAAATGCGCATCTGAAGGTTTCGTATAATTATAGAATTGGAGGTTATACATTTGAGTTTGAATATGTTGGTAATTAACATCGTAAAAATATATTGAATATAATCTTGACCGTAAATGTGGATATCCGTGATAACCTTGTGTGTATCCTAATAAGAAATATTCACCAAGCCCAGACACATCAAGAAATTCATTATATCTATAATGGTTTTTTGTTATATTATTATCAATTTCCCCATTTTTATTTATATTTCCTACCTCAAAATTGTAACGACTTACTGAGATGCTTTTTGTTATTTGTCCCATATTTCTGTTCTGTCTTGTACCGGTGATTACATTGAAACCTGGTGACTTACTAAATGTACATGATTCCAGACCTGAGTTCAAGCAGTCCTCAATTAATACACTAATGCAATTTTCAACTGAATTGCTAATTGTAGTTGAATCTGCTTCTCCAAAGATATGTGCTCTCACTAGTTTTGTATTTATTACATTATTTAGGTTAAACATAGTGTACCCAGTTTTTGTTAAATTACTTGGCTCGATATTTATTATCGGTGTTTGTCAAGATAGTTGTCGCATTTAACTTGTTTACTAGTGTAAGAACGTAAGGGTAACTACCGCGCTTTGCTTGGTGGTCTTCTCATCAAAGAACAGAATTCATTCTGTTCTTTGATGAGAAGGGAATGGGTAGTTCAAGCTCAGTCGCAGTGGGGCTATTTTGTTCCATCCTTTTCTATCTTGTCCTTTATTGGGTTTAAAGCCACTGAATCATGTGCACTCCAGTCTCTAGTTGAGCGCGTCCAACGTTCTGGATGCTTTTGTTTCGCTAGTTCATAAACTTCTTTGCGCTTTTTCAGTATCCCAATATGCGCACCTGTATGGCATTGTTCTGGCGTCACAAAATTTATACCACTGTGTAAATGTATACAGTTATACCAATTCACAAATCTTAATGCCCATTCACGTGCAGCCTCAAGTGTTTCAAAGCCTCTGTACGGGAATTCAGGTCGATATTTCAGAGTCCGAAACATTGCTTCAGAATAGGGATTGTCATTACTTACTCTTGGTCTTGAATAAGAGCTTTGGATCCCTAATTTTTCAAGTAATACCTGAAATGTTGCGGCTTTCATGGGACTGCCATTATCGGAATGTAAAACGAGTGGTTTACCTTGGATTTTTTCACTAATAATCGTCTTCTTCATTAAATCTTCAGCGTGTTTTGCCTCCTCTGACTCCCAAATCTCCCAACCTACGATTTTTCTACTAAAAATATCGATAATTAAGTAGAGTCGATAAAACAAGCCTTTCACCGGCCCTTTTAACCACGTTATATCCCATGTCCATACCTGGTTTGGGGCTACTGCTAAATGACTTTCTGGTAATCTACCCTCGGGCTTTTTGCTTCTTCCCCGATGATTTTGCATTTTATGCTCACGAAGAACTCTATAAAAGCTAGATTCGGAGGCGATATAAATGCATTGATCTGCTAATTTTGGCACGATTTGAGTAGGCGGTAGGTCTACAAATTCCTCTTTTTTAACAACCTCCAGTATCTCTTGTTTTTCCTCTATCGTTAATTTATTTTTTGGCTCTGGACGTAACGCAATAGGGCGTTGATCCTCCTTGATTCCACCTTCTGAAATCCAGCGTTCATAGGTGCGAACGCTAATGTTCAATTCTTTACACGCCGGGGCTAATCGCGCACCATTTTGGTTTGCTTCTTGGATGAGTTCTACTGCTAGTGCGCGATCTGACGGGCTGATCATTCGTCCTCTTGGTCCCCCCAGATCGCTTGGGCCTTTTTTCTTAATAGTAATAAGGCTGCAGCTTCTGCCAATGCTTTTTCTTTTTTACGCAAATCTTTCTCTAATGCCTTTCCTCGCTTTTTCTCCTCTTTTAATTCTTGATTTAACTGCTTTGTTTGACTAGATTCTCGCCCATTTGCATTAAGGCATGAATCTCGCCATGCGTCAATCTGTTCTTTATAAAGTCCCTTTTTTCGACAATACTCCGCTAGCTCCGCACCATTCATTGAGTATGTTTCCATAACTATGAGAAACTTATCTTCACTGCTCCAGTGTTCAGAACTTTGTCCATCTCCGGGTGTGGGGTTTCCAGATGATCTAGCCTCTTTTCTCCACTTGTAAAGCGTGGGTTCAGTAATGCCCAACTCTTCACTTAATTGGCCAACCGATTCATTAGTGGGGGGCATCATTCTCTTAATAATTGATGCTTTCTCTTCCTTTGTATAACGTTTACCATTATTACTTTTCATGTCGATCAACCTCCGTGTATGATTTAAACTATACACTAAAGTTCCCTACGACATCTATCCTAACAGAGGGGGTTATCGAATCACTAAAATCAATTGTAGTATTCGAAGGAAGTGCTATAGTACCAACTGTTGGTGTAATAAGATATGTTCCTTTGGGGAAGACAATCTTACTATAATTCTTTGAAGCTCCAAACTCCAACGCATTACTTATTCCTTGGGTAGTATTAACAGAGTCTGTATTGTTGTTACTTATATTGTATTCTAATAAAGGAACCTGATAGGTTTCTTCAATTGATAATAAGGTTGGCTCATCTTTAAGAACAGTAATGTCAAAGCTTTCAGAGAATTGCATTGTTGAATCAAATGCAGTTATTGTGGTTGTCCCTTCTGAAATTCCTTCAACTACCCCATACTGAACCTTGGCTATAGTTGGGTCTGAGCTTTCCCATATTACAATATTATCGTTAAAAATATCAAAAGCAAGACCACTTGAAAGTGCAGTTGCCATAACAACGAAGTTCTCCCCTACTTTAATTGAATCCGTTTTTCGATTAATTGACATACCGTCTATGATTCTTGTAGAGGAAGGTGGTGATGGTGGTTTTTCTGCAACTGTAACATTAACGTATTCTGTAAATGTTTTATCCTGAAAAGTTGCAGTAATCATAATATTTGTCTGGCCAATTGTTTTTCCTGTTAATATACCATTACTATCAACAGTAACATATCCTTCATTTCCACTCTGGAATGACAATATTAAATCATTTGTAAACTTATCTGGAAGACCTTGAATAGATAATATTTGATTTTCACCTCTACCAAGGCTAATTGTAGTGGGTGCAACTTGAATACCATTAATCGTTTCTGTACTAGCAAAATATTTATGGTTGTTCCTAATTTCATCATCAGTGAGTGAACGATTGTATATTAGAAAGGCTACTACTTTCTCAGATGCAGTATTCAATGCTAAGAAATTACGCTTCAATTGTAGAGGGGAGCTTGCCATGCTGTTTATATAATTTGAAAAGTCACTTGGTATTGGCCTTGGTCCATTATCATTTATGGCATCGTTTATATAGGTGTTAATTGTATTATCAGGATTTATTCTAAAGGAGAATGTATTTAAAGCATATGATCCCAAGGGGTGAACAAAGTCTGCAAAAGTTTGTCTGACCCCGTCTGAATCCCTAAACCAATAAGAACCTCCGCCAGTAGTTCCTTCACTACTATCCAATTTTCTATATTTTAATCTAACACTATCGTTTGAAGAGAAAAATCCACCATCTTCAGTCTTCCAATGAGAACCATTAGTATCATAGCTAATCATTTGAATGGTTATACCGGAATTCAGTTCTATCAAATTGTTTAAAGGTTTTATATTCGTTGGTATATTAACATAATCTTGGATTTGAAGTAAAAGCCCTCGATCATCCACATACCCATCAGTGGATCCATCATGTGTAACTCCAACAAGGGTAGCTACCACATTGTTAATCTTGTCAGTAATCGTATTGGAAGAGGTTCCAGCTCTATTTGTAAAGTCATAATGCAAAATAAGACCTTCTTGTATCGGTCCGTCAAATACCTTTGTGTAGGTAATCGTTTGAATATTACTAGTGTTACCTGCAGAGTCTATTGCAAATGCTCTTAGAGTTGTTGTATTGTCAAGGCTTAGTGGTTCAGTATATAAAAAACTTCCCGATGTTGGCTCGCTCCCATCCGTCGTATAATAAATATTTGCAGCTTCATTGGTTGACATGCTAACGATTTGATTTTCTGTAAAAGTTCCTCCAGGAGTAATCGTTAATACTGGAGGGTCTGTATCCTCTACTTCTTGTGGGAATGTATTTATGGTAATGCTAGTTCCACTTGAAAAATTATTTGCTTCGTCCTTTGCTTTAACCATAAAAGAATACTCAGTTGATGGAGCTAAATCGGTAAATTCATAGCTTCCACCTGTAACAGTAGATAAAAAGGAACCATTGATATAAATATCGTAACCTACTACATCATCGGATTCAGACAAAGTCCATGAAAGGGTTAGTGAGTTAGAAGTTACATTGCTAGCTGACAAATTTGTAACATCAGCTGGTGGGGTATTGTCAGGATCAGTAGGTGACCAAGTTTCATCTAATAGTGTAGAGACTGTTGCCTCAAATGGAACAGTAGTTGTAATTGTAACTGTTTTAAATGGAGTAAACTTTCCTCTAAATCTTTGTTTTGATTTTACGGGAATTGTAATTCCATTAATAGTAAAAGTAAGTCTTTCTGTTTCGTGGTTATTCGTTATCGAAAAACCAATCATATCTTCACCATATGTTTTTTGTGTATTTGCGCTTCCCTCAAAGTAATCTTTAATAACTAATATCACTTCTTTCTCCTCCATTTTTCATTCTTTATATATCTTATGGAAGGATTTAAGTCATTGTTTGGACAACTTCCTTAAGCTTGTTTAAAAAGGCTAGTTGTACATGTTTGAATTTTTATATATTTAAAGATTGTTCTCAATAGTGTACAATGATATATTGTATATAGAAAATATATCGAAGATACTAATAAATTTTTGGTAGGTGATTAGTAAATATGGATACGAAGGAATCATTGATCAGTACAGCAAAACAGTTAGTAAAGGGGCACCAGACCTCCCATAATAAGATTGTTAAACTAGGAACTAAATTCCTTTCGGCGTTATGGAGTGCATTTCATATCTCAAAGAGAATTATTAACGACAAAGACTACCGTTATCTTCTATTATTGCAATTGGTTAAGTATAAAAATGTTCATCAAACTACCCCTCTAACCTTTATGAATCGGTATCCCAAAATTTTTTCAGCGTGCCAAGAGTATTTTGAAGGTAAGGGAGATCTAAAGATTCTTTCCTATGGATGCTCAACGGGTGAAGAGGTTCTAACATTACGACGCTATTTCCCAACTGCTCAAATAATTGGTGCAGATATTAATAAGCGCAGTCTTGAAACATGCAGAAAGCTTCCGGTAGATGAGAAGATTTCTTTTATTTTTTCCACACCTAGTGAAATTCAAAAGCATGGTAAATTCGATGCCATCTTTTGCATGGCAGTGTTGGAAAGGAAGCCGCACGATGTAGCTGCTAAAGGAATTACTAATCTGAGCAAAATCTACCCTTTTGAAAAATTTGAAAAACAGATTATTGAGCTTGATAATCTATTGAATCCTAATGGTTTATTAGTAGTTCACTTTACACAATACTCACTTTTAGATACAAAGCTTGCCTCAAACTACCAAGCATTAGGTAACCATGTTCAGGATGATTATTTGACTCCTGTCTTTGATAGGAATAGTGAATTAAGAAGAAATACGAATCCTCAAAAGAGTATTTTTGTAAAATTGAATGGCTAGTCATAAATTTGTATAATTAAAGGAAATAACTAGCAGTACATGATAAGGAGTCTATATTAATGAAACTAGCATTCATCTCCGACATCCACGGCAACGCCATTGCATTGGATGCGGTACTACAAGATATACAACAGAAAAACGTAGATAAAGTCGTAGTTCTAGGTGATATCTGCTATCGCGGACCTGAACCACAGCGTGCGTTAGACCTAGTTCGAGCACTCGATTGTAATGTAATCAAAGGTAATGCTGACGAATGGGTAGTACGTGGTGTTCAGCAGGGAGAGGTCCCTGATCATGTACTTGAACTAATGAACAAAGAAAGAGATTGGATAGTCTCCCAATTGTCAGATGAAAGTATCGACTACTTAAAAGCATTACCAACTCAGTTGAACCTTGAGGTTGAAGGAATACGAATCCATGCTTTCCATGCTACTCCGGACAGTCTTTTCGAAGTCGTGCCCCCAACAGCTAATGACGAAACGATCCTAGAAAAGTTGGTTACCAGCGAGGAAGATTTGTATATCTATGCTCACATTCACAAGCCATACATACGTTTTATCAATGGAAAATGTATAGTAAACATTGGAAGTGTAGGTCTTCCATTTGATGGTCTAAATAAAGCTTCATATTCTATAGTTGAAATTAATGAGGGTAGTATTCAAACCTCGAACGTCCGAGTGAGCTATGATGTCCATAAGGTAGTAGAGCAGTACAAGAACGTAGAATACCCAAATGCAGAAATGATGAGTAAGGTTGTCTTACAGGGGAAACTGTGATGGGGTGCTAATAATCGGAGGTACAAAATGTTTTTTATAAGATTGCTCCTACTTGTTATCCCTATCGTGTATATGGCACTAATTTGGATTCAAACTAGCAACTTCGATCCTGAATCTGTCTATATGCTTTCCACTCAAATCGACATGAACATTCTATTACTTATAGGAGCTGGGTTAGAGTTAGCCCATCTTTTTGAATTTGGTCTTCTATATTTATTTTTAGTGATGGCTTTCCTCGTATTTGGAAAGCTATCATATAAAAAAGAACTATTTGCAGTTGTTATCGCATTCGGTTATGGAGTCGTTGATGAACTACATCAATACTATATTCCCTTTCGTTCCTTCTCTCTAGTTGATTTAATGAAAAATGGTATAGGTGTTTGGGCATTATGGTACTTTACGCGAAAGAAATATCATAAAAGACAATCTAGATTTGGTAACCTACTGAAAAGAATTACTCATACCTAAGAAAACCATCATAATATTAAATTGTGATGGTGATAGCGAAAAGTGTCGAAAAAATGTTCTTTAAAAAGAACTATTGAAGAGATAAAATAAATCGTAGTATCCAATGTTTTTATATGAAAAAGAAGTGTATTTTCATTATGGATTAGGATAACTACATTTTGGTCGTTCTGTATTAAGAAAAATAGGATGGTTGGAAATCAAAGATTACTCCTTTGATCTCAACCTCTAAGGGTTGATAACATGAACAAAACATGTGTATTAATTGCTGAACATTATACCCACTTGAAATGGGAGTCCAATTGGGTAGGGGAATTTATTGATAAATATTTTATTCATGCGACTATCTCTTCAAATAGGTTGGATATGAAGATTAGTATCGCTGACAACTACGGAAAGCCATTTTTAGACTACGAAGTTGATATTACAAAATCCTCGAAATACATCACTTTTCGTAGAACGGATTATTTAATAAAAGCAACATTAGATTATAAAGAAATGACAATTTATGTTCATGATGAATTAGCGTTGAAACATGCGTTTATGAATATATACAGTTCCTACATTGTCTACCACAACTGGGGATTATTACTCCATTCTTCCTGTGTATTGGATAATAAGAAAGCCCACATTTTTACTGGACATTCAGGTGCAGGTAAGTCGACAGTAGCAAAGCTTTCTAGCCCTAGGATGCTGCTCTCCGATGAGGCAAGTATTGTTAAGATTACAAATGAGGGCATTAAGGTGTTCAACTCCCCTTTTCGAAGTGAGTTAGAAGCATCAGGAAGAGAGCTCCCTGCTTGTCTAGCATCTATTCAACTATTACACCAAGCAACGCATAATAATAGAGAATTCATGGCAAAATCAGATGCGTATCTCGAATTAGTCAATAAGATTTTTTATTGGTCTCATTCTAAAGAAGAGACTAAGCAAGTATTAAATCTATTAAAAGTGCTTGTTGAACAAGTTCCAGTTTACGAGTTACATTTCCAAAAGAATAATGCGTTTTGGGAGTTGATTTCTTAATGAAGCAATATATAAAAAAGAGTGCATATGATTGTACTCAGTTAGATGAAAATTGGATTATTCTAAATACCGACAATTTTACCGTTACGAAAGTGAATGAAGTGGGTGGATACTGCTGGACTCTTTTAGAATCAATGCAAACGGCGGAAACCATTAGGCAGGCGGTTCAAGAAGAGTATTCGAGTGTCGAGGATATTACTACAGAAGATATCGAGCAGTTTTTGGATGAATTGTTACAATATGGACTGTTAACCCATGAGGTTTGATATCGATACGGTTTCTTTATTGCAAAAATCTATTCAAAAAGATGGGTGGTTAGATCTTCCAAGTCAAGGTTATAGTATGTATCCGACCATTCAAAATGGAGATATCTGTCGCTTTGTTCCTTGTAATGGTAATCAATTGAAGAAGGGTGATGTCATTTTATTCTGGACTGAATCCGGTCAATTGGTTGCTCACCGCTACTACTACAGCAAAGCAAATGAAGACGGTAAGTTACAATACTTCTGCAAAGGTGATACAAATACAAGTTATGACCAGCCAATCGGAAATGAAAACATCCTTGGTACACTCAAATATATTGATAAAGGAAACCATAAAGTTTTTCCAAACCAACTAAGAATACATCTCTGGGGATGGTTAATTATGAATCAACCCATTTTAACTGACTTCTTAAGAAGATATCTAAATAGAAGAAGTGTTTTATTATAACGAACTTCCACACGTTTAGTCGCAAAAAGTTCAAACCAAGAGTTGAGCTAGCATCTGAATAAAGGAGAGGGAAAGAGGTGAAATGGATTCAGGCTTTGTATGAATCAGAGGTAACCCTAGATTCATATAATTATAAATCCCTGTTAAAAGAAATCATGGAGTTTGGTGTTGCTCCTCAAGTTTACTCCCTATTAAAGCAACAAGGAACTTTAAATCAAACACCTGTATTTTTCCAAGAACGTTTGAAGGAGCAATACGAAGAAAATCTCTTCTTATCTCTTTTTATCAAAAGCCAATTAATAAAAGTGTTGGATTGCTTTGATCAAGCTGAACTCCCAGCTATTCCTTTAAAGGGCGTACTATTTGCTGAAAAGTACTTTGGTCATATTGGAGCTAGATGTACATCAGATATAGATTTGTTAATCCACCCAAAGGATTTAGAGAAAGCAATAACAACAGTTATAGCTTTGGGGTTCACAATTAATGAGAAACCAATCGAAGGCCATTTTCACTACAGCTTCAGTAAACCAATTCCAAACTCCAAAATTCCATTAATAATAGAGTTACATTGGAACCTGTTAAGGGATGATACCTCCAAGCTTCCGATTGAAGAGTTTTGGCAGGGAGCTAGGACTTTAGGAAACTACCAATATATCAAAGAACTATCAGACTATCATACCTTTTATATGATTTGCTTGCATGGATGGAGACATAATCTGGATTCTCCGAAACACTTTCTAGATATCATTCAACTGATTTATCAGGTTGGAGACCAAGTGGATTACATACAATTGCTCGTTCAGGCTAGGCATCATCGGACTCAAAAGCGAATGATCCGTACGCTTGCGATTGTTTATCAACAGCATCCTTATTTACAAAAAGTAAAACCATTGCCTGTTAAAAGACCTAACTTATGGGATTATAATGCGTTTAGAAATGGACACAAGAAACAGTTAAAGAACTACCTGGATTTTGTGGACTATTCCTTTTTTAGTTATGATAGCTTATCACATAGTAAGAGAGAATTTTACAGTTGGATTAAATCCCTACGACCAACTAAACCACTTGTTATTTCCTCCAATAAACATCAGTAGCTGTAGCACTTATTAAAAGGCTTACAGCTATTTTTCATTCTTCAAATTAATACTATTCCCACATTAAATATCATATTTACTATTGTCTTCCTCACTTTCACATGGTAAAGTAGGTTTATTCTTTTAAAAGACGAATATTTTTAGTTTGCATATTATTAATGTTCGTGTTTCGGTTGATTCAATCCTAAGATAAGCAAAATCCGTTATGATCCATTCATAACGTTTTTAGAATTTAATAAGGAGAGATGTTAGTGAGGAAGAACAGGTGGTTGATCGCATTATCAGCAGTGGGGATTCATATTTCGATTGGCTCCGTTTATGCATGGAGTAACTTTACTGCGCCGTTAAAAGAGATGTTTGGTTGGTCTGATTCTGAGGTGGCTTTAACCTTTAGTATTGCTATTTTATTTTTAGGATTATCTGCGGCCTTTTTAGGACATTTTGTAGAGAAATACGGACCGAAAAAAGCTGGGTTACTAGCAGCGGTATTCTTCGGAATGGGGATGACAGGGGCAGGGTTTGCTATTGATATGGAATCCAAGTTCATGTTGTACTTCTTTTATGGGGCTCTTGGAGGAATTGGGCTTGGAGTTGGTTATATTGCTCCTGTATCCACTCTCGTAAAATGGTTTCCTGATAGAAGAGGTCTAGCAACAGGTTTAGCTATTATGGGATTTGGCTTTGCAGCAGCGATTGCTAGCCCGATCATGAACTCATTAATCACCTCTGTTGGAGTGGCTAACACCTTTTATATTCTAGGAATCTCTTATTTTCTCATCATGGTGGTCTCTTCTTTATATCTTGAAAAACCAGAAGAAGGCTGGTTGCCAGAGGGGTTTAAAGAGAAGATTGCTACTGGAAAAGCTAAGGCTACGTTGGATTTATCACAATTAACAGCCAATCAAGCTGTTAAGACCAAGCGCTTCTGGTATTTATGGTTCATGTTATTCATTAACATTACCTGTGGAATTGCGATTTTAGCAGTGGCCAAGCCGTTAGCGATGGAAGCAATTGGGATTGATATGGCCACAGCTGCTGCGTTAGTTGGTGCGATTGGAATCTTTAATGGTCTCGGACGAATTGGCTGGGCTTCTTTATCCGATTATATTGGGAGACCTAACACGTATACCGCATTCTTTGTACTGCAAATCGTTATCTTCTTTTTCTTACCGCAAGTGTCGATTCAATGGTTGTTTATGGGTATGCTGATCGTTGTTTATACTTGTTATGGTGGGGGCTTCGCTTCGATTCCTGCTTATATCGGCGACCTATTTGGAACAAAGCAGTTAGGTGCGATTCATGGGTATATTTTAACTGCATGGGCTGCTGCTGGTTTGGCAGGTCCACTGTTTGCCGCTTGGATTAAGGATACGACCGGAAGCTATGCAGGGAGCTTATCCTTCTTTTCGGGATTATTTGTAATTGCACTCGTTCTTTCTCTATTCATTCGTGAGGATATTCATAAATTAAAATCTCAAGCTCTAATAAAGTCTGTAAAAAAGGCTGGATAAAAGGAAGGGTTCATGCTAAAAGATACGCATGAACCCTATTTTTATTCTTCCGTGAGCGTGGTGCTCAAGCTCCATATTTGTTCCACATTTTGAGGATTTGTGGCATATCTGGGATATCTGCTTGAACCAAGTATATTCTTTACTTGTGTGAAGCCTTTTTCTGTTGTAGATGGTTCAACAATTTCTCTCTTATGGTTGATCAGTTGGCCGGTAACATTCTTGAATTCTTCTGAGGTGCAAATGTGGAAGTAATTATCGGCCATGCCCGATGGTAAAGGATTAGTGAGATTTTGTGTCCAGGCAAGTATTCTCCAATAAGACTTCATTTTATGAATCGTCTCTTTTGATAGCTTTACACGGTTAATTTGAAGGGCATTGACTTTAATTCCCTGGCTTTTAAGTTCTTCTGCCATTTTGATGGTTAACATCAGCAGGGCCATTTTCGAGTCCCCGTACATTTTATAAACACTATACGAGCGAGTGCCGCGCATTTCTCCTCGCAAATTATCAAACTCGATTTTCCTATTAGGGTTGAAAAAGTTTTTGATGTTTGTTGTACAGGCATTGAGTACCCTAGGATCCTGTGATTTTGCCAAATGATCAGCTAATAAACGAGTCAGTAAAAAAGGACCGAATGTATTCGTAGCGAAAGACAATTCGATATGCTCAGGACTAAGTTTATACTCTTTTTCACCATGGTTTAAGTAGGCTGCATTATTGATTAAGATGTCCAAGTGTGGGTATGTATCTTTAAAAGCTGCACAAAAAGTACGAATAGAATCAAAAGAAGAAGTATCAAGCTTCAACAAATCTACATGGTTATTTTTGGTCGTGTGAATGATTTCTTTTTGTACGGCTGCACTAATCTCCAAATTGCGGCAAGCCATGATTACTCGATATCCTTCTGTCGCAAATTTTAATGCAGCTGCTTTGCCAATCCCCGAATTTGCCCCTGTAATGATGACAATTTTATCGTTCATATCGAACCCCCTGTAGAAAACCTAATTACTATCAATATATGGAATCAAACAAATGAAAAGAAGAGGGGAAGGCTTTACAGAGGGAAAAAATTTATTTATAGCCGGTGTGTTTTTCAGCTAAAGGTATCACAAATTTTGTCGATATTTCATTTAGGAAAACAAAGTAATAATAGAAGAGGTGCACTATGGCTACACATTATGAAAAACTGGGCACGAAGTTGCTGACATATACAGTAATTGCGCTCTATTTATCAGCGATTCCGACCATCGGGCTCATGTATTTTTTAAAGCAAATTGAGCTTGGACCAATGCTTGGATTCTTTGCGTTAACAGTAATCATTTGTTCTTTACTATTTGTGATTAACAAAAAACTAGCAAGCTATAGTTGGACGAAGTATCTAGTAGTCTCGTTAATATTTATTGCGAGTCATTTTCTACTAATAGCCATTCCAACCTTTAATGCTTGGCCGATTTTTATTCTGTATTTGATATTTTCCATTGTTTATTTAGATCGTCAAGTGATGATTGTGGCAACCGCTCTTATGTTATTTGTTTTTACGATTCAGTTTTTTATTAATCCAGCCTTTCAAACATTGCAATTGCCCGTTCTGGATCTGGTTGTTTTATACGTGTTAATTACGATGTGTGGTGTGGCAGGAATGATTATTTCTGTTATTGGTAGAAAAGTAGTATCTGATGTGAACGTACACTTAGAAGAATCAAAAAATCAGCAGCAGCAACTTCAACAAACCTTTGAGAACATTAAAACCTCTGTTCATGGGTTATTATCTTTTTATCAATCGATTCAAGCCGAAGTAAGTCATACGGGCAAGGCAACGGAGGAAATTGCGGTTGGTTTTGGGGAAGTAGCTAAAGGGGTGGAATACCAAGCCGTTTCCATTCATGATATTAAGGATAATATTGAAAAAATTCATAAGGAAATTTCTCTTGTTACTTCTACATCAGAGGATATGAAGGCTTTATCTGGTAAGACAGGTGAGTCCACTCAAATAGGTGCCACACATTTATCTCAGCTTGCTTCTAATATGGGGAAAGTGGAAGGAAGCATGACGGAAACCGTTAGCTTGATGGGAACTCTTGCCGCTCAAAATAGCAAAATTGAAGAAATGCTTGGGTCGATAAAAGGAATCACGGAACAAACCAATTTGCTGGCTCTTAATGCAAGTATAGAAGCGGCTCGTGCGGGTGAACAAGGCAAGGGGTTTGCAGTCGTTGCAGACGAGGTTCGTAAATTAGCTGAACATTCTCGTCAAGCAACCGAAGAAGTAGGAAGCATGTTAACAGACATTTTTTCAAAAATTATTCAGCTTCAAGAAAAACTCGACCATAGTAAAAATGCTTTTGAATTAAGCTCGAAAGCGGCAAAAGAAGCAGAAAATATTCTTCAACTTATAAGAGAAAATACAACCAATGTATTTTCACAGGCGGATCAAATTCAGCATAAAACAAAATCTTTATTAGAAGCTTCGGACAGCATTGTTAATGAAGTAACTTCGATTAGCAATATTACGGAAGAAGCCTCCGCCACAACAGAAGAAATTTATGCAGGGGTAGAGGACCAAAGACATTCGATGAAAGAAGTAATTGCTAGCCTGGATCAACTGAATCATTTGATTATTGCTTTGGAGAATATTGTTGGTCAAAATTCAAAGAACTAAAGATAGAGTGTCCTTCATCATTTTGGTGAGGGCACTTTTGCGTTAAAGAAGAATGAAGAACGTTAGGAGGGAGGATTAACTCGGAAACGTCCTTCATCAAGGGGATGAAGAACGTTAGGATGAGAGTTATAGCAGGAAACGTCTTTCATCAAGGGGATGAAGAACGTTAGAATGAGAGTTATAGCAGGAAACGTCCTTCATCAAGGGGATGAAGAACGTTAGGATGAGAGTTAAAGTAGGAAACGTCTTTCATCAAGGGGATGAAGAATGTTAGGATGAGAGTTATGGCAGGAAACGTCTTTCATTAAGGGGATGAAGAATGTTAGGAGGGAGGATTAACTCAGAAACGTCTTTCATCAAGGGGATGAAGAACGTTAGGATGAGAGTTATAGCAGGAAACGTCCTTCATCAAGGGGATGAAGAACGTTAGGATGAGAGTTATAGCAGGAAACGTCTTTCATCAAGGGGATGAAGAATGTTAAGATGAAGAATTAAGCAAGAAACGTCCTTCATCAAAGGTATGAAGAACGTTAGATGAAAGTTTTATCAGGAAACATCTTTCATTCTAGGAATTTTTCTGAGAGTATAAAATCAGGTGGAGCGTTCCGCTGTTGTAGCTTTCCAATAGTAAGATCGTCCTCGTATTAACCGCGGGGACGTTTCTTTATGAAAAACCCAATCACAAATATCATGATAACAACAGCGACCAAGATGAATTGAAGGTGGGTGTCAAATTTCAGAACATGATGAACTCCATAAGCTTCGATAAACAAAGAAGGGATCTTTCCTATCGTACTCACTATTCCGAAAGCTAGAATATTCATCTTACCAACCGCAGCAGTCAGTGTCACGAAACCAGATGGAACAAACGGCAACAGCCGGAGCAAAAGAACAATCGCAGCAGCCTCAGCCCCTTTTGATTGATACAACCGGTCTAGAAGGATTTGAACCCATCTCCACTTGACTTGAAATTTGTCCTTCACCCGTGAAAACCCTTTTCTATATAACCAAAAGCTCACGATGGCTCCAAGTGCTTCTCCAATAATAGAAACAACTAATCCAACCTCAAAACCAAGGATGGAAATATTCGCTACCGTCAAAAAGGCACTCGGAATGACACCTGCTACAGCGATGAGCACATTTCCAATCACACTTGCAAAAATAAAAAGTATTGGTTCCATTATCCGTTCTGCCATTTATACCCTACTCCCCAAACGGTTTGTAAGTGCTCATCAGCAGGGAAATGGGCTTTTCTTAATTTTTCTCGGAGATTCCGGACATGGGAGTCAATCGTTCTGTCCTCAGTGGTGACTCCATGTCCCCATAAGCTGGTGATTAAATGGTCGCGCGTAAATACCAGATTAGGATGAGTTAAAAATAGCTCCATCATGGAAAATTCCTTTGGGGTTAATGAAATCGGTGTTTTTTCATAATGCAGATCAAAGGATTCTAGATTTAATATGAGCCCTTTAAACGTTAGAAGTGGGCTTGTCGACTTATGTCTTCTTAATACTGCCCCAATTCGAGCAAGTAGTTCGTCTTCATCAAATGGCTTCGAGATATAATCATCTGCACCAATATCAAGTCCCTTCACCACATCGGTCTTATCTGTGCGTGCCGTTAACATGATAATAGGAAGATTCCATTTTTTCCTAATTTCTGCACAGAGAGTCCAACCATCCATCTCAGGCATCATGATATCAAGAAGAACAAGGTCAACCTGATAGGATGATAGATAGGTAAGTGCATCTAAAGCAGAAGTATGTGGTACACAATTGTATCCTTTTGGTTCTAGATAAAGGGTTAATAAATCCAACATTCGTTGCTCATCGTCCACCAGTAAGATCGTTTTCATCACTCCACGCTCCCCTAAACATCATTTGAAATTCCGTTCCTTCTTGGATCTCGCTTTTCACCGTAATTGTTCCATTATGTTTATTTACTAGTTCTTTGACAATGGAAAGCCCGAGACCTGCACCACCTAGCAAGCGAGTCCGCGATTTATCAACCCGGTAAAAGCGGTTAAAAATATGTGGTAAATCCTCTTCAGGGATGCCGTTACCAGTATCACGAATCGTTACAAAAAGCTGGCTTTTCTTTAGTTCAACGGACACGTTTGTTACTCCGCCAGTTGAAGAATATTTCATCGAATTATCCAACAAGTTTAAAAAAATCTGTTCCATTCGGATTGGGTCAGCATGTAAAAAGAAATCCTTTTGGCAAGAGATGTGAAGAGTCATTCCCCTCTCTTTAAATGCTGGGGCTAGTTTGACTTCCACTTTTTCAAGAATCTCCTTTAGGTTGACTTCCGTTTTTTCAATCTGAAAGGAATTTTGGTCCATTTTGGCTAAGTCGAATAATTGCTTGATTAAATCATTTAATCGGTTTGTTTCTTCCAGAATAATCGCTAGATAGTTCTGTTTTTCTTTCTCAGAAAGATCGCGTTTCAGGATCATTTCTGTATATCCTTTTATATAAGTGATCGGTGTTCGTAGTTCATGCGATATGCTTGCCAGAAAGTCATTTCTCTCTTGCGTTAAAAAGGTCAGATCATGTGCTAGTGATTCAATCGATTTTGCGAGGTCGCCAAGTTCATCGTTCCCTGTTTCAGGTAAAGAGATAGAGTAGTTCCCTTGGCTGATTTGAAAGGTAGCATCCTTCATCTTTATTAGAGGCTTAGTGATTGCCTTCGATAGTAAAGCGATAATAAATAACGTTAGAGCAACCGTTAAGAACCCCGCAAAAACAAAATGCTGGTTTAATCGCTTGATTAATGAATGAACGGTTTCTGTGTCTTGAAACATGAACACATAGCCTATGATTTCTCCTTTTTTTTCTAACGAGCTAACGGTAGAAATGAAAGGTTCTGTTTCCCAGTCATTCTCGATAATGAGTCCACCTTGAGGAATCTCATTTGAAGGCAGCTTTATGTTTCCTATAAGTTGTTCATTTTTACTCGAAGACCCAAGTATACGTAAGTCAGCATCAGTTACCACTACGTCTGTCGTGGATTCTGTTTCCATTAAAGCAACGTGAGCAATCGTTTCTGGGGTAAAATGGTTCTCTAAAATGGCACGATGAGAATTCCCGCGAGCTTGAAGAGCATTGAGTTCTTCTTGTATCCGTGATTCGACTAAAGCGGAATGAAGAAAGATGAACATAAACGATTCAAGTCCTAAAATACATAAAAAGAAAATAGCACCTAATTTGATCGATAGTTTTTTCAAAGGGAAATCTCCTTTTCCTGTCATACTTCTATAGTAATCGAAAGTACTATGGAAATCTTACTTTATGAATGAGAAAAATAGGCAAAACTATGAGATGACAAAAAAGGATCAAACTTTATGCATAAAATCTGCACAAAGTATTGGTAAAGTAAAACTTGTTTCCACTATGAATTTGTAGAAAAAGGAGAGTTCCAACAATGAAAAAGCTATTTGCAAGTGTGATAAGTATATTGCTACTAACATTTTTAGCTGCTTGTACCTCAAATGGTGAAGAAGGAAAAGAAGGAGAAAGTGAGCATGGAGAGCATACGGAGGTTACCGAAACCAATGGTAAAGTAACGAATGAGCTTCTTGTTACTAGCACGAAGAATGTAACGAGACTGGATGCTGATACTTTGGAAGAAGCAGCGATTATGGTTTCGCAAACGATATGGCCAGCAACAGGGAAGGATAATCGACCTGGAACCGTTATTTTAGCACCTGCTGACCAATGGCAAATCGCTCTTGCTGGTTCGGATTTAATCCACCATCCGAATAATGGGCCCGTATTATTTTACAATCAAGAGCTTTCTGAAGAAACATTACATGAAATTAATCGCCTGAGCCCAACTGGAAATGTCAATGGAACAGAAGTGATGGTCATGGGAGATGCGACCGAAAAGGTTTTAGATGCGTTAGCAGATTACAAGGTAGAGCAAATCACCGGTAACGATTCGGCTGAATTTGCTTTAGCAGTGGATAAGAAGTATGCGGAGACGGCTGGGGAGTTGCCTCAAAGTGTGATTATCGTTTCTCTTGAAGACGATGCAAAATTATACTCACTCATTGCCTCTAATTGGATTGCACATATGCCTGAACCGGTTTTATTTGTTGGAAAGGATGACATCCCACAAGCGACTGTGGAAGCATTACAAACCCGTCGGAATAATGCAAATATCTATGTGTTAGCACCTGAAAAAGTGATTTCTGAGGAAGTTGTTTCTAGCTTACAAGAGTATGGAAAGGTAACTCGTATTGATGGAGAAACTCCCGTGGAAGCATCCATTGCGTTTGCTAAGTTTAAGGATGCAAAAACAGGCTTTGGCTGGGGTGTGACGGAGCCGGGACATGGGTTTGCTTTTACAACAACAGCTCAACCTGAGTTTGCCATCGCTGGAGCTCCATTTGCCCATTTAGGAAAGCATGCGCCCCTTCTTTGGTTAGAGAATGGAGAAGCGACAAGTGAAGTACATGAATATTTAGGAGCTCTTCAACCAAAGTTTACAGATGACCCAACTGTGGGGCCATACAACCACGCTTATATTTTAGCGAATTTGAAGGAAGTTTCCATGGATACTCAAGGAATGATTGATAGTATGTTAGAGATTTCTCCAGCTGATGGAAGTGGAGGACATGGTTCACATTAAAAGGAGGAGGACCTTTTTCAGATGAATAAATTTTTACTAATGGCTACTATTAGTCTTTTAACAATAACGGCATGTAGTCAAGAAGAAGAGACAGCTCAACCAGAGGAATCAACAAATCAAACCGAAACTCAGGGATCAGACTCACAGGATGAAACCAAAGATTCAACGTCAGCCTCGCTTGTATCACATGACTTTTTTGAGCCCTTCACAGGAAACATCGATCATATCCACGGGCTAGGGTATGTGGGAAATCAAGCGGCTCCCTTTTTTGCCGCACATGACGGGTTAAAGGTATATGAGAATGGAACATGGTTAAAAACGAAGAGGGAAAACAATGATTATATGGGTTTTAACGCCACCAATGATGGTTTTTATTCTAGCGGTCATCCGGGAACAGATTCAAAGCTGCCCAATCCGATTGGCATTATGAAAAGTGTGGATCATGGTCAAACCTTACAAAGTCTTGGCTTTGAAGCAGAAGTGGATTTCCATCTTATGGGTGTTGGATATAACAATCATCAGATTTTTGCAATGAGTCCACATAAAAACTCCGTTATGGAGGCTGATGCATTTTATGTGAGTGAAGACGAGGGAGCTAATTGGAAGGAAGTTGCAGCAAGTGGTTTAAAAGGAGAACTCATCGGATTGGCTGTACATCCAACAGATAAAAATATATTGGCTGCTGCGGGTGAAGACGGAATTTACTTATCTAAAGACCAGGGGGAATCCTTTGAGTTACTAACAACTGGAACACAGGGGACAATTGTTTATTTTACAGAGAATAGCCTCCTGTACGGTGAATATGATGGTCAGCCTTCATTTGTAATAAGAAACTTAACCGATGATAATGAAGAGGGAATTGCCTTGCCGAAGATGAAGGAAGACGCTGTCATGTATGCAGCAATCAATCCAAAAAACGAGCATGAAATCACATTCGTCAGTTTTAATAATGACATTTACCAAACTACTGATCACGGTGAAAGCTGGAATATTCTGGCGAAATCAGGAAATTTACAATAACGGGTCCGACGTAGAGAACCTATTCTCTACGTCTTTTTTATGTAAAGAAAGTATAATTTTTCCCTCTTAAAGGATAATAATCCTAGCATAATTTTTACTTTGTGAAAGTTCGGTGAGTAGTTTGATGAAAAAAGGGAGTAACAAAAAATCTTAGAAAAAACCAGAAATAACGACCATAAGGGAAGCGTTTGATTCTCTAAGGAAATCAACTGATTTTGTGTTTTATAAGAAAGAGCATGGCAAGGTTCCGTATGTTATTTCCTATTTTTCAAGTATCGTGGATGCGGAAGTAATTCATCAATATATCCTACCGAATTTGCTACAAATCAGTGACTTGGAGGAACTAAAGTCAAAGATTCCGATTGAGGAAATTATTGATGTTACTAGCCCAAAAGATCTGACTGAGAAGCTACCTTCAGGATATGTGTATATTTACTTTACAGATTCAGATCATCATGGTGTATTGATTCCTGCAATGAAAAATGAGAATCGGTCCATTTCTCCACCTGAAGTTGAATTTAGTGTGGTGGGTCCAAAAGAATCTTTTGTTGAATCGTTAGATACAAATATTTACCTTATTCGAAAAAGATTGCCGATTGATAGCCTAAGAGTTGAAAAAATTACAATCGGTGATTTATCAAATACTGGAGTGGCCTACTTATATATAGAAGATATTGCAGATGAAGAAAATGTAAATACGCTCAAGCAGCGGCTGAATGAAATCGATTTTGATGCGATTGGCGATACAGCATATATTTCACAAATTATTGCGGATAACCAGCGCTCCCCCTTTCCACAAATTCTTGATACGGAAAGACCTGATCGGGTGGCGACCGCATTAGCTGAGGGCAAGCTAGCCATATTAGTCGATCGATCACCACATGCATTGATCGGTCCTACTACGTTTAATGAGTCCATCTCTACATTTGAGGACTATTTATTAAATTGGTATGCTGCTTCCTTCATTCGGATTGTCAGAATTGCATCCATTGCCTTCTCTATATTGATTACACCTATATACGTCGCGACTTTGACGTATCATTATGAATTAATTCCAAAGGATTTACTGGCAACATTAATTACATCTAGAAGAGCGATTCCCTTACCTCCGATATTAGAAGCTCTGTTTCTTGAATTGACCATTGAATTACTCAGGGAAGCTGGAGCAAGACTTCCAACGAAGGTAGGTCAAACCATTGGTATCGTAGGCGGGATCGTTATCGGGACTGCGTCGGTTGAAGCGGGGTTAACTAGTAATGTCTTGTTAATTATGGTTGCCTTGGCCGCCTTGGCTTCATTTACCACTCCAACCTATCAATTCGGTAACACGATTCGTTTGATTCGGTTTCCGTTTTTATTCTTTGCACATGCATGGGGCTTAATTGGAATTGTTCTCTGCTTTGCATTTCTAGCAGGACATTTATTGCAGTTAACCTCATTAGGGAGACCATATCTAGAGCCATTTTATCCTACAAGGGTTAGAGATTTAAAGGATACCATTATTCGACTGCCGTTTTCCAAGCTAAGTCGAAGACCTGTTCACAATCATCCCGAACAGAAAAAGCGCTTTTCACCAAAAGATGAAAAAGTTCATCGAGATATTGATGAATAGCTCGTTAGAAGGAGTTGTTCCTTTGTGACTACCATCCCGGACCGATTAAAAGTGTCACCATTTTTTTCTTTTTACCTAGTACAAGCGATCCAAATAGGAGTTGGAATCTTAGGGTTCCAGCGAGTGCTCACAAAAGCAGTTGGAAATGATGCGTGGATGTCTATTATTTTAGGAGGAATAGGAGTTCATGTAGTCATATGGATGATGTATCAAATTCTAAATAAACAAAATGGAGATATTACTGATGTACATCGGGTTCTTTTTGGCAAATGGATAGGATCGGCCTTTTCTATTATGTTAGTCTTATACTTTTGTTTATTAACACTGACGGTCTTAAGATCCTATATAGAAGTGGTTCAGGTGTGGATGTTTCCTGGCATTAGAATTAGTCTTTTCTCTTTAGTGATATTGATTATTGTATTTTATGTTGTCAATGGAGGCCTCCGTACGGTTACTGGGATGGCCGTTTTAGGAGTTGTTCTCCCTGCCTATTTGCTGTTTTCCTTGTTTTATCCCTTAAAGTATGCGTTTTTTGAAAATCTGCTTCCTATTTTTGATCACTCCGTGTTTGAAATTTTAAGTTCAACCAAGCAAATTACTTTAAGTGTGTTAGGGTTTGAGACATTGTTATTTTATTATCCATTTTTTAAAGATCCGAAGAAATCACAAAAATGGGCTCATTTAGGTTCAGCATCGACAATCTTTATCTATCTTGCCGTTATGATCATTAGTATAGCGTACTTTTCTGAAGAACAATTAAATCGAAATATATGGGCAACACTTACCATGTTAAAAATCGTTCAACTTCCATTTGTCGAGCGAATCGAATACGTGGCAATTTCTTCTTGGTTATTTGTGATTTTACCAAATCTTTGTTTAGCAATGTGGTCTGCAAGCCGGGGGGCAAAACGAGTCTTTAAAAAGAAACAACGAACCCTATTAGTCGTCCTATTATTACTCGTTTGTGCAGGTAGTTGTGTTTTAAAAACCCGTGAGCAGATTGAAATGATAAGTGATTTTACTGCTGAAATAGGTTTTTATTTAATTTATGGTTATATTCCTTTTTTATTTCTTTTTAGTATTATTTTTTATCGTATGAAAGGGCGGAAATCCGCATGAGGAAAGTCATTTTTTTACTGATTTCCATGATGTTTCTAACAGGTTGTGTAGAGCAAAAAATCATCGATGATATCAATATTATGAGTGCGGTTGGTTATGATGCTAGAGATGATGGAGAAGTAAAAGGAACCATCGTAATCCCGGTTTATAAAGCGGATAAAAGTATATCTAATGAATCCTTTATGAGTGTGGCTAGAGTAAGCAAAGAAATTAACCGACAATCCCAAATGAAATCAGCGGACCCATTAGAAAATGGG
This sequence comes from Robertmurraya sp. FSL R5-0851, assembly GCF_038002965.1. Lineage (NCBI taxonomy): Bacteria > Bacillati > Bacillota > Bacilli > Caryophanales > Bacillaceae > Robertmurraya > Robertmurraya sp. FSL R5-0851. Next base: position 3,771,405 of record NZ_JBBOOE010000001.1, on the reverse strand, counting down.
GGAATTGAAGTCGTTCTCTTCGGAAAAGAATTAGCGGAAAGAGGAATATACGAAATAACGGATACATTTGAACGTGATGCGGCCATTGGTTCTCGATTGTATTTGGCTGTTGTTGATGGCAAAGCGGATGAGATACTGGAGAAGAATCTTGGAAACCTTGGAACAGGAGCCTATTTAAATACCTTATTTGAACATAATATGAGGTACAGGGAGCTACCTCGATCGAATTTACATTTATTTATGTACTCGTATTATTCAAAAGTAAAGGAACCTTTTCTTCCCTATGTGAAATTGACAGGAAATAAAGTGAAGATTATTGGAATCGCCTTATTCAAAAGAGATAAAGCTGTAGATTATCTAAATGATAGTGATATGTTTTTTTTCAAAGCACTTATGGAGAATTTTAGGAATGGTTCCTATACCTTTAAATAGACTCTCGGAATAACTAAGTCATTTTTATGGGATTTGTAAAAAAATAACTGGAAATTAGCTTCGATTCGATGAAAATTCCTTTTTTTCATTTCCTTTTTCAAAAAAATGCATACCAAATAAGCCTTGCTTATAAAATTTTTAAAAATGATTAAGCAGACTTTTTAAAAATGACATTTTCGAGATTCAGCTTTTCTTTTTTAACGTCGTACCAAGCATCAATATGTTGGCACATCATAATGGCATAAGTCCGAATGTACCACATTTTCGTGGAACGATGACGACCTAATTCTAAATGATAATCAACCTTTTCACGTTTGTTCGACCGTTCTACAGATGTACGACGCTTATAAGTTAGCTTCCACTTTTCAGACGTTCTCGGAGTCTTAGTAAACAACCGAAGGTTGTCCTTCCGGAATGTATGAAATGTTCGACCGTATTTAGCTTTAGAACAGGGATTCTCACAAGTAATTTTTGTGCCGCATGCGAGTGGACATCTCCATTTCTGCCGGTTTTTGGATTTATCAAAACCATTGGGCTTCATTTTTAACCCTGCAGAACAAATTGGTGTCCCTTCGGGAGATATTTGTATATCGCTTTCAGTGCTGAAATTTTTCTTGGTTCGAACATTCAGATCAATGAAAGGCTCGATATTATAATGATCTAGCAATTCATAAATAGGTTCCGCATCATGAGCAGCATCCAAGAGAATCTTACCAATTGTGCCCAAGGTAGTGCGTTGCGAAAATTCAATAGAACTGGCAACAAGACTGACAGAATCATGCCGGGAAGCTGGTTGAAGTCTTGGATACAAGGGTAGGTCGTATCGACTGTCGCTAGTGGATAACATGTAGAGATGGTATCCGTTGAAGTAGCGTTCCCGTGAACTGTCCCACCCTGAGTCGATGTCAGGTTGGGAATAATGACGAGGATGGTTACAATTCGTTAGTCCTTGGGCACTGCATTCACAAGTACGCTTGCTTCTTGGAAATCTAGCCGTTTCAATCGGGGTACCGTCTCCGACAACCCCTAGAGCGTCCAAGTCTCCGAGTAAGCCTAGGTTCGCTGATACATGGAGAAATTGAGATTGAAATAATTCAAATAATCGATCGCTTGGCAGCACTTTTTTCTTAGCATCATAACGAAAAAAACGATCGATTAACTTTCTAACTATACCTGGACTTGATGGGGACGCTTTTTCGCCTTTCTTGGGTTTCTTCTTTTTCTTTTTTTGGCGTTTCGGTTTGATATTGGGTTTTATATTAGCGTTATCCCTTCCCCATAAACGGTGGAAAAAATCGTAGAAAGTCCCTATACCAGGAACTTTCCCCGGTTCAAAGCCACTCATGATGGCATAGAAAGGCACTCGATACAATTCATCAACCCATTCAGTAATACTGAGAGTTGGTTTAGCCAAAAGAAGCAAAAGGTAAGAGCGCATCATAGAAGACGGATCACGAGGCTCCGGACCTTTATTCGAATAAGAGCTCCGAAGCCACGAGGTAATCTGAGAAAGGTCAGTGATCCATAACTTGTAAATAATGGGCCAATCATTATTTACAATAGTAAGGACGTTACCAGAGTAATGCTTTCTTAATTGTTCTAAAACGAAGTTTTGGTAATCTTCATGACTAACGACAGTTGGCTTCACCTCAACACCCCAATTCACGGTTTATAAGGAAATAAATCCCTTCGCCGGCGATTATTGTGGTGTTTTCAAAAAGTCAAGTATTTTCGACAAAAAAATCAACAAAATTTCACTGAGGAATTTCCAATTCTTCTTATAAAACGTGAAACATCCCCCTACTAAAAGTAGGAGGAATCAAATAAAAATGGTACAAGAAAATCCTTGTACCATCTAACTCGGCGAATGCCGAGAGTCTATTTAAAGTAGGGGAGGATTATGTCACTACGTACAATATAACGACGAAAAGGAAGTATGAAATCGAGGACCCATTAACTCAGCCTAAGGTAAAGTTACGTGTCAAATTAGAAGCGCATATACGAGAATATTCAGGTAAAACCCTTGATCCAAAGGTCATCGATTTAGCTGGAAAGTCATTGGAAGAGCAAATAAATAAACGAACAGAAGAGTTGCTGAATCGTTTCCGGGATAAAGGCATCGATCCAATTGGAATCGGTGCTTTAGCTAAAACTAAAACAAGAAATTTTGATCCGGAAAAGTGGCATGAAGTCTATCCCAATACTACTTTCAAAGTATCGAGTAAAGTGTTAATTACAGAAACCGGAGTAATTGAATAAGAAAAGGTACATTTGTCTGTACCTTTTCTCTTTTATTACACTTGGCTTTCAAATAAGGTGTTTCGGTTATTGTATTTAGATATTAAGAAAAGCAGTAGCACGTTAATTATCAATAAGAAAAGGCCAACCAAAAGAAGGATGATCGGGCTAATAATGAGCATTCCTGTCGCTTGACCAACGAATAATCCAACGATTGGAAGGACGACCAATCCACCAATTTGCTGAGCTTCCTGAAAGCTTTTTGACCTTGCAGACACTAATACTTCTATTAAAATCGTAAATAATGTAATGATTGGTGATAACCAAAATACGAGTAATATCCAGTTGGTATTTGGAAAAATAAAACCGTTAAAGATTGGATACGTAATAGCAGTCGTAATCACACCAAAAAGGACAAAGCTGCCGATTGTTAACACCATGGTGGGCACAAAAGCGGATAGTACCTTTCCAATAAACAGTTCTTTTACTGTGATCGGTGCAAATAACAAGCTCTCTAAGGTGCCTCTTTCCTTTTCTCCAACAAAACTATTAAGAGCAATCATCATCGAATTGATTACGGGAATAAGTAGAAACATGGAACCTAACAAATAGTTTACGATTACATAAATGATTTGATGGTTAAAGGACGGTAACGCGTTAATCGTATCTTTAATACCGCCGTTAGGTAGACCAGAAATAATAGTGTTTGTCATGATCTCAATATCAGAAGAGGTGAGAGAAACAAAATGAATAAGTAAAATAAATGCAGCAGGAAAAATGACCGCGAAAATTAACGGCAGGATAATCAGACCGATGAGCACTTGTTTATTACTTGTTATGCCTTTAATATCTTTCATGGCTATTGTCCACACTACATGCCTATTTATCTTCATTTTTCACACCTCTAATCTGAAAATACAAGCTCTCTAAATCTCTATTTTGAATCTCAACATGGTGAATCCAGAATTGCTTCTTCAATATCTCCTCTAATAATCTTGGAAGTTGCTCTTTTGTTTGCAGGATAAAGGTGATGTAAGAGCCGTCCTGTTTGACCACTTTATAAAGAGGATTTAATTCATTTACTACGGCATTTGTTTCAATTTTTACAGAGATTTCTTTGATGTATTTTGTTTCCAATTCTGACTTGGTACCTGACTCAATAATGGTGCCATGATCCAAAAATAAATATTGTGAACAAACGCTTTCTATCTGGTGCAGAATATGAGAGCAAAGGAAGATCGTGGTGCCGTATTGCTTGTTTAGTGTATGGATATTTTGAAGGACCATTTGAATACCTTCTGGATCCAATCCATTGGTTGGTTCATCTAAGAACAGGATGGTCGGGTTATGTAAGATGGCTTTAATGATTCCTAATCTACGTTTCATTCCTGTGCTATAGGTACCCACTTTTTTCTGCTGATGGTCGGCCAGTTGAAAGTCCTCAAGTAATTGTTGAATCCTCGTTTCATCATTTACTCCATAAAGTTTCCCGAAAAACCTAA